>JBBTDS010000187.1:0-16613 GCA_038060875.1 Acidobacteriota bacterium | reverse complement strand
GGCCGCCGGAGCGCCTCGCGTAGGGGCCGGGCATGCCCGACCCCTACTGCACCAGCCGGCGGTGCTGGAGGTAGGGCGGCGTCTCCAGGTCGTCGGCGTCGTCGTCCGAGGGGGAACCGGCGCCGACGGTGAAGCCCACCAGCTCGGGTTCGGGCTCCGGCTCGGGCACGCTCGCCGGCGGAGCGGCGAAGGCCGGCGCGGCCGCGGGCTGGCTGAAGCCGGCGGCGATGACGGTGACCTTTACCGCGTCGGCCATCGATTCGTTCAGCACGACGCCGAAGGTCACCCGCGCCTCCTCGCACTGGGCGGCTTCGCGGATCAGCGCGCAGGCTTCGTTGAGCTCGTGCAGACCGAGCCGGCTGGAGCCGGTGACCTGGATGAGGATGTTGCGCGCCCCGCTCATGCGGGCGTCCTCGACCAGCGGGCAACTGATGGCCTGGCGGGCCGCCTCCAGGGCGGCGTTCTCCCCACGGGCCATGGCCGTGCCCATCAGCGTGACGCCCATGCCGCGCATGGTGGCGCGGATGTCGGCGAAATCGCGGTTGATCAGGCCGGGGGTGGTGATGATCTCGACGATCTCCCCGACCGCCTGGCGCAGGATGTCATTGGCCATGCGGAAGGCCTCCAGCAGGCTGGTGCCGCGCGGGGCTAGCGTCAGCAGCCGGTCGTTGGGCACGGCGATGACCGCGTCAGCCGAACCGGCCAACTCGGTCAGGCCGTGCGCGGCCTGTTCGGCCGGGCGCAATCCCTCGAAGCTGAATGGCCTGGTGACGATGGCCACGGTGAGGGCGCTCAGTTCCCTGGCCAGCGAGGCCACCACCGGCGACGCCCCGGTGCCGGTGCCGCTGCCCAGCCCGGCGGCAACGAAGACGATGTCGCCGCCCGCCATGATTTCGACGATGCGCGCCGTGTCCTCCAGCGCCGCCTGGCGCCCGATCTCGGGGTCGCCGCCGGCGCCCTGGCCGTTGGTGATCTTCAAGCCGATGGCCAGCTTGTTGGGAACCGGCGAGGCCTTCAGCGCCAGCACGTCGGTGTTGAGGACGTGGAACTCCACTCCCTCCAGCCCGCAGTCCATCATGTGGGCCACCGCGTTGGAGCCGGCCCCGCCGACGCCGATGACCTTGATTCTCGGCCGCACCTGGGCCTCTTCTTCCTGGATCTCGAATCTCAGATCGTCAACCACGACCGTTCCCCCTTCCTTGTCCGCCTGTAGCGGGCCGGGCATGCCCGGCCCCTACGCCATCAGCCCAGGACCTTGTCGATCAGGCCCCGGGATCCGCCATCCATCTCCCGCTGCTTGAGCCGGGCCGAGTACATGGCCAGGCCGGCGGCCGTGGCCCAGGCGGGGTCCTCCAGCGCCGGCGGCCAGTCCTGGATGCCCACCGGCAGGCCCCAACTGGCCGGGCACTTCAGCACGAACTCGGCCACGTCGCACATTCCGTTCAGGCGGGCCGTGCCCCCACACAGCACCACGCCGCCCATCAGCTTGTCCTGCATCTGGACGCGGGCCAACTCGCGCCTGACGTACTTGAAAAGCTGCTCGGCGCGCGCTTCCAGCACGAAGTTCAGCTCGTCGCGCGGCATCTCGCGCCGCTGGCGGCCGGCCGGGGTGGGCACCTCGATGACGCTGGTGTCGGCCGTCAGCCCCACCATCGCGCACCCATGCTGGATCTTCACCGCCTCCGCTTCCTCGAAGCTCAGGCCGAGCTTCTTGGCGACATCCCTGGTGAAGTTGGCGCCGGCGAGCCGCAGGCTGGAGGCCAGCACCAGTGCGTCGCCGTAGTAGACCACCAGGTCGGTGGATTCGGCGCCGATGTCAATCACCGCGATGCCCTCGCGCCGCTGTTCCGGCTTGAGACAGGCGTAGGCGGCCGCCAGCGGCTCGAACACGGTCTCTTCCACCATCAGCTCGGCCAGGTTGGCCGCGCCGACCAGCAGGTGGTGCTCCTGGATGGAGAAAGTCACCAGGCTCACGTAAGCCTTTAAGTGCGAACCGAACGTCCCGCGCGGGTCGCGGTGGCCGCGGCGGCCATCGACGCTGAAATCCTGCACGCACAGGTGCAGCAGCATCTCGTCTTCCAGAAACCGCACGTGCGAAGCCCGCTCGATCACCCGGGTGAGGTCGTGCTGGTTGAACTCGCGGCTGTAGCCGGCCTCGTAGCCGCCCTTGCCGGTGCCGCAGCAAATGGTGGAGCCGCCGGTGCCCAGCACGGCCGAGCCGACCCGGCCCTGGGCTACGCGCTCGGCCTCCCGCCGCGCCGCCAGGATTGAAGCGGCCACCGCCTTCTGGTCGGCGATGCGGCTCTGCAGCCAGCCCTCGGCGGCCGCCTCGCCGTAACCCAGCAGGCGCAGCCGCCCCTGTTCCAGCAGGCAGATGACGGCGCGCGTGCGATCGCTGCCGGCGTCCACTCCCATCGCGTAGATCGGTTTAGCGCTCACTGTTGTCTCCTTTGGTCCGCAGGGCAGGCCTCCCGGTCCGCGGTGGGGGGGCAGGCTGCCTGGCGCCGGTGATCTGGTCCCCCAGCCGCAGGTCGAACTCGGTGGTCTCTGGCAGGCGGCGGCTGATCTCCGGGTAGTGCGCGTAGAAGTTCTCCACCCGCGAGAGGAAGTGGCTGCCGCCCAGCCGCAGGCGGATCGCTCGCCCTTCCAGCGTCTGGGTGATCTTGAGGTCCTCCGGATCGCTCACGTCGATCTCGGAAATCCGGGGCGCGTAGGTTTCCAGCTCGTCCAGAAGCTGGAGCATGACGCCGACGCGCTCGCGCCGCACCGCCGGCGGCTGCTCTCGCCGGACGCCGCCGAGCACCGGCAGCGAGAAATCGGCGCGGGCGGGCAGCTTCAGGATCACGCCCTCGGCGTCGATCAGCGCGACTTCCGCCGGCATCAGGGCGAAGGCCACCGGCGTCCGCTCGACCACGCGCACCGCCAGGCGGTTCGGCCAGCGGCGCGACACCGTCGCCTCGCGCACCCAATCCACCCGCATCAACTGGCGGCGGCGCTCGCCGAGCGGAAGAGTGTAGATGCTGCGGCCGAAGTCGGCGGCGAACACGCGGGCCACTTCGGCGCGCGAGCCATGGACGAGGCCTTCGATGCGGAAGCGCTCCGGGGCGTTGGCGCGCAGCCCCAGGCGCGGGGCGCCGGCCAGCAAGCGGTCAAGCTGATGCAGTCCCACCACCAGGAGAAAGACGGCCGCGACTCCGGCCACGAGGACGAGCGCGAAACGGAGCCGCACCGGCCCGCGCGGCGCCGGCCTGGCCCGCACCGGCCGCGGCGGTGGCGGCGGCTCGGGCGGGCCGCCGAGGTGTTCCAGTTCCAACTGAGCCAGTTGCCTACGCGCCATCGCCTGTTCTCCCCCGCAACTTCTCCAGGATCCGCTCGCCGGCCTGCCAGACGTTGCCGGCGCCCAGCGTCAGCACCAGGTCGCCTTCCTCGACCATCCCCAACACCCGCTCCGCCGCCCGCTCGATGGCGCCGGCGAACTCGGCGCCGCGGTGGCCAAAGGCGTGCAGCCGCTCGGCCAGGGCGGCGCCGGTCACCCCCTCGATCGGCGGCTCGGCGGCGGCGTAAATATCCAACACCAGCACCGCGTCGGCCTGGTAGAAGCAGCGCGCGAAATCGTCCATGAGGTGGAAGGTGCGCGTGTAGCGGTGCGGCTGGAAGACGACCAGGATGCGGCGGTAGCGGCAGGCCCGGGCCGCCGCCAGCGTGGAGCGGATCTCGGTCGGATGATGACCGTAATCGTCGATCACGGTGACGCCGCGCTCCTGGCCGCGGATCTGGAAGCGCCGCTCGACGCCGGCGAAGCGGGCCAGCGCCTCGCGGATCACTTCCGGGTCCACGCCCAGCTCCAGGCAGACGGCCGCGGTGGCCGCGGCGTTCAGCACGTTGTGCGCCCCCGGCACCTGGAGGCGGAACGTCCCCAGGTCCTGGCCGCGGTAGCGGGCCGCGAACTCGCTCGCAAAGTGCGAGCAGGTCATCTCGGCGACGTGCAGCTCGGCCTGGGCGCGGGTGCCGTAGGTGATGGTCCGCCGCCGCACCAGCGGCAGGATCTTCTGCACGTTCTCGTCGTCCAGGCACAGGATGGCCGCCCCGTAGAACGGCACCTTGTTGATGAACTCGACGAAGGCGGCCTGTATTTCCTCCAGCGAGGCGTAGTGGTCCAGGTGTTCGCGGTCGATATTGGTGACCACCGCCAGGATCGGCGCCAGCTTCAGGAACGAGCCGTCGCTCTCGTCGGATTCGACCACCAGGAACTGGCTCTGCCCGATGCGCGCGTTGGTGCCGCCGAACAGGCCCAGCCGGCCGCCGACGACCGCGGTCGGATCCAGCCCGGCCTGGCTTAGCACGGTGGCCAGCATCGCCGTGGTGGTGGTCTTGCCATGGCTGCCGCCGACCGCGATGCCGTACTTCAGCCGCATCAGCTCGGCCAGCATCTCCCCGCGCGGGATCACCGGGATCTGGAGCCGGCGCGCCTCCCGCACTTCCGGGTTGTCTTCGCCGACCGCCGAGCTGTTCACCAGCGCCTTGGCGCCGACGACGTTGGCGGCGTCGTGCCCTTCGAAGATGCGCGCCCCCAGCCGCGCCAGCCGCTCGGTGATGGGCCCCAGTTTCAGGTCCGAGCCGCTGATGGTGAAGCCGAGATTGAGCAGGATCTCGGCGATGCCGCTCATGCCGATGCCGCCGATGCCGGTGAAGTGCAGGTGCTGTGGCCGCAAAAACATTTGGATAGCCTATTGTTCCGACTTTGGCCCCTCGCTGTCAACCGGAAATCCGCGCCGCCTCCTCCAGCAGCTCCGCCGCCCGCGCGGCCGCACCCGGGCGGGCCAGCAGCCGCGCCGCCTCGCCCATCTTCTCCAGCCGCCCGGGCTCGGCCCACAGCGCGCCGGCTTCCTCGAACAGCCGCCGCCCGTTCATCTCGGAGTCGAGCACCAGCCTGGCGGCGCCGGCCCGGGCCATCGCCTCGGCGTTGCGCAACTGGTGCTGGTCGGCGGCGAAAGGGAAGGGAACCAGGATCGACGGCTTGCCGGCGGCGGCCAGTTCGGCCACCGCGCCCGCCCCGGAGCGGCAGACGACCAGGTCGGCGGAGGCGAAGGCGGCCGGCATGTCGTCGATGAAAGGAACCGCCTCGCCGGCCAGGCCGGCGGCGGCAAAATCGCGCTGGAACTCGGCGTGGGCGGCCGTTCCCGTTTGCAGAACCATCCGCGCCGGGAGACCGGCGGCGCGGAACAGCGGCCAGCTCTCGCGGGTGGCGCGGTTGAGCGTACGCGATCCCTGGCTGCCCCCGGTGACCAGGAGGTTAAGGGTCGCGCCCCTCGGCCTCGGCGGCAGCGCGAAGAACCCGGCCCGCACGGGCACGCCGGTGCGCTCGGTCCGGCCGGGGGGGAAGTATCGCGCCGTCTCCTCGAAATTGATCAGCGCCCGCGCCACCACGCGCCCCATGCGGCGGTTGGTGAAGCCCGGCACGGCGTTGGGCTCCATGACCAGGATCGGGATGCGCCGCAGCCAGGCGGCCAGCATCACCGGCCCGGCGGCATAGCCGCCCAAGCTGAACACGGCGGCCGGGCGCCGCCGGCCCAGACGGCGCCACACCGCCCAGGTGCTGGCGGGAAGCTGCCACATGGTGCGCAGCCATTGTGCCAGGCCGACCCGCTTCAGCCCGCCGATCTCGATCCACTCGATGGGGAACCCGGCCGCCGGCACCAGCCGGGCTTCCAGGCCGCGGCGCGTGCCGATGAACCAGGGCTGGTGGCCGCGCCGGCGCAGCTCGCCGGCCACCGCCAGCGCGGGGATGACATGTCCGCCAGTGCCGCCGCCCGCCATGAGAAAGGTCATCCGCTCCGCTCGCTCACGCTCAGCAACATGCCGCCGCAGATCAGCGTGCTCACCAGCGAGCTGCCGCCGTAGCTGATCATCGGCAGCGGGATCCCCTTGGTCGGGGCCAGGCCGAGCACCACGCTCATGTTGATGAAGGCCTGCACCACGATGATGGTGGTCACGCCCAGGGCCACGTAACGGCCGAAGTCGTCCAGCGCGCTGCGCGCCAGCCGCGCCCCCCGCCAGAGAATGATCAGGAACACGAGCACCAGCGCCGCGCAGCCGGCCAGCCCCAGCTCCTCGCCCACCACCGCGTAGATGAAGTCGTTGTGGGCCTCGGGCAGGTAGAGGTTTTTCATCGCCCCCTTCATGATCCCCTGACCCAGGGCGCCGCCGCTGCCCACGGTGATTAACGACTGCTCCCGATGATAGTTGGGGTTGCGCCCGTGGGCCGACCGGCCCATATATTCCCTCACCGGCTCGGCCACGCCCAGCCAGCCCAGGATCTTGAACTCCGGGTCGAGGAAGGACACCACACGTGCGACCCGGTACGGGTCCTTGCCGATGGCCCAGACCAGCAAGACGGCCGTTGCCAGGGCGGCGAACTTGAAGTACCGCGTCTGGAGGCCGGCGACCGAGAACACCACCGCCGCCGCCACTACCAGCACCGCCGCCGTGCCGAGGTCGGGGACCATCACCGCCCCGGCCACCAGCCCGATCGTCATCGCCGCCTGCGCCAGCGTGCGCAGGTCGTTGAGCGTCTTCGCCCGCAGCGTCACGAAATACGCCAGGAAGACGATCAGCGCCGGCTTGGCGAACTCGGAGGGCTGAATCCCGATCGGACCCACGCGAAGAAAGCGCTGCCGCTCGCCGACAAAATACGCCACCGCCAGCAGCATCAGCACCACCGCGATGGAGCCGAACGCCCAGGCGGGGTGGTTCAGCTTGCGGTAGTCCAGCCGCATGAAGAGCATCATCAGCCCCAGCGCCAGCCCCGCCCAGGCCGCCTGCCGCACCACCAGGTACGTGCTGGAGCGGTACTTCACCTCGGCCATGTGGGACGAGGCGCTCCACACCATCAGCAGCCCGAAGAACACCAGGCCCACGAGGCTCAAGAACAGCCACCAGTCGAGTCTCACGCGTTGTGTCATCTCAGCTTTCCTCCAGCGCCGCGACAACCTCCTTGAACACTCTCCCCCGGTGCTCGAAGTTCTGAAACTGATCGAAACTGGCGCAGGCCGGCGCGAGCAGCACGGTGTCGCCCGGCTGGGCCTGGCGCCAGGCGGTGCGTACGGCCGCTTCCAGCGTGCCGCAGTGAACCAGCGGCACGGCGCCTTCCAGGTGCGCGGCGATCTTGGCCGCGGCCGCGCCGATGAGCAGCGCCGCCCGCGCCTTGCGAGCGAGCAGCTCGCGGAGCAGGGTGTAGTCGCTGTCCTTGTCCTTGCCGCCGAGGATCACCCACAGCGGCGAGTCGAACGCCTCCAGCGCCTTGATGGCGGCGTCCACGTTGGTGGCCTTGGAGTCGTTGTAGAAATCGACTGCGCCGAGGCGCCGCACGAACTCCAGCCGGTGCTCGACGCCGGGGAAGGTGCGGACGGCGGCCGCAATGGCCGCCGGGCCGGCCCCGGCCAGCCTGGCGGCCGCGGCCGCGGCCAGCGTGTTCTCGACGTTGTGCAGCCCGCGCAGCGGGATCTCGCGCGCCTCGAGGAAGGGATCGCCCTCCAGGAACAGCCTGCCCCCGGAGAGGAATGCGCCGGGCGCCACCGCGCGGTGAATGCTGAACCAGGACTTCCTCGCCGGCGTCCGCTCGCTATACCGGACGCAGGTGGTGTCATCGGCGTTCAGCACGGCGAAATCCTCTTTCCGCTGCGTCTCGAACAGCCGCGCCTTGGCGGCGACGTAGCTCTCGAAGGTGTGGTGGCGGTCGAGATGGTCGGGCGTCACGTTGAGGGCCACGGCGATTTCGGCGCGAAACCGCTGGATGGTTTCAAGCTGGAAGCTGGAAAGCTCCAGGACATTCCACTGCTGGTCGCGCGAGCGGTCCACCATGGCCGCCGCCGGCTGGCCGATGTTGCCGCCCACCTGGGCCGGGATGCCCGCTTCCCGCAGGATGTGGCCCACCAGAGCGGTGGTGGTCGTCTTGCCGTTGGAGCCGGTGATGCCGATGGTCGGGCCGCGCAGGAAGCAGCCGGCCAGCTCGACCTCCGGGATCACACGCGCGCCGCGTTGACGGGCGGCCGCGAGCGGCTCCAGGTCGGCGGGAACGCCGGGCGAGAGCACGATCCAGCCGGCGCCTTCGAACACCTCCGGGGTTTGCAGGCGGAACTCCACGCCCCAGCGCGCCAATTTCGCCGCCGTCTCCGCCTCGGGCGCGTTCAGGTCGGTGGCGCGCAGCACGGCGCCCTTGTCGAGCAGCAACTCGACCGCGGCCAGCCCGGAGCGGGCCATGCCGACCACCAGAACCTCGGCGCCGCGTAAGTCCACCGCCCTCACCTCAACTTCAACGTCGTCAGCGCGAACATGGCCAGGATCAGCCCGGCCACCCAGAAGCGCACGATAATCTTGGACTCCTGCCAGCCCAGCGCTTCGAAATGGTGGTGCAGCGGCGCCATCTTGAAGATGCGCTTGCGGCGCAGCTTGTAGCTGCCCACCTGGAGGATGACCGAGAGCGCCTCCAGCGCGAAGATGCCGCCGATGAACAGCAGCAGGATCTCCTGCTTGATCAGCACGGCCACCACACCCATGCTGCCGCCCAGCGCCAGCGAGCCCACGTCGCCCATGAAGATCTCGGCCGGATGGGCGTTGTACCACAGGAAGCCGAGCGAGGCGCCGGTCAGCGCGCCGCAAAATATGGTCAGCTCGGGGGCCGCCGGCAGCCAGATCAGGTCCAGGTAGCGGGCGAAGACGGAGTGCCCGCTGGTGTAAGTCAGCACGGTCATGGCGCCGGCCGCGATCACCATCAGGCCGATGGCCAGCCCGTCCAACCCATCGGTGAGGTTGACGGCGTTGGTGGAGCCCACCAGGACAAAGAAGAGAAAGAGGAAGAAGAAGGTGAAGGCCAGCGGGTAGGTCCAGGCGCTGGCCAGAAAGCTCTCGATCAACAGCGTCGGCCTGAGCTGCTTGAAGAACGGCACGTTCATGGTGGTCGAGTACTGGCCCAAGGCCCGCAGCGCCAGCAGCACCACGCCGATGGCCACTGTCACCAGGCACTGCAAGAGGATCTTCTTGCGCCCACTCAGCCCCAGGTTCTTGCCGCGACGCACCTTCAGGTAGTCGTCCCAGAAACCGATGGCAGCGAAACCAAGCATGGCGAACAGCGCCGTCCAGATATAAGGGTTGGTCAGGTTGCTCCAGAGCAGAGTGGGAACCAGTACCGAGACCACGATCAGCACGCCGCCCATGGTGGGCGTGCCGGCCTTCTTCTGGTGCGAGCGCGGGCCGTCCTCGCGGATGTGCTGCCCGATCTGGAACTGCTTGAGCCTGGCGATCAGCCAGGGGCCGATAACCAGGCACAGCAGCAGCGCCGTCAGCCCCGCGAACGCGGTGCGAAAGGTCACGTAGCGGAACACCCGGAACGGGCTGAAATAAGGAAACAGTTGTTCGTAAAGAAGCCAGTAGAGCATTTCAGTGGGCGCGCTCCTGGCCGCCGCGCTCCAGGAACCGCGCCAGCGCCCTTTCCACCTGTGTGCCTCGCGAGCCCTTGAACAGCACGGCGTCGCCCTCCTTCAGCAATTCGCGCAGCCACTCGCCCGCCTGGTCCGGGTCCTCGAAAAAGAACGCGGCGCCGCCCGACAGTCCGGAGCGTACCGCTTGCTCGACCAGTATTCTGGCCGCGCCGCGTATCCCTACGAGCAAGTCAATGCCGCACTCGGCGACGTAACGGCCTACGTCGCCGTGCAGGCCCTCGGACCAACGGCCGAGCTCGAGCATCTCCCCCAGCACGGCCACTCGCCGCCGCGCCGGTATCGCCCGGAGCAGCTCCAGCATGGCGCGAGCCGCCTCCGGGTTGGAGTTGTAGCAGTCGTCTAAAATCGTCACCCCGGCGTGGGTGAAGCGCTGGCCGCGCATCGAGCCGGGCGCCAGTTGCCGCACCGCCTCGGCCAGGCGTTCCGTTTCGATGCCAAACCCGCGGGCCACCGCCAGCCCGGCCAGGATGTTCAGCACCCCGTGCCGCCCCGCCAGCCGGCTCTCCAGTTGGGTCGCCCCTACGCGGAAACGCACGCCGTCGGGGCTATATTCGACCCGCTCGGCGCACACCGCCGCGCCGGCGGACAGCCCGAAGGTGATCACCCGCCCCGGGTGGATCTCGGCGAAGCGCGCCACCCGCGGGTCGTCGGCGTTCAACACGGCCACGCCCGCCGCCGGCAGTGCCTCGATCAACTCGCGCTTGGCCAGCGCCACCTCCTCAAGCGAGCCGAAGAATCCGGCATGGGCGTGGCCTACGTTCGTGACCACTCCGAACTCGGGCTGCGCGATGCCGGCCAGCCGCCGGATCTCGCCGGCGTGGTTCATGGCCAGCTCGAGCACTGCCACCCGCGCCTCCGCCGGCAGCCGCAGGATCGACAGCGGCAGGCCCACCTGGTTGTTGAGGTTGCCTTCGGTCTTGCCGACCGGCATTTCGGTGGCCAGCAAATGCGCGATCACGTCCTTGGTGGTGGTCTTGCCGGCGCTGCCGGTCACGGCCACGACCGCACCCTTCCACTGCCGGCGCGCCCAGGCGGCCAGCGCCTCCAGCGCACCCAGCGCGCTTGCGACTCGCAGCGCCGGCCCGCCGGCGCCGTTCATCGGCCGCTCGACCACAGCCGCGACCGCGCCCTTGGCGAACGCTTCGGCCACGAAGTCGTGGCCGTCGTGCTTCGGGCCGGGCAGGGCGAAGAACAATTCGCCGGGCCGCACGGTCCGCGAGTCCACGCTCCAGCCGGCGACGGCAACGGCCGGCGGCGCGCTTTCCGCTCCGATCACCCTGCCCACCTCGCCGAGGTCAAACACCACTTTTTCCCCCGTAGCCAAACTGCCGCAGCACCCGGCGGGCCACCTCGCGATCGTCGAACGCGATGGTGCGGTCCTTTAGCACCTGGTAGGTCTCGTGGCCCTTGCCGGCGATGATGACGATGTCGCCGGCGCGGGCCTCGGCAATGGCGCGGCGGATGGCCTTTTCGCGATCCGGCTCGACGGCGTGCTCGACGTCATGGCGGCGCAGCCCGACCAGGGCGTCGTTGATGATGTCCAGCGGGTCTTCCGAACGCGGGTTGTCCGAGGTCAGCACCGCAAAGTCGCTCAGCTCGCCGGCGGCCTCGCCCATTAGCGGGCGCTTGGCGCGGTCGCGGTCGCCGCCGCAGCCGAACAGCGTAATCACCCGCTTGGGCTTCAGCCCGCGGGCCACCGCGATGGCGTTGCGCAGGGCGGCGTCGGTGTGCGCGTAATCGACCACCACCAGAAACGGCTGTCCTTCTTCGACCTTCTCGAACCGGCCCGGCACGGCCGCGCAGGCGGCGACGCCGGCGGCGATGGTCTCCGGCGCAATCCCGAAGCTCCAGGCGGCGCAGCAAGCGGCCAGGATGTTGTAGACGTTCATGCGGCCGGGCAGGGGAGAACTCACCGGGAACCGCTGCCCGCCGATCTCGACGTCCATTCGCACGCCCTCAAAACCGGCCGCCACGTTCCGCGCCCGCACGGCCGCGCCTTGCTCCAGGCCGTACCAGAGCACTTCGGTTTGCGGGGCCGCCGGGATCCGCCGCCCGTAAGGATCGTCGTGATTTATGGCGGCCACTCGCGGCGGCGGCGCGCCGGCGCCCTCGAACAGCCGGCGCTTGGCGGCGAAGTACTCGGCCATGCTGCCGTGGAAGTCGAGGTGGTCGCGCGTGAGGTTGCTGAAGACGGCGGTGTGGAACTGGAGACCGTACACCCTCGCCAGCGCCAGCCCATGCGAGGACACTTCCATTGTGGCATGCGTGCCGCCGCGCTGGTTCAGCTCGGCGAGCAGCCGCAGCGCGTCCAGCGACTCCGGGGTGGTGTTCGCGGCCGCGCGGATTTCCCCGGCCAGGCGGTACTCGATGGTGCTCACCAGCGCGGTGGTCTTGCCGGCGGCGCGCAGGATCGAGTCCACCAGGTAGGCGGTGGTCGTCTTGCCGTTGGTGCCGGTGATGCCGGTGAGCGCGATCCGCTGGTCAGGCCGTTGATAGAAGTCGCGGGCCGCCAGCGCCAGCGCCTGCCGCCCGTGCTCAACCGCAAGCCACGTCCCTTCGAAGCCCTGCGGCGGCGGCGATTCGCTGACCACGGCCAGCGCGCCTTTGGCCAGCGCCTGGCCCGCGAAGGCGCGCCCGTCCACCCGCTGGCCGGGGAAGGCGAAGAACAGGCAGCCCTTGCCGATCCGCCGCGAATCGTAATCCAGTCCGGCCACCGTTGCCTCCGCCAATCCCTCCGGCAGCGCGCTCTTCAGCCGCGCGCCCGCCAGGACCTCCCCCACGGTCATGGGGCGAACTCGATCCGCACAGGCTGGCCGGGCGAGAGCGGGCTGCCCGGCGCCGGCGCCTGGCCGCGCGCGATCCCACTGCCGTTGATCTCCACCCGCAGCCCCATGGCCAGGGACGCCCGTAACACCGCGCGCATGGACTTGCCCTGGAAATCCGGGGCCACCGGACCAGAACCAGCCGCCAGGCCCGGTCGCGCCGCGGCCACCAGGACGGGCAATTGCGGCTGCGCCGCCGGCGCCGGGGCGGCCGCCGGAGGCGGTGTCGCCGGCGCGTTGAGATCGGCGATGGCCAGGTCGTTTTCATCCACCGGGTCGTTGCCGGCGGGCCGCGCCTCGGGCACGTCCTTGGGCACGCTCAGCAGCCGCAGCGCCTCGGTGGCGATCGCGCGGAACACCGGCGCGGCTACCGTGCCGCCGTACTTGTTGGCGCCGTTCAAGGTAACTGCCACCACGATGGCCGGGCTGGTCACCGGCGCGAAACCCATGAAGGAGGCGTTGTAGCGGTGGGTGAACTTCCGCGCCGCCAGGTCGAAGATCTGCGCGGTGCCCGTCTTGCCGCCGGCGCTGTAGCCGTCCAGCCGCGCCGCTCTGCCGGTTCCGTTCAGCACCACGGCCTCCATCAACTGACGCATGGTGATGGCCGTCTCCGGCTTCAGCACCCGCACCGGGGCCGGCGCCGGCGTCCGCTCGACCGGCCCGCCCGGCCGCTGCCGCCACAGGATCAGCTTCGGCTGGACCAGCAGGCCGCCGTTGGCGAACACCGCGCTGGCCACGGCCAGTTGCAGCGTGGTGGTGCTGATCTCGTGTCCCATGGCCACGCTGGCGATCGAGGTCTTCTGCCACCGGTTCAACGGGCGAACCAGGCCCGCCGATTCGGCCGGCAGCGGCAGGCCCGTCTTGCGGCCGAAGCCGAATCGCCGGATGTATTCCAGCATCTGCGGGTCGCCCACCTTGAGCCCGACGTTGATGGCGCCGATGTTGCTGGATTTGGCCAGCACTTCGGCCAGCGTCAGCGCCGGGTAGGAATGATGATCGTGCACCACCCGCCCGAACAGGTTGATGCGGCCATTGCCGCAAGGGATGACCGTCTCCGGCCGCAGCCGCGTCGTTTCCAGCGCCGCCGCCACCGTCACCACCTTGAACACCGACCCGGGCTCAAAGGGGACCGAAACGGCGTTATTGAACCGCACCGCAGGATCTTCTCCCGGCGGCGGCGGGCGGTTGGGATCGAACTCCGGGAAAGAAGCCAAGGCGAGGATCTCGCCATTGTGCGGATTCATCACCACCACGCTGCCGCTGGTGCAGCGTTCGCGTTCGACGGCCGCCTTCAGCTCGCGCCCGGCGATGAACTGGATGCGTTCGTCGATGGTCAGGGTGACGTTCTTGCCGGCCTGCGGCTCGGTGGCCACCTGGGTCTCGATCCCGCGGTCACTGACGTCGGCCAGCATCCGCACCTGGCCGTTCCGGCCGCGCAGATCGGCATCCAGGCTCTGTTCGAGCCCGAGGTTGCCCTGCTGCGCGAAATCGACGGCGCCGACCAAGTGGGCCGCCAGCACGCCCTTCGGGTACTGGCGCTGCTGCTCGGTGCGGAAACGGATCCAGTCCAGGTTGAGGCTCTTCAGCCGCACGGCCGCGGCGGCGGGTGTCTTGCGTGCGATCCAGAGGAAGCCGCGGCGGCGCTCAAAGGCCCGCTGGATTTTGTCGTAGAGCGCCTGGCGGTCCAGCTCGAGGATGCGCGCCAGGATCTCGGCGGCCACCGCCCGGTCGGGCACCAGCAGGGGGTTGATATAGACGGAGTCGGCCTGAAGGCTCCTGACCAGCAGCGCGCCGTTGCGGTCGTGGATCCCTCCGCGGTCGGCCAGCAGTTCGACCCGGCGGCTGGTCTGCCTGTCGGCCTGCTCGCGGAAGGTACGGTGGTGGACTACCTGAAGGTAGAACAGGCGACAGAGGATCAGGAAGGCCCAGACCAGCGCGAGCCCGACGAGCAGAAATAATCGAGTAGTGAACGTTTTTGCCGCCCGCGATTCCAACTCCGCCTCCCGTTCACTCGCTTGCCTCAGCGCTTAGGCTGCACGCCCAACGCGGCCATGGAGCTGTCGGGCTTCGGGTTCAACAAAAAAAGCTGGCCCGGCACTGGATCCATAAGCTCCAGTTGCCGGGCCAGTTCTTCAAGTCGCTCGGGGCTCAACAGCTTGGCCTCCTCCAGCTCGAGGGCCGCCCTCTGGTTGGTCAGCGCCTCGTGTTGCCGCTGGAGCGAGCAGATCTGAAAACCGGTAACCCGGCCGCCCATCTCGGGCAGCAGGATGAAGATCAGGAAGGCGGCGGCCAGACAAGCGACGCCAATCGCGCCCAAGCCCTTACGACGCGCCACCGGGTCGGCATGACGAACGACCCGGCTGTTGTCGATCTGCTTGGCGAAGAAATGTACCTGCTCGTTGGGAAGCAGGCGCAACCGGTACGGGTCTGCCTCCGCGGCCGGGAGCCACTGCGACGCCTCCTCCACCGGGGGCGCCTCCACTTCGATCCTTCTGAAGAATGCTGCCAGCGTCGCCACTCTCTATCCCTCGCTACTTCATCTCCACCACTCGCAGCCTGGCGCTGCGGGCGGCCGGATTGCTACGCACCTCTTCTTCCGCCGGCCGAAGAACGTGCTTCAGCAGGCGAATGGCCCGGCCCTGGCGGACCAGGTCGTTGAAAGCCCTTTTGACGCTTCGGTCCTCCAAGCTCATGAACGATATGATTGCGATGCGACAACCACCGCGGACCAGTTCCGGCGCCGCGGCCAGCAGTGCTGCCAGCTCCTCGTCTTCGCGATTCACGGCGCGGCGCAGAGCCATGAAGCTCTGTGTTGCCGGATGAATACGGCGGCCGGCCCGAGGCACGACCCGCTCGACCACGCGGGCAAGCTCCTGGATGGACTGGATAGGTCGTGCCCCGGTGACCGCTCTGGCAATTAACCGCGCCCTTTTCCCCCTTTCTTCGCCTCGCTGCTCGAGCAGCTCGACGAGAGATTTCTCGTTTAGAGTGTTGATGATATGACCGGCAGTCACGCTGGCCCCACGATCGAATCGCATGTCCAGCGCACCCCCGGCCTGGATTGAGAAACCGCGCTCCTTGGAGCGGAGCTGATAAAAACTCGCGCCCAAATCGGCCGTCAGGCCGTCCACCTTCGGGATTCCCATCGCGACCAGGTCGGCCGCCAGCGTCGAGAACCATCCATGGCGATACCGGATGCGGTCGGCCCACGGGGCGGTGTTCCGCCGGGCGATCTCCAGCGATTCGGCGTCGCAGTCGCTGGCAATCACCAGCCCGGTGGTCAGCCGCTGGGCGATCGCTCCCGTATGCCCGCCGAGGCCGGCAGTGGCGTCCACATAGATGCCATCCGGCCGGATGTTCAGCCATTCCAGCGTCTCGCGAAGCATCACCGGGATGTGGACGGGATCCATACATCGCTACTTCAACCCCTTGCTCCGCAGCCGCAGCAGCTTCTGCTGCAATTCCTCCATCGCCTGCCGCCGGCGCTCCTCGTAGACCGGTTCGCTGTAGACATCGATCCGGCCCTTGATCGGGACCAGTTTCACCGGCTGGTTCTCGATTCCCAGGGCGCGGCGCAGATCGGGATGGATCAAAACGCGCCCTTGCGCATCGACCTCGGTATCGGCGCCAAGCTCGTTGGCGATCAGCAGGACGTCATCGGCCGCCTGCGGGTCGTCGGTGACATTCTCAAGTACATTCCTATTGGCACGCCACACGGAAATAGGGTAAATTGTTCCTATGCGGCCATCCAGGCTGGTGACGAACAGCTTCTTTTCAGAGAGCTTCTCAAAGTACCTCCGGAAGGTGACGGGCAGCTTCAGACGGCCTTTGTCGTCCAGCTTGGCCGGGTACGTTCCGTCAGGCAGCTCGATGATCGCTTCTGTTCCCACTATAGTTCCCTGAGGGGCCACATAGGCACCACCAAGTATCCACTTGCGATCATACACCGAGCTTCTCCGCATTGCAACAACTTTTTTTTGAACGACTTGGAGGCAGATCTTCCTTTAAAACCCTAAGGGTGGGGTCCAAGCCTCATGTGGCCCAAGATGTAGTATGCCGCTGGGCGGTTTTGAGCTTCGCCATGGGTACCTGTCTCCTCCTGGCCTTTCAAAGCGGTCCACTTTCCGCCCACGACGGCTCGGATGCCGCCTCCGCGATGGACCAGGCCCTCCGAACCTGGGTCGATAACCGGCAGTTCATGGGTTCGGTCCTGGTGGCCCGCGACGGCCAGGTGCTCTTCAGCAAGGGGTATGGCTTCGCCGACCTGGAGTGGCAGATCCCCAACACGCCGGCG
>JBBTDS010000186.1:0-2891 GCA_038060875.1 Acidobacteriota bacterium | reverse complement strand
CTCGCGGGCTGAGCAATCCCATCTGGGTGGAGCGCGACCCGCTGCGCCGCGTCTATTACGGCGAGCTGCACCAGCACACGTACCTGGCCGACGGGCGCGGCGTGTTTGAGGAGCTGTACCTGCACGCGCGGCGGGTCGGCCTGCTGGATTTCGCCGCCGTCTCGCCGCATCACATGCCGATGAGCGTCACCGGGCCGTCCTTGTACCTCGAGGGCAAGAAATTCCCGAGCGAGAACTGGCCGGCGCTTCAGAAAGCCACCAAACTCATGAACGGCTGGGAGGGGCTGGTCTCGATCCTGGGCTACGAGTACAGCGTGGGCACGCAGATCGGCGGCCACCACAATATCTACTACAACGCCGATGAGGCCCGGAGCACCATGCAACTGGATCCGGCCGAACCGATGGCGCCGATCGCCAAGATGCTGAAGACGGTGCAACTGGCGCGGGTGCCGACGCTGGTGATCCCGCACATCGGCGGCGGCCCGCCGGACTGGTCGCACCCGCCCGACCCGCGCATCGAGCGGCTCTTTGAGGTCGCCTCGGTACACGGCGTCTTTGAGGAATCGTGGCAGAAGCACCTGGAGACCGGGCTGCGGCAGGGCGTGATCGGCGCCGGCGATACTCACACCAGCACGATGGGCACCGCCTATCCGGGTCTCATCTACGTGATGCCGAACGCGCTGGCCGGCGTCTACTCGCTGGGCAAGACACGGCAGGACATATGGGACGGCCTCTACCAGCGGCGGACCTTCGCCACCTCGGGCAACACGAGGATCCTGATGGCCTTCGAGGTCAACGGCCAGCCGATGGGCGGTGAGATTTCCTCCAGTCTGGCGCGCGAGGCCCGCATCTCGGCGCGGGTGTCGGGCACGGCGGCGCTTGTGCGGGTGGATCTTCTGAAGAACTCGAAGGTGATTCATTCCCTGCAACCCTCGCGGAACCGCGGCAAGCTGCTGCGGGTCATATGGGGCGATAACCTCTATCAGCGGCGGGCGGCCATCGGGCTGCGCGAGGGCGAACTGCGAGCGGAGGCCGGCCGGTTGCGGCTGCGCGAGACGGTGAATCTGGACCAGGCGTTCGAGCAGGTCCAGCAGCAGGGGGACCGCATCCGGTGGAAGACGGCCGCGGTGTCCAACGACCGCGACGGCTTCCTCGTGGACATATCCGAGGTGAGCGGCCAATACCTGCACTTTCGCCAGGATGATTCCGACACCATGGGGTTGTTCGAGGTGCGCATCCCGCTCGAACAATTGCTGCGCGATGGCTACTTTGCCTGGAGCGGCCGGGCGCGGCCCGAGGTGAAGCATCCTTACATGGAAAAGATGGGCGTGCCGCCGGCGTTCTTCCTCGAGTGCGAGCTGGTGAACCCGGAAGGGCCGATGGACGCGGAGTTGAAATACGAAGACCGCGGGCCGCTCAAGCCCGGCGACTATTACTATGTGCGGATGGAGCAGCTCGACACCAACAAGGCGTGGTCGAGCCCGGTGTGGGTGAATTGAGATGAGGCGAAGAGGATTCATTGCGATGGCGGGCGCCTCCCTGGCGGCGCAGGCCCAGCAGCCGGTCGCGATCGGCGTGATCGGCCTCGGGCTACGGTCGAGCGCACACCTGGATGCGTTCCGGAAGCTGGCCGAGGCTAAGGTGGCGGCGCTGAGCGACGTCGACTCTGCGCGGATGGCCAAGGTGAACGAAGGGCTGCCGTCGAAGGCGGCGACTTACACCGACTACCGCGAGCTGATCCGCGACAAGAACGTCGGCGTGGTGGTGATCGTGACGCCGCCGTACCTGCACCACGAGATGACTATGGAGGCGCTGCGGGCGGGCAAGGACGTGCTGGTGGAGAAGCCGATGGCCAGCACCTACGCCCAGGCGGCCGAGATCCAGCGCGAGGCGCGGCGCAGCGGGCGCATCGTCGCGGTCGGCATGCAGCGGCGCTATTCCCGCAACGATGCCGAGTACCAGCAGGTGATCGACAGCGGACAGATCGGCCCCATCCGGCTGATCACCTACCACGAGTTCCGCGGCGACTGGAACCCGCGTACGGCGCTCTACACCGATCCGGCCACGGGCAAGACGGCGAGCTGGCGGTTCTCGAAGAAGGCGGCCGGATCGAGCGAGCTCGAATTTTCGGTGCACGCCTTCGCGATGGTCACCAACATGGTGAAAGCGCCGCTGGCGCGGCTGGCGGCCTCCGGCGGCGTGGTTCATTACACCGGGCGCGACACGCGCGATGTCTCAACGATCATCGCCGATTTCTCGAGCGGGGCGCGGCTGGACTACTCGTTCTCCTGCTTTGCGCCGGGCGGCGGCAGCGCCTGCATCGTGCTGGGCGACAAGGGCGTGCTGCGCCGCGAGCAGGGCAAGCTCATCATCTTCGGCGACGGAAAGCCGCGCGCGGCGGAGATCGACGCCGGCCGCCTGCCGGCCGAAGACCCGGAGGTGCTGATGTACCGCGAGTTCTTCCGCAACGTGCGTGAGCGCAGGCCCTCGCCGCTCGGGCCGGACGCGGCCATCGAGGCGTCGAAGATCGCCTACGCGGCCGAGATCAGCATCAGCGAGAACCGCATCGTGACGGCCAAGGACTTCGCGTGAGGGCGCTCAACGGGCCGCGGCCCGATCATCGGAAGTTCTCCACCAGCATCAGGTCGGCGGCTGACTGATCAGCCTGGGTGTATAACAACCACTGGCCATCGGGAGAAACGGCAAAACTGGGGTACGGCTGAATCCCGATGTCGATGACAGTCGTGGTTTTCCCGGAGGCAAAGCTGAAGAACTGGACGGAAGGGCCGCGGCCCGATCCGGGTCCCAGCAAGTAATAAACTCCTTCATCCACTACCCTTGAGAGTACCGAGTTCCCGCCTATCAGTTAGCCTTAGATTCCGCCATCTGCA
>JBBTDS010000185.1:0-1387 GCA_038060875.1 Acidobacteriota bacterium | reverse complement strand
TGGTGCGCCTGGAGAGATTCGAACTCCCGGCCTTCTGGTTCGTAGCCAGACGCTCTATCCAACTGAGCTACAGGCGCGCTGGGTGGGTGTCCTGAACCCAATCTAGCCGGTCCGGCGAAGCTCTGTCAAGTCGCGACGCCGCACTGGGAAGTCGCGCCCCACTTGAGGCAGAATAGTCCGGATGGACCAAGTTCTGGCCCAACGGGAGCAAGCGGCCGGGGCACGCGAGCAGGCCGGCGGCTGGTGGCCGGTCGATTCGCTGTTCCTGGCCTGGCTGGCCGCAACCGGCGCGCTGATCTTCTTCTACCGGAACCAGCTCCCCGGCCCGGGGCGGCTGCTGGCGCTCCACGCTGCCGGCGCCCTGCTGCTGATCCTGGCGGTCAAGTGGGACAGGGGCCGCACCAGCGGCGCCGCCTGGGTCTTCCGCCACTGGTATCCGCTTCCTTACGTCGTCGCCTGCTACCGCGAAGTGGGCATCCTGATCCCGGCCATTCGCGGCCTGGACCTGGACGCGCAGATGGCACGACTGGACCTGGTGTTCTGGGGCGTGCCTCCCACCGTCTGGCTGGAACGCATCCAGACGCCTTGGCTGACTGAGTCGCTGCAACTCGTGTACGTTCTGTTCCCGGCCGTGGTCCTGCCGGTGGCTTGGGCGCTCTGGCGCGGGCGGCGGTTCGCCGAGTTCCGCTATTACGCCTTCCTCATCGCGCTGGGTTTCCTGCTCTCGTTCGTGGGCTACTTCCTGGTCCCGGTGCGCGGACCGCGGTTCTTCCTCGCCGGTCTCCAGCACACCCAACTCGAAGGTCTCTGGTTGTATGAGGCGCTGCGGCGCGGCCTGGATGTGCTGGAGGCGACTCGCTTCGACTGCTTCCCCAGCGGCCACGTCGAGGTTACGCTGCTGAGCCTGTGGAGCAGCCGCCGCGTCTCGCGGAACCTGTTTGGGTGGTATTCCGTTTACATGGTGTTGATGGTGTTCTCCACCGTCTACCTGCGGTACCACTACACGGTGGATCTGTTGGCTGGCGCGCTGCTGGGCCTGGCGCTGCTGCGGCTGGGACCGTGGCTCTACGGCCAGCCGGGGGCCCAGCCTTGATCGCGATCCGTCCGGTCGAGACCTGGCAGGATCGGCGGGAGTTCCTGGGCTTCCCATACCGTCTCAACCGCGGCGACCCGTACTGGGCGCCGCCGCTGCGCATCCAGCAGAAGCGGCTCTTCGACACGCGCCGGCATCCGTTTTACGCCCACGCGGAGATGCGGCGCTTCCTGGCGCGGCGCAGCCGGATCGTTCTGGGTGCGGCCGGAGGTCAGTCGGATAGCGCCATCGCCCAACAGTTAGGCGGCGTCAATAAATAAAGGTAGCATCTCGACGCGAATAGAGATATACTTG
>JBBTDS010000184.1:5602-7847 GCA_038060875.1 Acidobacteriota bacterium | reverse complement strand
TGTACTGATGCTCGCAGGCCGGCGGGTTCTCATAGCGGCTGAGGTCGTCGCCGAGAGCCTTGGCCACCTCGCGCATCTCCTCGACGAAATCCCGCCGCTTCTCCCTGCCCGCCGTGATCCAGACGATGCCGTCCGGGAACGCCTGCCTGACCACCTCATCGCGCGTGAGCGCCTGGGCCAGAACCGTTTTTCCGATGCCGCCCATTCCGGAGAGCGCCGTGAGGGCGATGGGCTGGCGGCGGTCCTCGGCGAACAGGGTGTCGCGGAGGGCGCGCAGGGCCTCGGGCCGTTCGAGGTAGTTGGCGACGCGCGGCGGGGCGGTGAGGTAAGTGACTCGCGTTTCCCGATAGCGTTCGGGCAGCTTTGCGGTGACGCCGCCGCCGATATCGGCGACCAGTTCCTGGAAGCGCGCAGCGTAGCAGCGGGGATCGGTGAAATCCCGGTAGTGGCGCGCCTCGAGGTGCAGCGGGCGGTCGGCGCCCGGGGCCGCGAGCACCGGAATGAGGCGCTTGCCTTTGCGCAGCGCCCGAAGCTGCTCGGCGCGGCAGATCTCCGATTCGTACGAGCCGGGCGTCAGCAGCGCGAGCGTCACCGGCCGCGCGTCGATTTCCCGCTCGATCTCCGAGGTCCACACCGCGCCCGCCCTCAGGCACTGCTTGTCGAGCCAAGCATCGAAGCCGCTGGCCGTCAGGTCCTGCTGGAGACGGACGGCCAGCGCCGCTCCGTCCCGGTGGGCGTAGGAGATGAAAACGCGGAGATCTTCAGCCGCTGGCATGGGCCCACAACGATTATGAATCCGAGGGGTCGGAGGCATCAAGCGCCGCACCGCGGTGGAGTGTGAGGATTGATTTCTCGGCGGCGCTGCGCTCAGGGGGTGAGGGAAGTCTGATCGGGCAATGGCAGTCTATCAACAAGGCTCAATACGATTGCGAATGCCGGTTCAAATTCGATGAAGGCGTTGCGTGTTGTCTCCCTCAGTCCGTTGTACCCCTCGAAAGCGCGGCTCCGAATCTCTGCCTGGTGAAAGGCCGCACGCGACACGGGGACGTTGCGGGCCTTGGCCTTCTCCATAAGAAATTCTGCCGTAAGGTTGAGGTCCAGGTACGGATTCTGTTGCGCCGCAACACAGATGTCGAGCACGTCCTGCGGCCGGTACCGGTTTCGCAGCGGTTGCTGGAGCAGTGCGCGGAGTTTCTCCGCGACAATATCCTCAAGCTGACAGACCTGCAGGGGGTTCGAGCTTGCGATGTCAACCTCCACGATCCTGCAGATTGGCTCGTTGAGACTCACATCGAGGGGCACCGTCGCCTTTGAGGCCTTGCCCTGTTGGATGAGTTGTCTGTTGCGCGAGTCATCGGGGAGGGCGTACCCAATCTTGCCCTCAAATGTGATGAAGCTCCGGTCGGGACCCGGAGGCTGTTGGTCCATTTTCTGGACGCGGTACAGGACGCCCGTACTCCTGGAAACCCGCTCGAGACTCGGTGTCAAGAAGGTCCCGAGCTGTTGCGCAGTGAGCGTCGAATCGCTGGACGAGAAATCAAGGTCTCTTGTGCTGCGGTTCGGCTGCCAGACAAAATCCAGGGCGTTGCCTCCCTTAAACGCCAGCATCTGGCTAAGAGTGCGCGAGTCGGCAACCGCCTGAAGTATGCCGTATTGAGCGAATCGGAACTTTGCTTCCGCAACTCTCATCCGATTCGAGGCAGCCCACTCCCCGATGCCGCGGAGCGACGTAGGAAGGGCGAGTTTCACGTCCGGGCCTCGCGCAGAACGTCAATCGGCGCGTTGATCGAGAGTTGCCAGCGCTCACTGAATTGTGAGGAGAACTCCGCTCCTCCATTCAGCTTGCTTGAACCGCCGCGCCGGGCCTGCGTAACCCATATAGCGAGCGCAGGATGCCGGAGCCCGAGTTCTTCCATCAGGAAGCCAGCTCGCTGGCGGAGGATCCCGACGTCCAACTCATCCACGTACTTCACCACGGCCTCCACATCGATCAGGTCCCGGTATCCGGCCCAGGCACGCAGGACATTGGCGAAGCCGCCGGACCAATCCGGGTGCAGCAAACCGTCCAGAAGAGTCCGCTCGGGAGTGGTGACAAGGACTGGATAGCCGTGGTAGTCGTATGCGGACGTCCCGAAAGTGCGTTTGCTGACCAGCCGATGCCAGTGAATCCTTCGATCGAAAATGGAATCAGCGACCCGCCCGCGGACAAACGGGACACCTTTCCAGTCTTCAGACGTGGTGCCCA
>JBBTDS010000184.1:0-5502 GCA_038060875.1 Acidobacteriota bacterium | reverse complement strand
TCCTGCATCCGCGGGATGGCGGCCGCCAGCACGTCCTCGACGCGTTCGACGAAGACGAACTCCATCTCTTGTCGCACATCGTCGGGCAGCTCGCGCAGGTCCTGCTGGTTGGGCTTGGGGAGAATGACGCGGCGGATGCCTGCCCGCCGCGCGGCCAGCACCTTCTCCTTGACGCCGCCGATGGGCAGCACCAGCCCGGTGAGGGTGATCTCGCCGGTCATGGCCGTCCCGCTGAGCGCCGGGAGCTGCGCGTAGAGCGAGGCCATCGCCACCGCCATGGTGACGCCGGCCGAGGGGCCGTCCTTGGGGATGGCCCCGGCCGGCACGTGGATGTGCAGGCCGGCGCGTTTGAATACGTCGCGGTCGATGTGGAACTCGTCGGCGTGCGACCACAGGTAGCTCTGGGCCGCCTTGGCCGACTCCTGCATGACGTCGCCGACCTGCCCGGTGATGATCAGCCCGCGCCCGCCGGGCAGCAGCGTGGCCTCGACGTAGAGCACCTCTCCGCCGGCCTCGGTCCAGGCCAGCCCGGTGGCCACGCCGGGCGGCAGGTCCTTGCGCATCTCCTCGGGCAGGAAGGGCGCCGGGCCGAGGTAATCGGCCAGCGCCTCGGGGGCGACCGTCACCGGCGTCGTGTCGCCCTCGGCGAAGCGCAGCGCCACTTTGCGGGCGATGCGTCCGATGCCGCGCTCAAGCTGCCGCAACCCCGCCTCGCGTGTGTAGCGCGAGGTGATCTGCCGGATCGTCCCGTCGGTGAAGGCGCACTGTTCGGCGGCCAGGCCCGCCTGCTTGAGCTGCCGCGGCACCAGGTATCGCCTGGCGATCTCCAGCTTCTCTTCCTCGCTGTAGCCGGCCAGGCGCAGCAGCTCCATGCGGTCCAGCAGCGGCCGCGGCACCGTCTCCAGCGTGTTGGCGGTGGTGATGAAGAAGACCTTCGAGAGGTCGAACGGCAGGTCGAGGTAGTTGTCGCGGAAGCCCTTGTTCTGCTCGGGGTCGAGGATCTCCAGCAGCGCGGCCGCCGGATCGCCGCGGAAGTCGCGGCCGAGCTTATCGACCTCGTCCAGCATCAGCAGCGGATTGTTGGAGCCGGCGCGGCGGATGGCCTGGACAATGCGGCCGGGCATCGCCCCGATGTAGGTGCGGCGGTGGCCGCGCAGCTCGGCCTCATCGTGCAGGCCGCCCAGGCTCATGCGCTCGAACTTGCGGCCCAGCGCCCGCGCGATCGACTGGCCCAGCGACGTCTTGCCCGTGCCCGGCGGGCCGACGAAACACAGGATCGGCGCCTTGGCCTGAGGGTTGAGCTTCAGCACGCCGAGGTGCTCGAGGATGCGCTCCTTGACGTCCTTCAGGTCGAAGTGGTCCTCGTCGAGGATCTGGCGCGCCAGCCCGATCTCGAGCCGGTCCTCGGTGGCCTTGCGCCAGGGCAGCTCGACCACGAAGTCCAGGTAGGTGCGGATCACCTGGTAGTCGGGCGCGGCCGGCGGCAGCCTCTCCAGCCGCCCCAGCTCGCGGTCGGCCTCCTTGCGCACCTCCTCGGGCAGGTCGAGCTTGGCCAGCCGCTCGCGCAGTTGCTCGACCTCGGCCTGCTGCGGGTCCTTTTCGCCCAATTCCTGCTGGATGGCGTGCAACTGCTGCCGCAGCAGGTACTCGCGCTGCTGCTTGGTCAGCTCGCTCTGGGTCTGGCTGGCGATCTTGCTGCGCAGCTCCAGCACCTGGACCTCGTGGGCCAGGTAGTCGTGCATCGTCCGCAACGCCTCGCCGCGGGTCTGCGCCTCCAGCAGCGACTGTTCCTTGGCCAGTTCCAGGCTGAGCAGCGAGGCCAGCAGGTAGACCAGCCGCAGCGGGTCCTCGGTGGAGACCAGCAACTGGTTCAGCTCGACCGGCGCCTGCGGCTGCGCCAGCGAAAGGGCCTTGGCGGCCAGCTCCATCACGGCGCGGTGCAGCGCCTCCACCTCGGTGGACGTCTCCTGCGGCAGCGGGTAGGCCCGCACCCGCGCCTTCACATACGGTTCCGTCTCCTCCTGCTTCAGCAGCACCACCCGCTCCGCCCCGAGCACGATCAGCTCCATGTGGTCCTCGGCGGTGCGCGACATCCGCTTGATCACCGCCTTGGTGCCGACGGTGAAAAGGTCCTCCAGGCTGGGCTGCTCGACGGACGCCTCCCGCTGGGCCACGATGACAATCTCTTTCTCCTCGGTGGCCAGCGCGGCGTCGGCGGCGGCCAGCGAGGCCGGCCGGCCCACCGCCAGCGGCATCAGCAGGTGCGGGAACAGCACGCTGTTCTTCAACGGCAGCACCGGCAGGATCTCGACGTTCCCGTCGTCAGTCATGATTTCCCCCTCAGGCGGTGACCCGAATCAAGAGAATGCCCTCGCGGTACTCCAGTTCCAGGCGCGTCTGGGCCAGGTCGCAGGGCAGCTCGATGGTACGCTCAAATCGGTTGTAGGAGATCTCCATCATGTAGTGGCTGCAACCCTCTTCCAGCGCCCAGTCGCGGCGAATGCCGCTGACGGTGAGCCGGTTGCCCTGGAGCTGAACGCTGATGTCCTCCATCCTCACCCCCGCCAACTCTAATTTCAGCAGCCAGCCGCAGGGCGTGCGGTAAACATCCACCGGGGGCCGCCAGCGCGTCTCCTGGCGCGCCGCCGCCGCCCCGAACAAGGAAGGGAACTGACTGGGTTTTTCCGACACTGCTTTGTAACCATCATACGCCCGGCGGACGTGCCCCAGTGGGGCCGTGGTCGAGGGCAGACGACAAAAAACGATCGTCTGCCCCACGTGACAGAGGACGAAAAACGATCGTCTGCCCCACCGTGCTCACCTCGACCGTTTGGCCGTCGCGCACTTCGCCCTGGAGGATCAGCCGCGCCAGCGGCGTTTCGATCTCCTTCTGGATCGCCCGCTTCAGCGGCCGGGCGCCATACTGCGGGTCATAGCCGACGTGCACCAGGTAGGACCGCGCGGCTTCGTCCAGCTCCAGCCCGATGTGCCGCTCGGCCAGCCGCGCCCGCAGCCGGTCAAGCTGGATCTCGACGATCCGCTCCAGGTGCTCCTCGGAGAGCGAGTGGAAGACGATGGTCTCGTCCACGCGGTTCAGGAACTCGGGCCGGAGGCGGCGGCGCAAGTCCTGGTCATCCCCGACGTTCGAGGTCATGATGACGATGGTGTTCTTGAAGTCCACCGTGCGGCCCTTGCCGTCGGTGAGCCGGCCATCCTCGAGGATCTGAAGCAGCACGTTGAACACGTCGTGGTGCGCCTTCTCGATCTCGTCGAACAGGATGACCGAGTAGGGCCGCCGCCGCACCGCCTCGGTGAGCTGCCCGCCCTCCTCGAAGCCCACGTAGCCCGGCGGGGCGCCGATCAGCCGCGAGACCGTGTGCTTTTCCTGGTACTCGGACATGTCGATGCGGATCATGGCCCGCTCGTCGTCGAACAGCGCCTCGGCCAGCGCCCGCGCCAGCTCGGTCTTGCCCACCCCGGTCGGCCCCAGGAAGATGAAGCTGCCGATGGGGCGATTGGGGTCCTTCAGCCCCGAGCGGGCGCGCAGCACGGCCTCGACCACAGCGGCGACCGCCTCGTCCTGTCCGATCACCCGCCGGTGCAGCTCCTCGCCCAAGCTGAGCAGCTTCTTCATCTCGCCCTCCAGCAGCCGGGCCACCGGGACGCGGGTCCAGCGGCTCACCACCTGGGCGATGTCCTCCTCGTCCACCTCTTCCTTGAGCAGCCGGGCCTGAGCCTGCCGGGAGGCCAGGCCGTCCTGCTCCGCCTGAAGCTGACGTTCCAGCCCGACCAGGGCGCCGTACTTCAGCTCGGCGGCGCGGTTGAGGTCGTACTGCCGCTCGGCCTGCTCGATGGCGAGGCGGGTCTGCTCGATCTCGACGCGAAGCCCGCGCAGCCGCCCGACCGCCTGCTTCTCGGCCTGCCATTGCGCCTGGAGCGCGCCGGCCTCCTCCTGGAGATTGGCGAGCTCCTTTTCCAGCTTCGCCAGGCGCTCCCGCGAGGCCGCGTCGGTCTCCTTCTTCAGCGCCTCGCGCTCGATCTCAAGCTGCATGATGCGCCGCATGCGCTCGTCCAGCTCGGCGGGCATCGAGTCGATCTCGGTGCGAAGCTTGGCGGCCGCCTCATCCACCAGGTCGATCGCCTTGTCGGGCAGGAAGCGGTCGGAGATGTAGCGGTTCGAGAGCACGGCGGCCGAGACCAGGGCCGCGTCCTTGATGCGGACGCCGTGGTGGACCTCGTAACGCTCGCGCAGCCCGCGCAGGATCGAGATGGTGTCCTCGACGGAAGGCTGATCAACCACGACCGGCTGGAAGCGCCGCTCCAGCGCCGCGTCCTTCTCCACGTGCTTGCGATACTCGTCCAGCGTGGTCGCGCCGATGCAGTGCAGCTCGCCGCGGGCCAGCATCGGCTTGAGCAGGTTGCTGGCATCCACCGCGCCTTCGGCGGCGCCGGCGCCGACCACCGTGTGCAGCTCGTCGATGAACAGGATGATGTCGCCCTCGGCGCCCTGGACCTCCTTGAGCACCGCCTTGAGCCTTTCCTCGAACTCGCCGCGGTACTTGGCCCCGGCGATCAGCGCGCCCATGTCCAGCCCCACCACGCGTTTCTGTTTGAGGCCCTCGGGCACGTCGCCGCGAACGATGCGCTGGGCCAGCCCCTCGACAATGGCGGTCTTGCCCACACCCGGCTCACCGATCAGGACGGGGTTGTTCTTGGTGCGGCGCGAGAGGACCTGGATGACACGGCGGATCTCGTCGTCGCGCCCGATCACCGGATCCAGTTTGCCCAACGAAGCCAGTTTGGTGAGGTCGCGCCCGTAGCGTTCCAGGGCCTGGTAGGTGGTCTCGGGGGTCGGCGAGGTGACCCGCTGGGCGCCGCGGATCTCCTGGAGGGCCCGCATCAGCCGCTCGCGGGCTACCCCTAAGTCCTTTAAAATACGACCGGTTGCCCCGCCGTCTTCGGTCATCGCCACCAGCAGGTGCTCGACGGAGATGTACTCGTCCTTCAGGCGCTTGGCTTCGTCCTCTGCCTGGGCCAGCAGGCGGTTCAGACGGGCTGTGACATAGACTTGGTCGGGGGCGCCGCCGGGGCCGGACACCTTGGGCAGGCGGTTGATCTCCTGCTCGATCCGGCTCCGCAGCCCGGCTATGTTCACCTCTGTTTTGTTTAAGATAGCTGTGGCGAGGCCGCCTTCCTGATCGAGCAGGGCAGCCAGCAGGTGCTCGACATCGATCTGCTGGTTGCCGTGGCGGATGGCCGTGGAGTGGGCCGCGCTGATGGCGTCCTGGGTTTTCTCGGTGAAGCGGTTGGCGCCAGTCATCTTAGTCTGCCACTATCAACTATTGTTAGCTTAGCATTATCATTATCCCCGGTCAAGATAGACGGCGCGTGGGGCGAGCGTCCACGCTTGCGAGCCGACTTTCAAGTCGGCTTGTGATCTGCTGACCAGCGGTAGTCTTCGGCGCACGCCACGATGCCAGTCTTAACGGGGTTGTTCTCAAT
>JBBTDS010000183.1:0-3969 GCA_038060875.1 Acidobacteriota bacterium | reverse complement strand
TGAGACAAGAATCTTCGCGCCGTGCAAAGAAGCGGGGATTTAGTAGTACAGGGGAGCGGATGAAGAAGGCTGTTCCAGTCCTCTTACAGCAGTGTCCTGACGCCGGAAGCCTGAGCCGCCTTGTTCAGGTCTGCATCGCGTGATGCGAGCGGAAGGCCTCGCCGGATGGCGAGTTCCAGGTATGCCGCATCGTACACCGACAGCGCATGTTCTTCCGCCAGATCGGCGATCCTGCCCAACGCCACTCGCGGCCCTTCTTCGTCTACCGTCGGATTCAGACGGCTCAGCGCCCGGCGGGCGCGGGCGTACTGTCCGGTCTCGATCCGTTTCCGGCGCGTTAGGACGAGCAAGGCATTCGCGACTTCGAACCCCCAAAGGACGGGGACCACAAGTGGCGTGCCCGAGGCCACCTCGCTCAGCAGATGCCCAGTCGCCTCGCTCGACTGTGACATCACAGCCCAGGCTACGCCGATCGACGAGTCGGCAACGAACCCGTCACTCACCGGCGGCCCTCCTCGATCGCATGCCTGATTTCCTTGTCCGAGAGCGGCTTGTAGCCTCGACGTTGCGCCATCTCCTGGCGGAGAGCCTGAAGTTCGTTCGCTGCCTGGCGAACCTCACTCAGAGCGGGGCGGCCCTCGGGGATGATGCGGGCGACAGGCCTCTCGTGCCTGGTGATCACGACCTCCTCGCCGCGCGCAACGCGGTCGAGGAGTTCTCCAAACCGGGTCTTGGCCTCCAGAGCGGTAACCCTAGCCATGGCCACCTCCAAACTGACTAGCTAATGACTAGTCTAAGCCCCGGAACAGTCCGAGGCAACCATGGAAAGCATGACTTGGCTGAACTCCGGGGAAAAGGAGTGGTACGCCCGGCGCGATTCGAACGCGCGACCTCTTGCTCCGGAGGCAAGCGCTCTATCCAACTGAGCTACGGGCGCACTGCAACTCTATTGTACGCTTCCCGCGGGTCCGGTGGAAGCGGCCCGGCTGGGAGTCTTGCTCCTGGCCGGCGTCTTCGCCTTCCTGGCGCCGGCCGCGCCGGCTGTTTCGTTCAGCAGCGCCTCGACCTGCGCGCGGAGGCTTTTCTCCTTGTCCTTCATGAAGGGATCGTCGCCGGCGTACTGGCCGCGGATCACGCCTTTGCGGTCGATCAACACCAACTGCGGCATCATCATCCGCAGCACCGCCGAGTGCCGGAGGAAATCGAGGCAGCTCTCGCGGGTGCCGACGCCGACCGGGAAGCCCAACTGCAAGTCGCGGACGTAATCCGGCACCAGCATCATGGCCATCTCGTTGATGGCCACTCCCAGCGGCTGGAAGCCGCGCGGCCCGTACTCCTTGTGCAACTGGTTCATCACCCGCGAGGCGTCCTGGCAGGCCGGGCAGGTGGTCAGCAGAAACTCCAGCGCCACCACCTTGCCGCGGAACTGGCTGAGCAGCAACTGCTGCCCGCTGGGCAGCTTAACGGCGTACTCGGGCGCCGGTCGCGACGCCTCGGCGCCCGGCAGCGCCGCCGCCAGCGCCAGCACCGTGGAGAACAAGCGCGAGATCAAACCATCCCTCCTCCAGGCTCCAGTGTAGCGCAGATCGTGAGCTTTCCCCGCTCAGGCCGCCACCTCCGGTTCGGCCACCCGGCTGGCGGTGATATCCCGCAAGCCGAGCAGGATCGAGCCGTGGCGGCCGTCCCGCTCGATGGCGCGGGTGCTGACCAGCAGCGTCCGGCGCCCGTCCGGCGAATCCTCTACGACTTCCTGGTCCAGGACGGGGGGCCCCCCTTGGGCCACGCGGTCGAGCAGCGCGTGGAGCGCGGGCGAGCTTGCGGCAGTCTCCAGGATCGGCTTGCCCTCGACCTGCTCCTGCGGGATGCGGAACAGCTCGCAGAAGGCGGCGTTGGCAGTGCGGATGCGCAACTCGCGGTCCAGCACCACCAGTGGCTCGGCCGCCGTCTCGATGATGACCTTGGCGAAGTCGCGCGCCTCGCGCGCCTGTTCCAGGCGGCGCTTCAGCTCGTCGATGTCCACCAGCGTGAGCACGGCGCCGTCGATGCGGTGGTCGGAGGTGCGGTAAGGACGGACGGCCAACGAGTACCAGCGGCCGTGCTGATCGGTCACCTCCAACTCCTTCAGCGTGACCGTATCGGTCACTTCAGCGATGATCCGGCTAAAGTCCGGCCCCTGTATGCCGTGGCGGATGTCGGTGAAGGGGCGGCCGAGGTCGCTCGGGATCAGGTTCAGGATCCTGCCCGCCACCGGGGTGAACCGCCGGATGCGCAGGTCGCTGCCCAGCATCACGATGGCGATGTTCACGCTGGCCAGCAGGTTGTTCAGGTCGTCGTTGGTCAGGGTCAGCGCGGCGTTGCGGTTTTGCAACTCCTCGTTGCCGGAGAGGATCTCTTCGTTGGCGGCCTAAAGATCCTCGTTGGTCGCCTCGTGCTCTTCGATGATCGACTGGAGGTACGCGCGGGTGGCCACCAGTTCCTGTTTGAGGCGGGCGACCTGGCGGCTCTCGCCCGCCTTGCGCTGCTTCTGTTGCTCGGCGGTAGGCGCCAGGCGCGCCTCCTCGAACACGACCAGGTAGTGCCGCCCCTGCTTCATGCTGTGCAGCGGCGCGACCTCGAAGTTCACCTCGCGGACCCCGCCGTCGCTCTTCACCACCACCCCGCTCTTCTTGACCGGCTGGCCGCTGCGCTTGGCCCGATCGAGAGCCGAGCGCAGCTCCAGCAACAGTCCTTCACGGGCCATCTTCAACAGGTTGAGGCTCGCCCGGCCCGGTACGGGTTCCAGGTAAGGACTGGTGCGGCCGCGGAACTGCACTACCTCCAGATCCTCGTTGACCACTACGCCCGGCGGCGAGTGCCGCGCCAGTACGATGCGGTCGGCCTCCTTTTGCAGATCCAGCCCGCCGGCCGCCTCCTCGCCGGGCCGTGCCGCCCGCTCCGGGCCCTCGGGCTTGAGGGCCGGGGCGCGAGCGGCGTCGAACTCAAACGGCGTCTGAACCACCACGGGCCGCTTGCGGTAGATCTTGTGCTTGCACTCCTCCAGCGAGAACAGGTCCGGGAAGGCGCCCACCGTCTCCGAGTTTTCCAGCACCAGGAAGCCGGCGGGCTTCAGCGCGTAGTGAAACATCGGGATGACCCGCTTCTGGAGCACCGGCTCGAGGTAGATGAGCACGTTGCGGCAACTGATCAGGTCGATCTTGGAGAACGGCGGGTCTTTCGTCAGGTTCTGCCGGGCGAAAACGCACAGGTCGCGGACCGTCTTGGCCACCTGATACCCGCCGTCGTGCTTTACGAAGAAGCGGCGCAGCCGCTCCTGCGACACGTCGGCGGCGATGTTCTCTATGTAGACGCCGGCGCGTGCTTTTTCGATCGCCTCGTCGCTGACGTCGGTGGCGAAGATCTGAACGGGGCGGTGCTGGCGGTTCTCGTCCAGGAACTCCAGCAGCACGATGGTGATCGAGTACGCTTCCTCTCCGGTCGCGCAGCCTGGCACCCAGATCCGGATGGGCGCTTCGGGCGAGAGCTGGCTGAAAATCTCGGGGAGTATCTGCGACTTCAAGACCTGGAACATCTCCGGATCGCGGAAGAATCCGGTCACTTTGATCAGGATCTCGCGATAGAGCGCCTCGACTTCGGCCGGGTTCTGGCTGAGGAACCGCGAGTACTCTTCGATCTCCTCGATCTTGTGCAGGGCCATGCGCCGGGCGATGCGGCGACGGACGGTGGTTTGCCTGTAGAGGCTGAAATCGACCCCGGTGGCCGAGCGCACCGCGGCCAGGACCTTCGCCAGCGGCTCCAGCGGCGGCTGCGCAGCACGCTTCTCCGGCTCGGGGCCGGCCGCTTCCGGTTCGGTCTGAGCCACGTAGGGGTGCCGCCCGATGCGGGCCAGTTCCCCCGCGATGCCCTCCGGCGGCAGCACGAAATCCACGCACCGGGAGGCCACCGCGGCCCGCGGCATGTCGTCGTACTTAG
>JBBTDS010000182.1:3286-15224 GCA_038060875.1 Acidobacteriota bacterium | reverse complement strand
CTGAGTATCGAGCACTCACGGCTGACCATGCGGATTGCCGAACCCAAGGCGATCCCATAGGCTGGAACTCGGTACTCTCAAGAGGGGTTCCTCATGACTCTATCACTGTTGTTGCTGGCTGCGATGGCGCCGTTCCGGCCGCCGGCCGTACCGCTGGTCACGCATGATCCCTACCTCAGTGTCTGGTCTGCCGCGGATCAGCTTACGACGGGACCGACGCGACACTGGACGGGCACGCCGCAGCAGCTCCATTCCATGGTGCGGATTGACGGGGCTGCCTACCGGATCATGGGTGCGGACCGCACCGAGCCGGCGCGGCAAGTCGGAGTCGAGGTCCTGCCGACGCGCACCATATACGAATTCACCGCCGGCGGCGTCGATCTCACGCTCACCTTCCTGACGCCCTCGCTTCCGCAGGACCTCGAAGTTCTCTCGCGGCCGGCCACCTACATCATCTGGCAGGCGCGATCGGCGGACGGCAAGCCGCACTCGATCGGCGTCTATTTCGACGCCTCCGCCAACCTGGTGGTGGACAACCCGACGCAGGCGGCGACCTGGTCACGCTTCCAGCTTGACGGGGCGCCGGTGCTGCGGATGGGATCCCAGGAGCAGCCTGTCCTGGCGAAAAAGGGCGACAACCTGCGCATCGACTGGGGCTACCTCTACCTGGCCGCGCCGCCGGGACCGGGCGTATCCTTGGCGCTGGCGGACCACGCGGCGGCGTGGGGCGCTTTCGCCGCCACCGGCCGGCTGCCGGAGTCGGACGACCTGGAAGTCCACACCCCTCAGCGGTCCCGCCTGCCGGTGCTGGCCGCGGCCTTCGATCTGGGCGCGGTCGGCGCCGAACCAATTTCGCGGCATCTTGTTTTGGCCTACGACGACCTCTTCTCGATCGAGTACTTCCACCGGCGGCTGCGCCCCTACTGGCGGCGCAGGGGCGCGACGGCGGCGGACCTGCTCCGGGCCGCCCTGAGGGAGTACGAATTGCTGGCGGCGCGCTGCCGGCGCTTCGACGAGGAGCTGATGGCCGATCTCCGCAAGGCCGGCGGCGAGGAGTACGCGCGCCTGAGCGCTCTCGCTTACCGGCAAACCATGGCCGCCCACAAGCTGACCGCCGACCTGGACGGCACGCCGCTGTTTTTCTCCAAGGAGAACTTCAGCAACGGCTGCATCGCCACGGTGGACGTCACCTACCCGAGCTCGCCGTTCTTCCTGTTGTTCAATCCGGCGCTGCTGAAGGCGCAGCTCAAGCCGGTGATGGATTACGCAAGTCTCGAACGCTGGCCGTTCCCGTTCGCGCCGCACGACCTGGGCGCCTACCCCCACGCCAACGGGCAGGTCTACGGCGGAGGGGAAAAGACCGAAGAGCGCCAGATGCCGGTCGAGGAGAGCGGCAACATGCTGCTGATGACGGCGGCGCTGGCGCGGGCTGAGGGCAACGCCGGCTTCGCCACCCGCTACTGGCCGCTGCTTTCGAAGTGGGCGGCCTATCTGAAGGACAAAGGCCTCGACCCGGAGAACCAGCTCTCGACCGACGATTTCGCCGGGCGCCTGGCCCACAACGCCAACCTCTCGATCAAGGCGATTCTGGCTCTCGGCGCGTTTGCACAACTGTGCGAAACGACAGGCCAGAGCCAGGAGGCGGCGCTATACCGCAAGACGGCCGGGGACTTCGCCCGGCGCTGGGCGCCGATGGCCGACGACGGCGACCACTACCGGCTCGCCTTCGACAAGCCCGGCACCTGGAGCCAGAAGTACAACCTGGTCTGGGATCGGCTGCTGGGGCTGAACCTGTTCCCGCCCGAAGTGGCGCGCAAAGAGATCGCCTTCTACAAGACGCGGCAGCAGAGCTACGGCTTGCCGCTCGACAATCGTGAGCTGTACACGAAGCTCGACTGGGTCCTCTGGACGGCCACGCTGTCCGAATCGGCCGAGGATTTCCAGGCGCTCGCCCGCCCGGCCTGCCGCTTCGCTCACGAGACGCCGGACCGGGTGCCACTGACCGACTGGTTCTGGACGCACAACGCGAAGCAGCGCGGCTTCCAGGCGCGCTCGGTGGTGGGCGGCGTCTACATCAAGCTGCTGGCTGAGAAGGGCCTCGCGCATGATCTGCGCCGCCGTTGACGCCCCCTCGGTCCTGAGGGAAAGAGGAACCCGTCAAGCAGGGCGTTCAGTTCCTTCGCTTGTACGCAATGATGCGTGACATGGTCATCGCATGCTGAGCCTCCTGGACGCCCTCACCCTGTTCGGCTACGCGGCCATGCTGATCGCGATCGCGCTCTACCATGCGCGGAAGATCCGGGTGCGGGACGACTACTACCTGGCCGGGCGCACGATGAGCCGCTGGCCGATCGCGCTCTACCCGCGGATGTCCTACCGGCTGCGAATCACCACCGCCTACGAGTACCTCGAGAAGCGCTTCAACTACCCGGTGCGCGCGCTCGCGGCGCTGTTCTTCATGGGCGCGCGCATCATGTGGATGGCGACGATGCTGTATGCGGGATCGCTGGTGGTCTCGCAGATGCTGGGCTGGACGGCGGAGCGCGGCGTCCCCGGCGGGCAGGTTTACGCCATCGTTCTGCTTGGCACGCTGGGATTGTTCATGGACCTGGCCGGGGGCATGCACGCGGTGATCTGGACCGATGTGGCCCAGTTCTTCGTGCTGTTCGGCTCGGTCGCGGTGATGGTCACGCTGGCCTTCCTGAAGTCCGGCGGGCCGGCCCATGTGCTGGCCACCGCGGTGGCCGCCCACAAGCTCGCTCCGCCCGTGTTCTTCAGCCTCAGCGAAACGCTCAGCATTGTAAGCGGCCTGTGCCTCGGGTTCGTCAGCATGCTGTCGAGCGGCCGCGCCGTGGCCGGCTTTGCGGCCACCATCGCGCTGAACGCGCTGGGGCGCGTCTCCGATTTCTACTACGGGATCTTCGGCGCGGCGACGACTTTCCTGTGCGGCTATTTGTTGAGCCGGCTGTTCCGGCCGCCCGCGGCGGCGAGCTTGGAAGGACTCACGCACAGAGCCCGGCCAGCCGCGGCCGCGGTTGATAATGTATGAAGGGAGGCAGACAAGTCATGAGGCACAAGCTGGCGGGAGTGTTTGCGCTCGCGGTGCTGTTTGCGCCCGTTCCCGGCCGGGCGCAATCGACGTTCGGCGCCATCCTGGGCCGGGTCACGGACCCGAGCGGATCGGCGGTGGCCGGCGTCGAGGTGAAGGTGCGCAATGAGGCCACCGGCGTGGTCAGCTCGACGACCACTAACCAGACCGGCAACTACGAGGCGCCGTTCCTGATCCCCGGCGCCTATGCGATCGAAGTGCAGCATCCCGGCTTCAAGAAGTTCACCCGCGCGAACATTCTGCTGCGGGTGAACGACCGCCTGGCGGTGAATGTCGCGCTGGCGGTTGGCGACGTGAAGGAAACGGTGAACGTCACCGAGGCGCTGCCGCTGGTGGAGACGACCAACGCCTCGGCGGGCAGCGTGATCGACATGCGCCGCATCCAGGATCTGCCGCTCAGCGACGGCAACCCGTTCGTGCTGTCTCAGCTCGCCCCCGGAGTGTTGAACCTGGGCAATATGAAGCTGCGCCGGACGTTCGATAACGATTCGACTTCGGACATCTCGGCCAACGGCGTGCCGACGCGGCGCAACGAATTCCAGCTCGACGGCGTGCCGGACACGGCGGGGCGCATCGTCGCCTTCATCCCGTCCACCGAGATGGTGCGCGAGTTCAAGGTGCAGACGGCCAGCTACGACGCCGCTTACGGCAACAGCCCGGGCGTGATCGTCAACGTCAGCCTGAAATCCGGCTCCAACGAGCCGCACGGTTCGCTGTTCGAGAACCTGCGCAACTCGGCTACCGACGCGAACTATTTCTTCACCAACCGCGCGAGCCAGCCGAAGCCCGGCTTTCGCTACAACCATTTCGGCGCATCGATCGGCGGCCCGGTGATCCTGCCCAGGCTCTACAGCGGGCGGAACCGGACGTTTTTCTTCTACGGCTTCGAAGGACTGAAAGACGCCTACCCGCAGCCGTTCATCGGCACCGTGCCGACGGAGAGAATGCGGGGCGGCGATCTCTCGGAGCTGCTGGCGCTGGGCTCGCGCTACCAGGTGTACGACCCGGCGACCATCCGCTCCGCCGGGGCGCCCTCTGGGCCCGGCCGGTACAGCCGCCAGCCGCTCGGCGGGAACCTCGTGCCCCAGACCCGGCTGAACGCGACCGCGAAAGCGTACATGCAGTACTGGCCGCTGCCCAACGTTTCCGGCACCGCTGACTTCCAGCAGAATTTCTACAACGGCCAGCGGCTCAGGGCCGACGACTTCTATTCCCACCTCGGGCGCGTGGATCACCACATCGGCCAGTCGCACCGGCTTTTCGTGCGCGTGCACGGCAACGACCTGCACGAGCTGGCGAACAACAACTTCAACAACATAGCCACCGGCACCAACCGCTACCGGTGGAACCGGGGCGCCTCGATCGACGAAGTGTGGGTGGCCGGTCCCAGCCTGGTAATGGAGCTGCGCTACGGGCTCACGCGCTGGTCGGAGTGGCGCCCGGCGCTGTCGGACGGATTCGATCTCTCCACATTGGGTTTCGCGCCGGCCTGGGCGAATGCGCGCTCGAAGGACATCCGCACCATGCCGCCCATCAGCGTCTCCGGCGCCGCCAGCCTGGGTGGAACCTGGGGCTACGCGGAAGCCTACACCACGCACACGCTGGCGGCCAACGTCACCAAGGCGGCCGGCAACCACAGCATCCGCTTCGGCGTTGACTTCCGCGTTTATCAGGAGTCGCGGCGGGACGAGGGCAACGCCGTGGGCTCCTTCAACTTCGGCGCCACCTGGACGCGCGGCCCGCTGGACAACTCGGCCAGCGCGCCGACCGGCCAGGGCCTCGCCAGCTTCCTCTTCGGCCTGCCCGACGGAGGCAACGCCGACATCAACGCCAGCTACGCCGAGCAGAGCCTGATGCCGTCGCTGTTCCTCCAGGAGGACTGGAAAGTCGGCTCGCGGCTCACGTTGAATTTCGGGCTGCGGTACGAGATCGAGACGCCCATCACCGAGCGCTTCAACCGCACCGTGCGGGGCTTCGATTACGTGGCCGCGAGCCCGATCGAGGCGGCCGCGCGCGCCGCCTATGCGAAGGCGCCGATCCCCGAGGTGGCGGTCGAGAATTTCCGTGTGCGCGGCGGGCTGCGGTTCGCCGCCGCCGGCGGAGCGCCGCGCGGGCTGTGGCAGACCGACAGGAACAACCTCCAGCCGCGCTTCGGCTTCGCTTACCAGCTCCGCCCGGCGACGGTGCTGCGCGGCGGTTACGGCATCTTTCACGACTTCCTCGGGCTGCGGGTGGGGACGGTGGACGCAATCCAGACCGGCTACAGCCAGCGGACCGAGCTCGTCGCCTCGCTCGACCAGGGCCAGACCTTCATTGCGAACTTGTCGAACCCGTTCCCGAGCGGCCTGCTCCAGCCCGCGGGGAACACCCTGGGACTGGCCACGAATCTCGGCCAGACCGCCCAGTTCCTCAACCCCGCGGCGCGCAACGGCTACATGCAACGGTGGTCGCTCAACTTGCAGCACCAGGCGCCGGGCCGGGTGCTGATCGACATCGGCTACGTCGGCAACCGCGCCAACAAGCTGGCCGTCGATCGTGAACTAAGCTATCTGCCGAACCGCTACCTGAGCACCTTGCCGGTTCGCGACGAGACGACCAACAACTTCCTCAGCGCCCGCGTGCCCAACCCGTTCGCGGGCCTTGTGCCGGGTACCGGCCTGAACGCGGCCACGGTCGCCCGCGCCTCGCTGCTGACCGCCTATCCTCACTTCACTTCGGTGCGGAACCGGCTGGAGCCGATCGGCTACACCTGGTATCACTCGCTGCAAACCAGGGTGGAGCGGCCGCTGTCCCGCGGCCTGGTGCTTTCGGGCTCCTGGACCTGGTCGAAGGCGATGGCGGCCCAGGGATTCCGCAACGCCGCCGACCCCTTTCAGGAGGAAGTGCTCTCCAGCCTGGACCGCACTCACCGGCTGGTGTTCCATTGGTTATACGAGCTGCCCTTCGGGCGCGGGCGCCGCCTGGCCCGTTCCGCGGGCGCGCCGCTCAACACGCTGATCGGCGGCTGGCAGGTGGCCGGCATCTATCAGGCGCAGAGCGGCGCGGCCATGGGTATCGGCGATCCGGTAATCACCGGGGCGTTCGCAGTCAAGGACCTGGTCGTGCCCGAGAGCGCACGCACTCCGGAGCGGTACGTCAATACCGACGTGAACCTGAACAAAGTGGCGGCCAGGGCCTTCGTCTATCACCTCAACACGATGTCGGGGCGCTTCGGGGCGCTGCGCTCGGACGGCATCGACCAATGGGACCTATCCGTTTCGAAGCAGTGGAAACTGCGCGAGCCGCTGGCGCTGAGGTTCCAGGTGCAGTTCCTGAACGCTCTTAACCACGTCACGTTTGACTCGCCGAACCTGAGTTTGACCAGTACCGCCTTTGGCACGGTGACCGGCGAGGCCAGCCTGCCGCGGACCATCCGCTGGGGGCTGCGGCTGGAGTTCTGAAATGACCATGCCGCCGCCTGGCTGTACTGCGGGCGGCGCCGAAGCGCCGGGTTTTTCCCGTGGGCTATTTGATCTTGCCCGCGAGTTCCCGCAACAGCATGACCGGGTCCAGGATCCTTAGTACTCCTGTTCACTAATACGGTGACGTATTCCTCCGAAGTGGGGCAGCTCCCCGAGCTGCGGCGGGACCTCGTCCCGCCTCCGCTCTGGCGGCGTAAGACGCCGCCGCAGGCCAAGGGCCTGCCCCACGAATGTGCAACCGTACTTATGGAATCGTGTACTTAGCGCCGGATGTATTCGCCGTAGATCGCGCGCGAGTGGGATCTCTCATTGCTCAGCAAGAACTACAGACGGCCGGCTTCGGCCAACGCCAGTAGCGCAAAAGCAGGGCCGCGCCGCGAAACAGCCGCCTGCAAAAACACCATGCAGTCGAAGACGCAACGAGGTTTAGCGGGCGGATTGGCCACCTTCCTCGGATCTCCGGCGTTCGCGGCGAGACTCTGTTAACTGCTCGCTGAAGAACTGTTCGATTTCCGTTTCGGAAAGGCCGTGTGCTTCGGTGTAATCATGGAGGGGAGCCAACAGTTCGCCCAGCGTTGCGGCGGAGCTGGGGGGGGCGACAGCACGCTCGATCAGCCTGCGAATGTACGAACTCCGATCCACCCCCATCTGGCTGGCTCGTTCGTCAAGCCGGCTGAGGAGTTCCTCGCTGACGCCGGCAATCTCGATCGTGCGCTCCATATGCGGTCGCGACCTCCCTTTTCATTATCCAGCATCTCCGCCGCCACAGTGGGCTGGGCCGCCATCAGATCCCAGCCGGCGCCACACGGCTGACGCCAGGAGGTCCAAAAGTCTAGAATGACCACAATGCGACGACGCCATTTTCTGACTTCTGCCTTGGTTGCGCCGGCGGCGGCGCAGGCGCAGCCGGACGGCTGCCAAAGCAACAGCGTGGTCGTCTCGCGAATGGATGACCGCCACGAAGCCTTCCCCGACATGGCTCGCCTGAAGGACGGCGCGCTGCTGGTGGTCTATCGCGAAAGCAACGCGCACGAGGCCACCACCTTCTGCAACATCGTGCTGCGGCGCAGCCGGGACAACGGCCGCACCTGGAGCGGCCGGCAAGTGCTCATCAGCGAGAAGCTGAACGACGGCGTCATCTTCAAGTGGAACTGCCCACGCATCGGCTCGACCGGCGACGGCCGCCTGTATCTCGTCTGCGACCGCATCGCCTACCCGCCGGGAGAGAGCGGCGACTTCAAGCACGCCAAGGTCTTCCTGTGGTGGAGCAAGGACGAGGGCAAGAGCTGGAGCGGCCCGTCGGAGACGCCGGTGTTCGGCATCGTGCCCGGCAAGCTGGTGGAACTCTCCTCGGGCGCGTGGCTGCTAAGCACCCACTTCAACAACGCCGAAACGAACAAGCGCATCCAGATCGTCCACCGCTCCACCGACGGCGGCCGGCGCTGGGAAGGGCCCATCACCATCTGCGCCGATCCGCGCTACAGCAGCAACGAAGGGGCCATCCTGGAGCTGCCCGGGAGAAAGCTGGTCTGCTACATGCGCGAGAACTCGAACAAGGGCTGGCCGGCGCAGAAGTGCTTCTCCAGCGACGAAGGCCGCACCTGGAGCGGCCCGTTCCCAACGCTCATCGGCGGCTGCCACCGGCCAGTGGCAGGCTATCTGCCCGACGGCCGCATCCTGATCACCTACCGCTTCAACCAGGGAGGGGCGCGGTTCCCGCTGTCCGAGGGCCGCAACGCCGGGCGTGCCCACAACGTCTTCGCCTGCCTGGAGCCGCCGGAAAGCGCGGCCGCCGAGGAGCTGAGCCGGCAGTCGGGGTTGATCCTGCCGATAGCTTATGACCGCAGCCCCAAGGCCGACACCGGCTACACCGGCTGGGTGAACCTGCCCGATGGTCGCGTCTTCATGGTCACCTACCTGGTGGACGAAGCGCCGGCCGCTTACATTCGGGGGTACTACTTTGGGCTTCGCGATTTCTTTCTTCCTGGTTAGCGGCGCGCTGCTGGCTGCCCCTGCACCGCGACTACTGGGCCCCGAGCGGCAGCTCTTCGTTGATGACTTCCTGATTGAAGCCGCCAACCTGCGCCGCGTGATCCACACGGTCGAGAAGCACCACGGCAATCCCGTGCTCTATCCGGTGAAGCCGTGGGAGGGCCAGTACACGCTGCTATACGGCACGGTGATGCGCGACGAGGAAGAGGGGATCTGGAAGGCGTGGTACCTGACCATGAACCACTTCCGTTACATCCAGAACCTCTTCCCCGAGAGCACGTACCTCTGCTACGCGACATCGCGGGACGGCGTTCATTGGGAGAGGCCGGCGTTGGGACTGATCGAGTACCGCGGCAGCAAGGAGAACAACATCGTCTTCCAGGCGCACCATGCGCCGGAGCTCGGCTTGAGCGGAATCCTGGACGCTGTCAGCATCCTCAAGGACAACCGGGATCCCGACCGCTCGCGCCGCTACAAAATGATGATCTGGCGCCACAACCAGCGGCTGGTGGACGGCAAGTGGGCGTACCAGCGCGAGGGGCCGTACGCAATGGGCCACTACGCAGCGTTCTCACCCGACGGGCTGCGCTGGCGCGAACAGGCCAGGCCGGCCTTCCCCTACGACCCGGTACGCGACACGATGACCACGATGTGGGACCCGCAGAGCGGCAAGTACATCGCGTTCGTCAAGCAGCACGTCGCGGGCAAGCGCGCCCGTTTCGTTTCCGAGAGCGCCGACTTCCTCCAATGGAGCACGCCGGCGCAAATGCTGGCCGCGGACGCCCAGGACGGTCCCCACGTCGAGCTGTACAACAACACCGGCTTCTACTACGAGGGGATGTACCTGGGGCTGCTCACCGTCTTTCATCCCGAGCCGAAGAGCAACATCTATCTCGATATCGAACTGATCTCGAGCCGCGACGGGCGCCGCTGGGAGCGAGTGGGCGATCGCACTCCGTTCATCCCGGTTGGCCGCCGGGACATCGACTGGGACTTCGGCTTCCACAGCCCATCGTCGGGCCCGCCGGTGCGGGTCGGAGACGAACTCTGGTTCTATTACAGCGGGCGCGCCTACCGTCACCCTGTTTCCGGCCAGGGGCGGGAGCCCAATCACGGCGCCATCGGCCTGGCCAAGCTCCGCCTCGATGGCTTCGTCTCGATGGATGCCGCTGAGCAGCCGGGCACGCTCACCACGCGCCCGATAAGGTTCCAGCACCCTGGCCTCTACCTCAACGCCGACGCATCGAAGGGCGAGCTCCGGGTGGAGATCCTGGACGAAAACGGCTCGCCCGTGCCGGGCTTCACAAGAGATGACTGCACGCCGCTGCGAACCGACTCGGTCCGCTGGCCGGCGAGCTGGCGCGGCAACGCGGATCTCTCAGCCCTGCGCGGCCAGACGGTGCGGCTGAGATTTCACCTGCGGCAGGCGGCGCTTTACTCGTTCGCCTTCGATGGTCCGTGAGCGGCGTGAGCGCTCAGTAACGCATCCACCTCTTCGCGCGAGGGCACCGAGGCCTGGGCGCCCAACCGGGTGACCGAGATGGCCGCGGCGGCGTTGGCGAAGCGGAGCGCCTCCGCGACCGGCCGCTCTTCGGCCAGCGCTACTGCCAGCGCGGCGTTGAAGGTGTCGCCGGCGGCGGTCGCGTCGCGCACCGCCACCGCGAAGGCAGGCGCGTGGATGCGCTGGATGCCATCGTCAAAACAGCACCCCTGATCTCCCAGCTTGAGCACGATGCGGTGCGCGCCGCGCTCGCGCAGCGCGCGCGCCAGCCCGGGCGCCTCTTCCGCCGACACCCGGCCCGGCGGGCGCCCCAGCAGGATCAGCGCCTCGCTCTCGTTGGGAGTCAGGATGTCCACCAGCGACAGCAAGTCCTGCGGCAGCGGCTGCGCCGGCGCGGGATCGAGGATGGTCTCCGCTCCTTCCTCGCGGGCCACCGCCAGCGCCGCCCGCACCGTGTCCAGCGGTGTCTCCAACTGGAACAGGACGAAGCGGGCCCCGCGGAAGGTGCGGCGGAACGACTCGACGTCGGCGGCCCGAAGCTCATGGTTGGCGCCCGAAGCGACCACGATCGAGTTCTGCCCGGCGCGATCCACCCAAATCAGCGCCACCCCGGTGGGTTGCGCGCGGGTGGCATGCACCGCGGCGACGTCCACTCCGGCGGCCGAAAGGCTGGCCTTCAGGTGATCGGCAAACAAGTCGTAGCCCACTCGTCCGATCATCCGCACCGCGACCCGCGACCCGCTCAGCCGGGCAGCCGCGCAGGCCTGGTTGGCGCCCTTGCCGCCGGGGATCATCTGGAAGTCGCGGCCCAGCACCGTCTCGCCGGGCGCCGGCAGGCGCGCCACCGTGACCACGAAATCCATGTTGAGGCTGCCGACCACCACCAGGGAAGGACTCATCGCGAAAGCTCAATGCCGAGTTTCTTCATCCCCTCGGCGTAGTAGCGTCTGAGGAGCAGGTCCCATTCCTCGCTGCCCTCGGGAATTTCCCGCTTTTGCGAGCGGATTTTCTGCCGGGCGGCCCGGTCCACCTTGTTCTCCAGCGCCAGCAGGTCGGTGATTGCCCGCACCATCTCCAGCCGGATTTCGTTTTGATCTTTCTTCAGCCGGGCCTGGCGGGCCTTGCGCAGCCCCGTGAGCAACTTGTGGGAGATGTCGATGATCTTGTCGCGGGAGAGCTTCATCTGGTCGCCGGTGTCGCGGCCGGAAGCGCGGATCACCTTGCGCTGGGCGATGAGGGTGTTCTTGATGCGGCGGAACATCTCCTGGTAGCTGACCCCCTGGCGCCGCATATACTCGCTGTACTCGCTGAGGATTTCGCGCACCTCGTCGTTCAGCCGGTCTTCGACCATCAGTTCTTCGGTGATCACGCCCGCCATCAGTTCGGCGACTGCCTGCGGCTGGGTCGTCTCGATCATCTGAGGGCTGAGCCTGCGTACCAACTGGCGCGCTAAGTAATTGATGAACTCCCTGGCGATCAGCATTCTACGGCAATCGGAACTCTCTGCCAGTGTACAACAACCCGCCGGGCAGGAACCGCTTGCTTTGCGCGCGGCTCGGCCCCCGGATGCTGGATACTGGATTTGATGGGGACTCACTGGCTGCTGGCGCTTCCGCTGTTGATCTCGACGGCCTGGGCCCAGGCAGAGGGCGGCTTGCGCGGCCAGGTGACGCTGGAGGGAGCCGGCAAGCCGCTGCACCACGCCACCATCTCTATCCTGAAGCTGAACCGGTCGGTGGAGACCGACGAGGACGGGATGTATGAACTCCGCGGGCTGCCGCCGGGCGTTTACGACGTCGCGGCGCATCTGCACTCGTTCACCGATTCGCGCCGGGCGGTCGCCGTGGGCGCCGGCGGGACGGTGACGCTGGATTT
>JBBTDS010000182.1:0-3186 GCA_038060875.1 Acidobacteriota bacterium | reverse complement strand
CAGTCGGGCGATCACGGCGAGCCCGTTGATGCCACCACACTGGAACGCCTGGAGGTGGTCCGCGGGCCGGCCACGCTGCTCTATGGCAGCAACGCCATCGGCGGGGTGGTGAACGCGATCACCGGGCACCACCAGGCCCACCAGCATCCGCACGAGGGACTGCGAGGCCATCTCACCACTAACGCAGGCTCGGGCAACGCGCACGCCGGGGCCAGCGCGGGCTTCGAGTACGGAGTGAAGCAGTGGCTGTTCTGGGGCCACGGGGGCGGCCAGCGCACCGGCGACTACCGCACGCCGCTCGGCACGGTCCCCAACTCTGGGGCGTTCCTCGACCACGCCTCGGGCGGCCTCGGACGTTATGGGGAAAAGCTCGCCTTCAACGCCGGCTACAGTGTCGAGAACGGCCGCTACGGCGTGCCGTTCGCCTCCCGGTTCGAAGCCGAGCCCCCGCCGGAGGATGAGCCGGTCGATCTCACATTCCGCCGTCACAACTTGCGCTTCCACGCCGGCGCCGAGAAACCGGCCGCATGGCTGGACCGGTTCGATCTGATCGCCAATTACAGCTCCTGGAACCACAACGAGCTCAGCGAGGACGCAGTCCAGACCCGCTTCTTCAACAAGCAGTTCAGTTACCGCGGCGTGTTCGAGCAGCGCCGGCGAGGCCGGCTCTCCGGCAGCTTCGGCTTCTCTGGGATGCGGCGGAGCTACAAGGCCATCGGAGCGGAGATCCTGGCGCCTCCGGTCACGCACGACGGGGTCGCTGCATTTGGGCTGGAGGAGATCGAGGTCGCTCCCGTTCGCTTCCAGCTCGGCGGGCGGCTGGAGCGCAACGCCTACGATCCGACCGGGTTGCGCCAGCGGTCTTTCACCGGCCTGTCCGGGGCGGCGGGCATGTATCTGCCGCTATGGTCCGGCGGCGCCCTGGCGGCGAACTATTCGCGCGCCTTTCGCGCTCCCGCCCTGGAGGAACTTTACAACCGCGGGCCCCACATCGGCAACCTGGCCTTCGAAATCGGCAACCCCAACTTGGCGGGCGAGCACAGCCACGGGTTGGACCTCTCTGTCCGTCACCAGTCCGCCGCGCTGCGGGCCGAAGCCAACCTGTTCTCCTACTGGCTCGACGATTTCGTTTTCCTCGCCCCGACCGGCCAGGTCCGGGACCGCCTGATGGAGGCGGCGTATCTCCAGGCCGACAGCCGGTACCGCGGTCTGGAAGCCCGCCTGGACGCGCGCGTTCATTCGGCCCTCTGGCTGAACCTCGGGCTGGACGTGGTCGATGCGCGGCTACGCGCTGCGGGAACGCCGCTGCCCCGCATTCCCCCCGTGCGCGGGCGCATCGGGTTCGACGCCCGCTACAAACAGCTCAGCCTGCGGCCGGGGCTGGTGCTGGCCAACGCCCAGCGCAAGATCTTCCCGAGCGAAACGCCCACCGCCGGCTACGCGCTGGTGAATCTCGACGCCTCCTATACCATCCCGCGGCAGCACTTCATTCACGTGTTCGCGGCATCGCTGTTCAACGCCGGCGACCGTCTCTACCGAAACCACCTTTCGCTGATCAAGGAACTGGCGCCGGAGATCGGTCGTGGGGTGAAGTTCACCTACTCGCTACGGTTCTTTTAGCTCCGCCCGTACCGGCTTTCCACGTACTGCTCCAGCATCCGGATGAACTCGGCCGCGATGCCGTCGCCCTTGAGGGTCGTGACCAGGCGCCCGTCGATGTAGACCGGCGCCTTGGGCTCCTCAAACGTGCCGGGCAGGGAAATGCCAATGTTGGCGTGCCGGGATTCTCCCGGGCCGTTGACCACACAACCCATCACCGCGACGCGCAACTCTTCGACTCCAGGGTAGTGCTGTTTCCAGGCCGGCATTCGCCGGCGCAGGTAAGACTGGATCTCGGCGGCCAACTCCTGGAAGAAAGTGCTGGTGGTGCGGCCGCAGCCGGGGCAGGCGGCCACTTGCGGGCTGAAGCGGCGCAGCTCGAGCGACTGAAGAATCTGCTGCGAGACCAGCACCTCCTCGGTGCGGTCGCCGTTGGGGGCCGGGGTGAGCGAGGCGCGGATCGTGTCGCCGATGCCTTCCTGCAACAGGATGGAGATGGCGGCGGTGGTGCCGACGATGCCTTTGGTCCCCAGACCGGCCTCGGTCAGGCCGAGGTGCAGCGGGTAGTCGCACCGCGCCGCCAGCGTGCGATACACCTCGATCAGGTCCTGCACTCCGCTGACCTTGGCACTGAGGACGATACGATCGTGACCCAGGCCGTAACGCTCGGCGGCCGCGGCTGAATCGAGCGCGCTGGCGACGATCGCCTCCAGCATCACGGCGCCGGCGTCTTTGGGCTCCGGCAGCCGCGCGTTCTCGTCCATCAGCCGCGCCACCAGCGTCTGGTCCAGCGATCCCCAGTTCACGCCGATGCGCACCGGACGGTCGTGCTCGATGGCCGCCTCGATCATGGTGCGGAAGTTCTCGTCGTGCCTGCGGCCGATGTTGACGTTGCCGGGGTTGATCCGGTACTTGGCCAGCGCGCGGGCGCAAGCGGGATACTTTCGCAGCAGGATGTGGCCGTTGTAATGGAAGTCGCCGATGAGGGGAACGCGGACGCCGGCGCCCTCCAGCGCCTCGACGATCCGTGGCACGGCCTGGGCGGCCTCGTCGTGGTTGACGGTGACGCGCACCAGTTCCGAGCCGGCGCCTGCCAGAGCGATGACCTGCCCGACGGTGGCGGCGACGTCGGCGGTGTCGGTGTTGGTCATCGACTGCACCACGATGGGATGCGGGCTGCCGATCTTGACCCCGCCCACATCGACCACCGCCGTGGCGCGGCGAATTGGCCCTGCCATGTCTTCCATTGTAACCAGCGCCGCCGCTCCGCCCGCGTTTGTTTTAGACTGGCCTTACAGGAGGGTCCAATGCGGCTCTGGTTGCTCAGCAGCTTTCTCGCGCTGGTCGCGCTGGCGCTGTGGGTTGTCCCCATTGACGCCCAGCCGGGCACGCTTAAGCAGATCGTCCCCGGTGTGTGGTTCCGCGAGGGCGAAATCAAGGAGATGGGGCACTGCAACAACGTCATCATCGAGATGAAGGATTACGTCATCGTCGTGGACGCCAACTTCCCCAGCGGCGCCCGGCTGACGCTCGCCGACGCCAAACGGGTATCCGCGAAGCCGGTCAAGTACGTCTTCCTCACCCACC
>JBBTDS010000181.1:16382-21315 GCA_038060875.1 Acidobacteriota bacterium | reverse complement strand
CTGGTCGGGAACGCCGGGGGAGTCAAGTTGACGCTGGAGTTCGTGGATAGCACCTACAAAGTCAAGGAAGATTGTACGGTCGAAGCGACTTATAGCGTCAAAATCAAGGAGTTGCCGGGGCCCCCCGTTGGGCCGACCACACGTATCCTGGTGATCATCCCGGGTGGCCCGAACCTGGAAATGCGAAGTGTGAACGTAGGCAAAGGGCCCGGAGACGAGGTCCTCCCGTGTGAAATGAAGCGAATGTGGCCCCACATCCAGTGACAGCCCGTGGCACGGTCTGGCGCACGCGGAAGCACGCGCTACGCGGCGCTCTCGCGGAAGACGTCGTCGAACTGCTCCGGTGCCTGTTCCCTGGCGCGCTGCAAGTTCTCGACCCTGATCTGGAGCGGAAACAGCGGCTTCTTCAGCTCGTGCGCCAGCCGCCGGCTCCGGCTCGACGGCGAGGCGTTCGGCCCGGACCAGCCGGTCACGCTGCCCCAGCAACTGCTGCGTCATTTCCTGTGCACGGAACTGAACAGGGGTATTTGTTTACCGCCTCGGGACCCCGCCTGAATTGAGCTGCTGAAGAAGTCCATGCGGGCCGGAGGATTTCTCTGGCTGCCCGGCCAATCAAATGCCCGCGCTGCCAGGAAGTCTATTGTTCTCAGAACGTTAACGGTGCGGGCACACATTGGACCGGTCAACCAGCAGGTCAACCGGCCAATCCTTCGATAGCGGACCACTTGTGACCATGAATGTAGGGAGACAGGATTGGGCTGTGCGCTTAGGCGCCTGGCTCACGCCCGACCCCGATCTGGCGTATGATGAAAGAGTCGCCCGCCTGAGTGGAAACCGGCACGTGAGGAGGTGAACGGAACTTGGCTGAAGTTGTCGTGCAAGATGGCGAAACCGTCGAGAGCGCGCTGCGCCGCTTCAAGCGGAAGGTCCAGCAGGAGGACATCATCAAGGAGATCAAGAGACACTCCTACTACCTGAAGCCCGGCGAGAAGAAGCGCGCCAAGCAGGCGCTCGCGCGCAAGCGGAATCGCAAGAAGCAAGCCAAGATGGTCGAGTAGGGGCCGGGCATTCCCGGCCTCTGGAGGGTCGGGCATGCCCGACCCCTACTCTGCGGGCCATGCCAGAGGACGCCGCCAGGGACTTCATCCGCCGCGAGCGCATCACCGATACGCTGCTGGAGTTCGAGCGGCGCATCCGCGAGCGGATGCTCTCCATCGACAACTCCGAGTGCTGGGACCTGCTGCTCAACCGCCCGCCAGTCGCTCCGGGCGCCTGCCCGCCCCCGGCGGCCGATCCACTGCCGCTGCGCTACGAGACGCGCGACGGGGTGAGCCTGTTGCGGATCGTCCAGCCGGATGCCCTGAACCGCGCCTGCCTGGGCTGCGACCTGTTCGGCCGCAGCCACTGCGGCGGCGGCCTCGCCTTTCTCTATTACCTGTTGCGGGATGCCGGCGTCGAGAAGCCGCTGGAATGGCTGGCGGTGGAGCTTGATCCCCATCTCTACCTGCCCGACTGGGGATTGATGGAGGAAAACAGCCGGCGGATTTCACGCCGCCTCCGCGACTACTTCGAGGCCCACCTCGACCAGGTCAGCGCCGGGATGGGCGATCAGTTCACGTAAGGAACAGGCCACGGAGCACGCCCAGCGCCTGGCCGGCGGCAGCGCCACGCCCGGCGGGCCGCTCATTGCCAGGTGATCCACATCGGGCTGACCCACACCAGCTCGCCGTCGGCCTGCTCGCCGCGCACATAGTAGTAGCTGGTCTTGCCGCGCTCGGCCCCGGTGTCCTTCCAGGTGAAATCCACCTTGGCCGATTTCGGCTCAATCGAGTAGACGTAGCTGCCGTCCTTGATCACGTGCACCTTGGCGAAGCTGGCCGTGCCCGAGAGCTTGACGGCGAGGGAGGGCGGCCCGCTGACCGTGAACTCCTCGCCCATGAAGTGGGCGCCGCAGCGGACGTCGGCCAGGATGTTATCGGTGGCCCCGTAGATGCGCCGCTTGCGGAACGCCTCCATGATCGCCTCGCGTGTGGGGGCGGCGACCCAGAGGTTGCAGTAGGACATGTGGGTGGAGATGTGATCGCTGGAGGCCTGGAAGCCGAGCCGGTAGCCTTTTTGAAGCGCCAGCGAGACGAAGCCCAGCGGCCGCCAGCCGCCGATGGAATCGTCGGCGTTGTTGGAGCGCGGCGCCTCCGGCATCTCGTAGTTCTGGCGGTCGCCCTGGTAAATTTCGACCGCCGGCTCGACCACCGGGTCATTGTCCCGCCAGTCGGTGCCCATGTTGGTGGCTGAGGTGTGCGAGGCGCAGACGCCGGCGAACTGCTTCAGGTAGCGGTAGAGCATCTGGGTGTCGGGCGCGGGCGCAAACGGGGCCTCATCGGGCACCTTGGGCAGGCGGGGCAGGGGACGGACGCCGCGCTGCGCAAAGACCACGTTGCGGTGGCCCTCCGGGTAGCGCACGCTGCGCTCGTAGGTGAACATCGGGATGAACCGCTCGCCCAGCTTGTAGGCCTCGGCCAGCTTTTGCTCGAGCCACCAGCTATACTCGCGCCCGCCGCCGTTGTCGTGGTCGGCGGCGCCGCCCCAATCCATGTAGGCCGAGTCGATGAAGTAGCGGTAGGCGTCGATGACGGGGCCGTCGCGGCCGCCATCGCCGGAGATCTCGGTGTGCCGGTGGAACTCCCCGCGCAGCAGCCGCAACTCCTGGCCGGGGAGGCGGGCGCGGTAGTTGCGCATCAGCGCCACCTGCTCGAGTTCCGGCTTCACCTCGGCCTGCGGCGGCGCCACTGTCTCCGCCTCCAGCGGCTTGAGCTGGGCCGGCTGCGCCCGCGAGTCCAGGCGCAGCTCGGCGGCGTAGATGTCGGCGTTGACGCCGCTCGAACCGCGCCGCCCGCCGCCGGCGACCACCGACTGGCGGTGATCCGAAGCCGCGATCATGAGCAAATCGCCCGCCGCCAGCGGGATCAGCGCCGGGCGCATGTCCATCCAGTGGTCGGTGTGAGGCACCACCAGCGAGGTGTTCCACTTCTCGCCGTCGAAATAGACGACGTTCTGCACCCAGACCGTGCCCACCGGCGAGCGCGCCGTTCCGGCCGAGCGGAAGGCCAGGTAGACGGTGCCGCCAGGATCCACCGCCAGCCGCGGAAAGCTGTTCAGCGGCAGCGGCGGCGGCTGGGGCGTCGCGCTCGGCGCGCGCTGCCGGGCCAGTTCCGGGTTGGGCTGCTCCAGGCTCATCTTCGCGGCCGGCGGTTGCAGCCGGCGGAGCGCGGCCATGCGCAGCACCGGCGCGGGGGGCAGCGCGGCGGCCAGCCCGTCGGCGGTGGCGAACGCGCCCGATCCCTGGAAACATTTCACCCTGAGGTTGTGGCCCTGGTAGAGCGCGATGCCGGTGGTTTCGTAGGCGCCGAAATCCTTGCCCCACTTGGCGTCCGAGGCCTCATAGGCCACCCACAGCCGGTTCTCCGCATCGTAGGCGATCGAGCTGCGCGCCTCGAAATTCTGGCTGGCCGCCACCGCCGCCGGCGCCTCCATGCGGACCTCGCCCTCCAGGCGCAGCCGGCGGAACCAGACGTCGTAGTCGCCCTTGTCGTAGGTGTCCCAGGAAACCGCCACCTCGCCGCCGCGGCTGGCGGCGATGGCCGGATCCCAGTCGCTCGCGCGCGAGAAGGAAACCACCGCCTCGCGCGTGAAGCGGTCGCCGTTCTGGGCCGCGGCCAGGATCTCCAGGTTGTCGTTGCGGAAGCCCTGCCAGGCCAGCCACACCCGCCCTTTGGCGTCGGTGGCGGCCACCGGGTTGAGATCGGGGCCGGGGTCGCTGGTCAGTCGCAGCTCGCTCGACCACCTGCCGCCCGCGTACGATCTGGCGTAGATGTCGAAGTTGCCTTTCCGGTTGGCCGACCAGAACACCCACACGCGCTTCCGCCCGTCCACGGCCACCGTCGTGCGCATCACGTCCTGTTGCGCGGCCGTGACTGGAATCGGGGCACTCCAGGTGCGCCTGGATTTGGAGAAGCGCAGCAGGAAGACCTGGTCGCCGCCGGCAGGCCGCGCCAGGGAATCGAAATTCTGGGGCGCTTCGCGGAACTGGCCCTCGACCACCTTGGAGCGGTCGCCGTGCACGAACTCGACGTAGGAGACCACCACCTCGTCGTCGCTCTGGGCGGCGGCGGGGAAATCTTGCTCCTCATCCGAGGCGGTCAGTTGCAGCGTGTTCGGCACGCGATCGATCAGCACCCGGCCCTTCAGCGCGGGCCGGGTCGCGCCATAGCGCACCTCGGCGGCCGAAAACGAGAAGTTGCCCTGCCCGGTCTCGACCGAGAAGCGCGCTTGCGGGGATTCCAGCGCCGCGCCCACGATCACGCCGTTCTCCAGCACCGGGCCTGGCTGGCCTTGCGGGCGCGCGCCGGCCGCCGGCAGTCCCCGCCGGCTCGATGCCTTCCAGCTCGAGCTGTAGTCGCTCGCGTCGGTGGCCGCGAAGCGCCAGCCCTGGATGCTGAGGATGCGCCCACCCGCAAGGCTGATCTTGCCGTCCCAAACCGTCGGCTCTTTATCCCCCACGCCGAGCAGAATGCGGAAGGCGGTCGCCTCGGGCATCGGGATTTCCCTGGCGCGCGGGCCTTGCGGGTACAACGCCGCCAGCGCTAACAGGGCCAGTGCGAATCTGCGCGACATGCCTATCTCCTCATCCAGTCTCCGTAGACCTTTTCCAGCGGCCAGCCTTCGGGCCGCTCCACCACCCGGAAGTTGTCGCCGGCGGTAGTCTTGTACTGCTCGGCCGCGTAGCCGGGAGAAACGGCGGCGCCGGCCGGCGTGCGCGGGTCCACGAGCCACAGCGTGCGCGGCGCGATGGCCCGGGCCAGATCCGGCAGGTCGAAATCGCGCAACACGCCGGGGACCACGATCTCGGCCAGATTCTCGTGCAGCCTGGCGCGTG
>JBBTDS010000181.1:5842-16282 GCA_038060875.1 Acidobacteriota bacterium | reverse complement strand
CGCAACACGCCGGGGACCACGATCTCGGCCAGATTCTCGTGCAGCCTGGCGCGTGTGATCTCCAGGTATGAGAGCACCGCGCGTTCGACGGCCACCTTGCGAATGCGCGGCTCCAGCGCCGCCGCCGCCAGCGCCACGACACCGCCGTTTCCTTTTCCGAGAACAGCGATCCGGAGCGGATCGACGTCCTCGCGCGTGGCCACGTAGTCGAACGCGCCGAGCAGGTCGGCGGTCTGGATGCCGAGCATAGTCCTGCCGACCAGAACGGCGCGCATGGCGAGCTGCCACATGCCGCTGTAACCGCCGGCGCCGCGGGCCGGGCCGCTCTCGCCCCAGCCGCGGAGGTCCGGCGCCACGACGATGTGGCCGGCCAGCGCCAGCGCCTCGATGTCACCGCCGGCGGCGGCATCGGCGGCTTTGCCGGCCGAGTTCACGTAGAGGATGGCCGCGAGCGGCCGCGCGCCGGCCGCCGGCACGAACACCAGCGCGGGCACGGTGATGCCCGGCTCCGTCTCCAGCGTGATCTTTTCGATGCGGTAGCCGTCGCGGCCGATCTCGCCGCGGGCGAAGACCGCCGGCTTGCGTTCGCGGTTCGCTTCGACGCCGAGGCTGGCGCGCACCAGCGCGCGCAACCGGGTGGCGTCTCTCGCCTTCAGCGCGGCTCGGCCCGCGTGCAGCCGCTCGGCCACCGCCCGGTTCAGCGACTGCACCGTCTCGCCTTTGAGCGACGTGGCAAGCTGTCCCGTCTCGGTGCAGTTGAGGTTCGCCGGCGGCTCGGTGTCGAAGGCGGGCTCGGCGCCCTCGTCAATGCGCTGGTTCAGCCATCGCTCCATCCAGCGGTAGGTCGCCTCGCGCCGCGGCTTCGACCAGCCGTGCGGATCGTCGTACTCGAACAGATCGATGCGCTCCCCGGCGCCGAGGATCTCGTAGACGCGGCGCGCTTCGGCGAAGGTCGCTCGCGCGCCCTCGATCGGGAAATAATCGCGGATGGCCGTCATCATCCGCACCGGCTTCGGCGCGAAGGCGATCAGGAAATCGCCGAAATCGAGGCCGTCTTTCAGAAACCCGGCGAAGTTCTGCTCCGCGTCCTGCGGCCCGGGGCCGGCCCAGAGCTTCTCCCAGGACGTGAGGTAGCACGACGGCGCGGCCGCAGCCAGCCGCGGCTCCACCACCTGGAGGTAGGCCGTCTGTGTCCCGCCGCCCGAGTTGCCGGCCACGCCGATGCGCTTGGGATCCACGTCCTTGCGCGTCAGCAGGTAGTCCAGGCCGCGCATGCCGTCCCACAATTCGTAGCGCGCGATGTTGGTCCCGGTCAGCAGGCATTGGATGCCGGCCATGGTGTGCTCGGCGGTGCTGCCGAAGCGCGGGCGGCCGAGATCGACGTCGAAATACTCGGAGCGCTCGCCCTGCGACGGCGGGTCGTAAGCCAGCACCAGGATGCCGCGCCGGGCCAGCGAGATCCACACCCGCTGGTAGAGCGGGAAAGCCTTGCCGCTGGCGCTGTGGCCGGCCGTGCCCAGCACCGCGGGATAGGGCGGCCGGCCGCCGTCCGGCACGTAGACGTTGGCGGTGACGTAGTAGCGCGGCAGGCTTTCGTAGATCAGCTTCTCGACGCGGTAGCCGTCGCGCTCCAGCGTCCCGGTGATGCGGGCGTTGAGCGGTGTCCGCTCGGGAAAGCCTCCCAGCGCCTCGATCACGCGCTGGCGGATGTAGGCCTGCCGCTCGGTCACTTCAGCCGGTGTGCGCAGCGCGGCCACCTTCGCCGCCCGCGCCTCCCAATGCTGCCTGGCGACAGCGGTGAGGTGCCGCTCGACCATCCCGCCGAGCCCGCCGGTGACCCGAAGCGATTCCTGGGCGAAGAGGGCTGGTGACGAACACAACAGGAGCACCGGCGTGAGCAGGGGGCGAATCATGGCTTACAGAGCGAGTTTACCACTGGCGCGCTTGCGCCGAGACTCGGGCCGTTTGAAATCACAGTTTGTGATTTCAAGTTGGGGCGGCCTTCCCGCCGGCCCACTCTATTTGTATGGCCACCTCCAAGCGCCGGGCAGGAACTCGCTCGACGGCGCTGGCGATCCCGGCTGAAGTGATCGAGAACCGGATCGTGCTCATCCGCGGGCAGAAGGTAATGCTCAGCCCACACCTGGCTGAACTTTATCGCGTCGAACCGCGCGTGCTGGTGCAGGCGGTCAAGCGCAACATCGAACGCTTTCCCGCCGACTTCATGTTCCAGCTCAGCGCGGTCGAGTTCGCAAACTTGAAATCACAATTTGTGATTTCAAGTTGGGGCGGCCTTCGCCGAGCCACGCCTTACGCCTTCACCGAGCACGGCGTCGCGATGCTGTCGAGCGTGCTGAAGAGCACCGTAGCTCGTGGCCCGTAGTTTGTAGCTTGCGGCCCGCTCCACAGGCTACAAGCTACAAGCCACAGGCGGCAGCAGAACCTGAGCGGATTACCCGGCGGTTCCCGGCCCGAACACCCAGGCCTGGCCGTGCTCCAGCTCCACGTACCGCACGCCGGGGGCGCGGGCGAGCAGCGCGGCGCGGAACTGGCGCGGGTCGGCGGCGTTGTCGGCGAACAGGTCGTAGTGGCAGGGGATGGCGACCTTCGGCTTGAGCCGCGCCGCCAGCTCCGCCGCCTCCCAGTGCGAGAGGTTGTTGAAGCCGGTGTTGATGCAGGCGATCATCACCTCCGGCGCGTGCTTCGCGGCCGAGCACAGCCGCTCGCTCCAATCGGTGTCGCCGGTGAGGTAGATCTTGGGCCCGTCGCCGTACTGGAAGACGTAGCCGAGGTGATTGAGGTCGGTGTCATCGGTCGGCACGGCGTAGGCGCCGCGGATCACCAGGTCGCGGCAGCGGATCTCGCAATCCGGCCAGGCCATTACGATGCGGTCTTCCGCGATGCCCTCGGCGCGGAACACCGCGCCGCTCGGCGGCGGGCCGGCAAACAGAGCCGAATCCTTGATGCGCAGGCACCGGATGGTCTCGGGATCGGTGTGGTCCTGGTGGTTGTGCGTGCAGGCGAAGACGTCCACCTCAAGCTCCTCGGGTTCGATCAGCACCGGCACGCGCCGCTTCAGATCCAGCTCCGAGCTGAGCGCCGCGCAGCTATCGGTGAGGTACAGATCGACGCCGGCCAGCGTGTCCTGTGGCGACTTGAAGATGTAGCCCATCTGCCCCAGCCACCAGAGCGCGACCGCGCCCTCCGGGACCCGGAAGGCCCGTATCTCGCTCATGAGCTGGTAGGGCATCACATAATCGCAGTGGGCGGCGCCGGCTCATCGGCGCGGCCGGCGTTGGCCAGCGGCACCCGGATCATCAGCAGGCCCAGCAGGGCCAGCACGACGAGGCCGGTGAGGAACGGCGGTTGCTCGAGAACGTGCGGGATCGGCTGGTCGAAGAACTGGAAGGTGGCCTTCACCAGGCCCATCAGCGCCTCGCCGGCGATCAGCCCGGAGGCCACCAGTACGCCGGCGTTCTCCACCCTGGCCTTCTGCGCTTCGTTGAAGCCGCGGCGGTCGCGCAGCCGGTCGGTGAACCAGCGGAAGACGCCGCCGATGAAAATGGCAAACGTCGTCTCCAGCGGCAGGTACATGCCGACGGCGAACAGCATCGGGCTGCGCACCTGCACCAGGATGAGGGTGAAACCCATCAGAATGCCGACCACCACCAGCGGCCAGGCCATCTGCCCGCCGACGATGCCCTGCGAGAGCATGGCCATCAGCCCGGCCTGCGGCGCCGAGATGGCCTTGTCGCCGAACCCGATTCCGCCCGCCTTGATGTTGCCCACGTGCAGCACCAGCAGCGGGAAATAAAGGGCCACGCTCGCCAGCGCCACGCCGATGAAGTCGCCGATCTGCATGTAGCGCGGCGTGCCGCCCAGGATGTGCCCCACCTTCAGGTCCTGAAGCATCTCGCCGGCCACCGCCGAAGACACGCAGACCACCGCCGCTACGCCGAGCACCGCAGCCACCCCGCTCACGCCCGAGACGCCGATGGTCACCATCAGCAGCGCGGCCACAATCAGCGTCGAGAGCGTCAGGCCCGAGACGGGGTTGTTGGAGGAGCCGATCATGCCCACCAGGTTCCCGGACACGGCGGCGAAGAAGAAGCCGAGAACGATCATCACCAGCGCCGCCACCACCCCGCCCGAGAGCGTGCCGGAGAAATAGGTGTACAGCAGCACCATGCAGACGAGCGCGACGGCCAGGCCGCCGAAGGTCGCCTTGGCGCTGATGTCGCGATCGAGCCGGCTGGTCGCCGCCGCCTGGGTCCCGGCTTTCTTCAGGTCCGAGATCGCCCGCCCCATGCCGGTGGCCAGGCTCTTACGCATACGGAACAGCGTGAAACTGGCGCCCACCAGCATCCCGCCGACCGCGATCGGCCGCACGATGAACCGCCACACCCTGCCGGCCAGCTCAGCCCAGGACTCCTCCGTTGCCCCTGCCGGCAGCAGCGTCTGCAATTGCGGGCCGAGGAAGTAAATCAGCAGCGGCACCAGCAGCCCCCAGGCCAGCAGGCCGCCGGAGAAGTTCAGCGCCGCCAGCCGCGGCCCGATGATGTAGCCCACTCCAAGGTACGCCGGGCTGATCGCCGGGGCGGAGACCGTGCTGACACCGCCCACGCCCAGCGTCTGCGCCTCCGCGCCGCTGCCCAGCCGCACCAGGCTCTTGCCCAACTGCCCGATGTGCACCACGAACTCCTTGCTGGCAGAGAACAGCCGGATCTCCCCGAGCGCGTAGATCAGCGCGCCCAGGCCCATGTTGTAGAACAGCAGCCGCGCCGCGCCGGCGCCCCGCTGGCCGGCCTTGTGAATCTCCGAAGCGGCCACCGATTCCGGATAGGGCAGCTCCGGGTCGGTGACCATCACCCGCCGCAGCAGGGTGACGAACAGGATGCCCAGGAAGCCGCCCACCAGCATCAGCGCGGTCGATTTCCAGTAGGCCTCGGCGGACTGGAACTCCGGCCAGGCCTTGGTGATGACGAAGGCCGGTATGGTGAAGATGGCGCCGGCGGCGACCGACTCGCCGATCGAGCCGACCGTGCGCGCCATGTTCTCCTCCAGGATCGATCCCCGCCGCAGCCGCAGCACCGCCATCGCGATCACTGCCGCCGGATAGGTGGCGGCGATGGTCATGCCGGCGCGCAGGCCCAGGTAAGCGTTGGCCGCGCCGAGCACCACCGTCATGATCAGGCCCAGCAGCACGGCCCGGAAGGTAAACTCCCGCAGGTCTGTCTTCTCAGGAACGTAAGGACGGAACTCGCTCATCGGTCATGTCCCCCGCGAAACGGTAATAGTAACAGAGAGGGTGGGGCGGTGGCTTCATGGCCGGCCCGCCGACCGCGCTTTCGAGGCCTTCACGTACCGCTCGGCCTTCGGGTTGGCCTCGTTCCACCGCGGCGGCTCGGGGCTGTCGGCCATCATGAGCAGGCCGACCGCGGCCGCCCGGGTGACCTTCTCCATGTTCGGGTAATCCAGCTTGTCCCAGTGATCGCCCGGCCGGTGATAGTCGGGGAAAAAGTAAGCCACCGAGAGCGTGTGCGCCGGGATGCCCAGGTCGGCGAACACCTGGTTGTCGCTGCGGGCGAAGTACGAATCGCTGTTCTTTTCGTGCCGGAAGACGGTCACCCCGGCCAGTTCGCCCGCCTGGCGCAGGGTTTCGCCCACATCGGAGTAGTCGAAGCCGGTCACCGCCGCCCGCGCGAGCTGCGGCCCCTCGGTCTCGTCGGTGCGGCCAAGCTGTTCCAGGTTAAGGTTGGCGACGGTCTTCTCGATCGCAAATCGCGGATGCCGCGCGTAGTACCTGGAGCCGAACAGCCCTCGCTCCTCGCCGAAGAAGGTCAGGAAGACGATGCTGCGCCTCGGCTTGTGGCCGAGCTTCGCCAGCGCGGCGGCCAGCTCGATGACCGCGGCGGCGCCGCTGGCGTTGTCGTTGGCGCCGTTGAAAATGCGGTCGCCTTCGCCGCGGGGAGCTACACCGGTGTGGTCGTAGTGCGCCGTCACCAGAATGTAGGTGTCTTTCAGCGCGGGATCGGATCCGCGCAGGACCGCGGCCACGTTGCGCGGCTTTACGGGAGTCTCCACCGGAGGGGCCATACGCACGGTGACGGTCGCCTCCACCGGCCCGGGCTTGAGCGCCTCGACCGCCTTCGCCAGCTCGGGGCTGTTGACGATCAGCGAGGGCGGCCCGGCCGCCTCGGAGGGATCGCGCAGCCGCAGGCCCGTCGTCTCGGACGATCCGCGCCGCAGCGTGACCATCAGCCCGGGGTTGAGCCGCGCGAGTTGGGCGCGGACGCGGCGCATCCCCTCCATGAACTCCCGCGACGTGAAGCCCGGAATGGACGCCAGCACCACCTTGCCGCGCATCTGGTCCGGCGTCCACTGCTCGAGCGCGGCGGGATCGTCCAGGCTGATCCGGACGGCTGGAGCGCGCGTAAGATCAACAGCACCGGACGATTGAGCCGTCCGTACGCTCTCCTTCGCCACCCGGATCGTCTCGCCGCCGGTCTCGAACGCCAGCTCGAACCCGTCCAGATTCGGCTTCACCAGCACCAGGGCGGCGGTCTGAAAATATCCGTCATCGCCGGCCGGCTCCAGCCCGGCGCGGCGGAGCTGGGCGGCGATGTACTCGGCGGCGATATCCAGCCCCGCTGAAGGCGTGTCGCGTCCCTCCAGCAGATCCGAGGCCAGGAAGGACACGTGGCCGCGGAGTGAGTCGGCCGTGATGCGCTCCAGCGCGGCCTGGACATCCGGCGTGATGGTGAAATCAGCCGGCGCCGCGACAAGCGCGCAGAACGCGATGATGATGCAGGAACGAGCGAGGTTCACTGTGCGATGATAGCAGTGCCCATGACCTCGCGCGGACGGGTGCTGGCGGCGATTGCCCACAAGGAGCCGGACCGCGTGCCGATTGACCACGGCTCGATGCGCTCGACTGGCATCATGGCTATCGCCTACAACCGCCTGAAGGCCCACCTCGGCATCACGGCAGGCCCCACGCTGCTCTACGACGTGATCCAGCAGTTGGCCCAGCCGGACCAGTGGTACCTCGACCGCTTCCACGTCGATGCCATCGACCTGGGCCGCGCCTTCCCCCTCGAATGGCAGCCCTGGACCCTGCCCGACGGCTCGCCGGCCGTGGCCCCAGCCTGGTTCCGCTCCGAACGACGCAACGGCGACCTGGTCGTGCGCGACCCGACCGGCCTCGTCATCGGGACGATGCCGCAATCGGCGCTCTACATCAGCCAGTGCCACTGGCCGCTGGCCGGCCCCGACGGCCTGGACAACTACGAGCCGCTTCCGGAGAAGATGAAGCAGGTCACCTGGGCGGCGCTTCCCACCGCGCCCTGGGAGCAGCCGCTGACTGAGGAGCGGCTCGAGGAGATAGGACGCACGGCTCGCCACGCCTGCGAGACGACCGACTACGCCATCTCCTTAGCGGTGGGCTGCAATCTGTTTGAGTGGAGCCAGTTCCTATTCGGCATGGAGAACCTCTACTACTACCTGGCCGCCGAGAAGCGGAAGCTGGCGCGGTTTCTCGACCGGCTCACCGAGGTCCACCTGGAGTTCCTGAGCCGGCTGCTGCCGAAGATCCGCGGCTGGGTGCAGATCCTGGTGGTGGGCGACGACCTCGGTATGCAGTCCGGGCCCCAGCTCTCGCCCGAGACCTACCGTGAGCTGTTCCTGCCGCGGCACAAGCGCATCTACCGATACGCGAAGGAACAGAGCGGCGCGCACATCTTTCTGCACTGCTGCGGCGGCGTCTACCAGCTCATCCCGGACCTGATCGAGGCGGGGGTGGAGATCCTCAACCCGGTGCAGACCAGCGCCCGCTACATGGAGCCGGAGCGGCTCAAGCGGGAATTCGGCCGCGAGCTGACGTTCTGGGGCGGCGGCTGCGACACCCAGGGGGTGCTGGCCCACGGGACGCCAGCGCAGGTGCGCGAGGACGTTCGCCGGCGGCTGGAAGTCTTCGCGCCCGGCGGCGGCTACGTCTGGAACCAGGTCCACAACGTGATGGCCGACATACCGCCCGAGAACGTAGTGGCCATGCTGGAAGCGGCCTACGAATGCGGAGAATATTGAACCGGAAGGGCCACTAAAGTTATTGAGAGGGCCGCCGATACCTAGTGTGGAGAGCAGAGAGTATGTCGTGCCGTGGGTCACGAGGAGCCGCCGCTCCAAAGATGAAGAAGATCTCGGAGGCCGAAGGGTCCCCGGAAGCTGTCAGCAGCAGCCTGGCGGAACTCCAGGCGCGCTTGCTCAAGCTGGCTGATGGGGAGTCGCCGGAGCGGGCGGCGCGCCTGGCCCGGCTGGCCGCCGATGTCCGCTCCGGGCTCTACCAGGTCGAAGCCCGCGCCCTCGCCAGCCGGCTCATCGACCAGGCCTTCGACCACGACGACGTTTGACCGGCGCCGCGACGCTACGCTATCCTACGGAAGAGATTCCTGTTAGGACGAAATGGCAAACACTTTTTCTGCCCTGAAGCGGGCACGTCAGATCGAGCGGCGTACCACTATTAATCGGACTCGCAAGACCCGCCTGCGCCACCAGATCCGCTCCATGCGGCGCGTGCTGGAAGAGAAAGACCTGACCGCGGCCCAAGCGCTGCTGCCCAAGACCTTCAGCCTCATCGACCGGGCCGCCAAGTGGGGCATCATCAAGAAGAATACCGCTGCCCGGTACAAGTCCCGGCTCACCCTGCGCTTGAAGGCGGTGGCTGCGTAGCCCCGGCTCAGCCCGTCAACCGCAGAACGAAGTCCTCCATCACCACCCTGTCGTCGGGGCGGACGTCGCGCAGCGACTTGTCGGCCCCGTAGATGCTCTTCAGCGCCGCGATGATCTGCTCCCTGGTAAATGCCGCCGCCGTGCGGTGGACCTGCTCGGCCCGCGCACCCCACATCGGCACGCCCAGCTTGGCTGCCTGCGCCTGGATCTGTTGCGGTGTACGCAGCCCCGCCTCCTTCGCCATCAGCGCCAGGCGGAACTGGCTGGAGAGGAAGCTCAGCGCCAGCGGCAGGTACTCGCCCTGCCGGATGAGGGTGTCCAGGATGCCCAGCGAGCGCAGCCGGTCGTTCTGTCCCAGCGCGTTCACCAGCGCGAAGATGGTGCTGGCGCGGGCCTCCGGCACCAGCCGCGAGATGTCCTCGGCGGTGATCGCCTTGTCGCCGGCGGCGTAGATGCGGAGCTTCTCGATCTCGGTGGCGATGCGAGCCGCCTCGGCCCCGAGCGCCTCCACCAGCAGGTCCAACTCGGCCGCGCCGATGCTCAGGTTGGCCTGCCGCGCCAGGTTGGCGGCGAACCGCCGCGCTTGCTCGGCCCCCATCGGCTCCATCTCGACCACCGCCGGGATGGCGGCGTAGAACTTCCGCACCCGTTCCACCTTGGCCCTGTCGTCACCCTCGAAACCGTACCGGCCCGCCTCGAACAGCAGCACCACATCTTCCACCGGGTTCTTCAAGTGGGCGGCCAGCTCGGCCGCGCCGCCGGCCTGGGCGGGTCGCTCTTCGTCGCTGCCCTCGGCGGCGGCCCGGCCCCGCGGCAGCGCCGCCTCGGCGCTGGAGATCCACAGCAGCCGGCGCGGCGCGAACAACGAGAGGCAGCAGGCGTCTTCCAGCACCGCGTGCAGGCTCGTCTCCTCCAGGTCGTGGTGAACCAGCCCGCTCTCCCGGTCCGCTTCCGGCAGCGCCTGCGCGATCAGCGCCTTGCGGCAGTACTCGCGCTGGTACGGCTCCGGCCCGAGAAACAGATAGGCGGGCGCGACCTCTCCCTTGCGGATCTGGGCGAGGAACTGCTGCGGCGTCACGGCGGCTAGTGTCCTGTCCCGCCGAAGGGCTTACAGCCTGCCGCTCCCTCCGGTCGCGGCTCAGTAAGAGTTTCCGAGCCGCGACCGGGTGCCCTCTGGGCGGGAGCGGTTGCCGAGGTTGGAACGGCACAGGACACTAGAAGCCCTCCAGGATGGCGCTAACCACCGTCCGGGCCACGTCGCGGCTCAGCCGCTCCAGCGCCGCGTCGCTCTCCTCGAAGTACGCCCGCTGATCGACGCTGATCTCGTAGCGCTCGCGCACGTCGAAGGAAGGCCGCGAGAACAGCACCTGGCCGCTGGCCCGCTCGGTCAGCGTGATTTCGAGGGTCACGTTCATCTGCACGCCGGTGGCGCGCCCGGTGGCCGGATCGAAGATCGTCGGGTAGGAGACGTAGTTGACCACGACGCCGCGCAGGATGGCGTCGGCCGGGTTGGGATCGGCCACGATCCGGTAGCGCGTGCGGGCGATGAACTCGCGGGTGAGCGCGGCCGGCAGCCGCTCGGTGAGCTTGTAGCGAGTGGTGACGTTGGCGAAAGCCGGGATGGCGATGGTCTGGATGTTCTTGGGCAGCAAGTCGGCGCGGCCGGCGATGTGGTACCCGCAGCCGGCGGCCAGCGCCGCCAGTGCGGCCAGC
>JBBTDS010000181.1:0-5742 GCA_038060875.1 Acidobacteriota bacterium | reverse complement strand
GCGGCCAGCGCCGCCAGTGCGGCCAGCAGCAGCCTCATCGGGCCTCCGCCGGCAGCGCCCGGGCCACGGCAACCGCGTTCGCGGCCGCCAGCCGCAGGTTATCGGCCGCCAGCCAGAACCAGGCCGCCCGCGGGTTGTTCCGGTCCACCTGGATCGCCCCGGCCGCGATGCCGCCTTGGCCGGCCATGCCCACCGCGGTGGGCGCCTCGTGCCCGGCCCGGCGCACGTCGATCTCCTCCGATGCCAGCGCCCGTTCCAGCGCCGCCGCCTGCGGACTCTGGTCGAACTCCGCCCATACCGAGAAGCTGTGCCCGTGGAACACCGGCGCCTGGATCAGCCGCAGCGAAGGCGCCACCAGGCCGCCCCGCGCCGCCAGCAGCGTCGCCAGGTGACGCTCGATGCGCGACTCGAAGCCCTCCAGCGCCTCGGGCGCCTCGCTGCCGTAACGCGCCAGCATGTTGAAGCCAAGCTGGTCGTCGAAGACCCGCTTCGGCACGCGCTTGAAGGTGAGCAGGCTCGCCGTCTGCTCCTTCAGCTCGTTGATGCCGCGCTGGCCGCGCTCGCTGGCCGGCTCGAACACATGGGCCACCGCGCGGCTCACCGGGTGCGCCCGTTCGAGACGGATCAGGAACAGCGCCAGCGCGATGGCCGCCGGGTGGGCGATCACGTGGATGGCGTCCGGCGGCGCCTCGAAGCCGGGCGGCTCCACCATCGGCGCCCGCAGCCGGCTGCGCGGCGAATCCTCGTGAAACGAGGTCAGGTCGATGAGCGCGGCCTGGCTGCCCATCCTGGTGAGGATCTCCAGCGTCTTGCGGCTGGACTCGGCCGAGCCGGCCAGGAACACCAGCCGCGCCTCGCCCAAGTTGTCCTCGTCCAGCGCGGTCATGATGACCGCTTCGCCGGCCTGCTCGGTGAGCAGACCCGCATCTTCGGCCCCGGCGCCGATCAGCTTGACGCGGGCCGGCAGCCGTTTCTCGGCCAGCAGGTCGCGCAGCTCGCGGCCCACCAGGCTGGCGCTGCCCACGATCGCGGCCACCGGCAGTGAATGCGGCCTATCCAACCTGGTGCTCCGGATGCGCGGGCGCATGGCGGAACCGGCGCCGCAGCGCTCCGCCGGCGCGCACCACGATGCCGCTGCCCACGTAAACGACGGCCATGCCCAGCAGCACCGGCTGCGAGTAGTACCAGAGCATGTAGATCAGGCTGCCCCAGAGGACCACCGTCAGCGGCGAGCGCGGCCGCAGCAACTGGAAATCCTTGAAGCTCCGGTAACGCCAGGTGCTGACCATCAGAAACGACAGCAGTGCCAGCAGCAGCATCCAGGCCAGCGTCGGCGGCCAGTAGGCCAGCGGCGAGCAGTCGGCGGCGAAAACCACCGCCGCGATCAGGGCGGCCGCTCCCGGGACGGGGAGCCCGACGAAGTACTTGCGGTCCGCCCGGCCCGGGTTCCTCGGCACGGGGTTGGCCTGGATGTTGAACCGCGCCAGCCGCGCCGCCCCGCACAGCACGTAGACAAAGGTGACGAAGTAGCCGATACGGTGCAGGTGGTCGCCCGGGAAAGGAACGCCGGAGACGCCGGCGAACTGCACGCCCCAGGCGAACGCCAGGATCGCCGGCGCCAGCCCGAAGGTGATTATGTCGGCCAGCGAATCCAGCTCGCGGCCGAAGTCGCTCACCGTGTGGGTCATTCGCGCGATGCGCCCGTCCAGACCGTCCAGCACCACCGCCACCCCGATGGCCTTGGCGGCCACCTCGAAGTGCGGGTTCGCGCCCAGGTCCCCGGTCACACCCAGCATCGCGCCCTGGAACGACTTCAAAATCGCCAGGAAACCCAGGAAGAGGTTGCCGGCGGTGAACAGCGTCGGCAGGGCATAGGCCGCCCGGCGTCGTTTCAGTTCCGGCAGCCGCCGCCGGAAGCGCTTGGGGATTCTCAACAGGCTGCCTCCGATGAGCCGCGACGGCGCGCCAGCACGCTGGCGCCCGCCTTGACCCGCTCGCCCTCCCGGACTTCGATCTCCCACTCCGGCCCGAGCAACACGTCCACCCGCGAGCCGAACTTGATCAGCCCCACCCGCTCGCCGGTCCGCACCGCATCGCCGGGGCGCCGGTAGAAGACGATGCGGCGCGCGATCAGGCCCGCGATCTGCTTGAAAGTCACCCGCGTCCCGTCGCCTTCCACCACCACCGTGTTCTGCTCGTTCTCCGCCGAGGCCCGCTCGCGGCTAGCCACCAGGAAGCGGCCGCGGCGGTAATCGACGGCGGCGATCCGCCCGGCGATCGGCGAGCGGTTCACGTGCACGTCAAAGATGTTCAGGAACACGCTGACCCGCGTCAACGCCGGCGCCACCGGCTTTATAGACACTACCTTCCCGTCGGCCGGCGAGACAGCCACGTCGCCCGGCGGAATCTCGCGCTCCGGGTCGCGGAAAAAGTACAGGCAGAAGGCCGCCGCCAGGAACAGCGGAATGGCCGCCATCGGGCCGCCCAGGTACCAGAGCAGCAGGCCCGCGGCCGTGCCGGCCAGCGCGTAATAGATCCCGTCGCGTACCATGGGCGACCAGACCTATTCTCGCACGCCAGTGGGGCAGGCGGTTTCGCCTGCCCGCCGTCAGTTCAACCGATTGGCAGGCCAAACGGCCTGCCCCACGCGCTGCTATCCCCCGCTGCGAAACGCCAGACCAAAGCGCACGCTCGGGAAGTGCGCCGTGCCGCAGCCGCACCAGGACCCCAGGGTGTCGCGAAGTTCGGCCCTCCACCCCGGTATCAGACCGCGATCGTACAAAGCGACGGTACCATGAAGCAGACCGACGGCGTGCTCACCTTCAACGAGAGCCGTATCTGCCAGATCCACGCGGCGGCGATCAGCAAGATGCGCACTCACTTGGAGCGTACAGATGCGAAGATACAGGAGGGGGTGCGATGATAGGGAAACGAGCAGGGGGACCGATGAGGTTCGAGATCGACGTAGACTTGCCGGACGAAATGACCGAGGCGGGTTTTGAAGAAGGGATCGCCAAGCGCGTTCGGCAGGAGGTCGTCTTGCGGCTCTTCCGCGAGCGCCGGCTGGCCGGTGGCTTCGCTGCACGCCTGCTGGGTCTCACTCGCGTGGCGTTCCTCGATCTCCTCAAGGAGCGCGGCATCCCCCACACGGATTACACCTACGAAGATTGGCAGCAGGATTCGCAGACCGTGGAGCGCCTCCTGAGCGAAGGGGCCCTGCAAGAGGATGAGCGCGGTCGCCGATAGCTCCCCCCTCATTCACCTGGCTGCCGTGGGAGACCTGCACCTCCTGAAGACCGTCTGGGAAGAGGTCGCAATTCCCGAAGCAGTCTATCGCGAAGTTGTCGGCGAAGGCCGGGAAAGAGCGGGCGCCAACTAAGTGGCGCAAGCTGCCGGCGCCTGGATCAGAGTGGCCCAGATCGCCGATCAGAATCGTGCGGCGGCGCTCGCAACGGCTGAACACCTTCACCGCGGCGAAAGCGAAGCGATTGTCCTCGCCGAAGAGATCCAGGCGCGGGTTCTGCTTCTGGATGACCGCCGGGCGGTCATTTGTGCGGGACAGCGTGGTCTCACGGTGCTTCGCACGCCGGCGTTCTATGCGATGGCAAAGGCCTTGGGACTGGTTGCGAGTGTTCGCCAGAAACTGGAAGCGCTCCGTCGGGAAGGCTTTTATCTCAGGCAAAGCGATTTTGAACAGATTGTTCGGGCTGCGGGCGAGATGTAGACGGCCGCTAACCCGGCGGTTGGCGCTATTCCTTCTTTGGACGCCGGACGGTCGGGCGGGAGATAGTTCGCGTGTAGCCCTATCGGTTGGACAGCGACGATGATGGAACCCATGCGCGCCCGGTTCCGCAACGGCGTCTTCGGGCGGCTGGAGAAGCTGGAGATTACAGACGGCGCCGAAGTAGTGTTGACCGTCGCCTCGGTGTTCCCCAGGGAGGGCGTTTTCGCCTGTAACGCCCCAGCGGCCGCGCTATCCCCCGCTGCGGAACGCCAGCCTGAAGCGCACGTTCAGGAAATCCTTCGTGCCGCAGGCGCAGCTCCAGCTAGGTTTTGAACCCAGTTCTCCAGGAGACCGACAAGCCGTTGGGCATCCTCGAGTTTCTTGAGCCTGATCCAGCAGTCCACGTTTTGCTGTTCGAAAACGAGTGATGTGTCCCCGAGCTTCTGTCTGATGTCGGCCTCCGGGGCGCCGGTCGCCTCGGCAAGGCTCTTGGTGGGAATCCAGATGTCGAGTTGGCCGGCTGGCGGGTTGTTCTTGCCGGCGATGTTCACGCCGAATATCATCCTTTCCTGGCCCGACGGTGTTGGCGCCCAGTATCTCAGAGAGCCCCCGTAAGTCCACCGATTCGTCTCGCGCCAGTGTTGGCGCATTTGCCGGCAGATTTCGAGGATTGCCGTGGTGTGCTTGTCGGTAGCGATGGCGAGGAGCTGTTCAAAGGCGGGGGGCTTCCGCTTGTGGCCGGGGGGACGAGTGTCCTCCGCGACCAGAACGGATCTCGCCAGTAGCTCTTTGCCGTCAGTGAGCTTGCAGTAGCGGAAAAACACGGCATTGATCTCGATACCGTGCCGCTCTGCCAAGTAGTTGATGATCCGCTCGGCTGACTCGTCCAAACGTGGTGCGGCGAGCACAATACGATGATTCTGGCACGTGTACTCGGGGAGCTCTGTTTGGAAGAACTCGAAGAAGGCTTCCGACAATGGCCGCTGTAGGTGTTGCTCAGCGTGCGCCTCGATTTCGTCTTCGTTGACGGAGTCCAGCCAGGACGCGTAATCCAGTGCTTGGGCAACTGCCTCGCGCGGAGTGCGGTCGCGCTTGAGCTCCACAATCACGAGTCTTCCCGCCTCGTCAATTCCAAGCAGATCCAGTCGACCTACACCTGGAATGTCGCGCTGTCGATCTATTATTAGCAAGCGGTCGCCGAGAAGTTCGGCATTACGGCAGATCCAGGTTTCAAGTTCGCTCTCGACGTGTGCCACCGAGAGGTTCGAGTCCTCAACGGGCTTTAGCTGCTCTCCGCTGATCTCCCAAATCTTGATTGCGGTGGGCATTCTGGGATCCCCAAAATCGCCAACGACCCATTGTCGCACAGTGGGGCGGGCTTCCAGCCCGCGGCCGGCTGAAGCCGGCCCCACTTGCCCGGCGCTGCTATCCCCCGCTGCGAAACGCCAGACCAAAGCGCACGCTCGGGAAGTGCGCCGTGCCGCAGCCGCACCAGGACCCCAGTTGGTCGCGAAGCTCGAGCCGGAAGCCCAGCCTGCCGGAGAACCAGTAGTTCGCGCCGACGCCGAGGTTGTACATGTTCGCCGTGCCTTGGCGGAAGAACAGCGAGTAACCGCCGGTGACGAACGGATCCACCTTGTGATGCTTCCCGTGGCGAAAGTGGTAGTACCCGTTCGCCGATAACACTCCCAGCGCATCGGAAAACTGCTTCGGGCCGAGCACCCCGAGTTCGATCCCCGCCCCGACACCCTTGCCGAGGATTCCCTCGCCGCCGCCTCCGAGGTGAAAGGTCATCGCGCCGCCCCCGCCGGCGACGACCGCGCCGGGCGCGAAGAACACATAGCCGTTGGAGTGCTGGGCCCAAGCCGCCGCCCAGAAGACGGCCAACATCAGCAACGCTCTCGGTTTCATGTTACCCTCCCTGCCCGTTGCCGGGCCGATGCCGATTCATCCGTGTCCAAGACCCCACGCCAATGGTGGTCCGAGTACTCGATGTCAAGCACGGAGCGGCCGAAAAT
>JBBTDS010000180.1:0-5087 GCA_038060875.1 Acidobacteriota bacterium | reverse complement strand
TGGCGAGCCTGCCGCGCCTCGTCGAGGAGCGCGGCCTGAAGCCGCCGGCGACCATCATCGTGGGTGAGGTGGTGGCGCTGCGCGAGAAGCTGAGCTGGTTCGAGCGGCTGCCGCTGTTCGGCAAGCGGATCGTGGTGACCCGCGCCCGCGGCCAGGCCTCGGTGATGTCGGAGAAGCTGCGCGCGCTGGGCGCGGTGGCGATCGAGTTTCCCACCATCGAGGTGCGGCCCGCCGAGGATTACCGCCAGCTCGACCACGCCATTGCGCGCCTGGAGTGATATGACTGGCTGATCTTCACCAGCGCCAACGGCGTGCGCTGCTTCCTGGAGCGGCTGGATGCGTCACGCGGCGCGGAGCGCACGTGGACGTGGTCGAGACCTACCGCACCGTGATCCCTGATGACGCGGCTGAGCGCGCTCGCGAGATCTTCACCGCCGAACGCAAGGCCGACTGGATCACCTTCACCAGCTCCTCGACGGTGAAGAACTTCGTGCGGGCGGCCGGCGTCGAAGTCCTGCGGGGCGTCCGCGTCGCCTCGATCGGCCCGGTGACCACGGCTACTGCCCGCGGCCACGGCCTCGAAATCGCCGCCGAGGCGGAGCCGTTCACCATCGACGGGCTGATCGAAGCCATTCTGCGCGGCTGAGCGCACGCTGAAGCGTACCGCCGCCGGCTTCAGCCTGCGGCGGCAGTGCCGCTGTCGCTTGCAGGTGACATAGCCCCGGTGCTATATTCACAATTTGGAATGGGAGATCGAGGTCACCGACGAGTTCGAGCGTTGGTGGGACTCCCTGACGGAATCCGAACAGGAAGACGTCCGCGTATGCGTGCTCCTGTTGCGGCAGTTCGGCCCGGCCCTGCGGTTCCCTTTCAGCTCCGGCGTCAAGACCTCGAAGCACTCGAACATGCGAGAGTTGCGCATCCAGCACGCAGGACAGCCGTATCGGGTGTTGTACGCATTCGACCCGCGGAGAACTGCAATCCTCCTGGTTGGAGGTAAGAAGGCGGGCAGCGCCCGGTGGTACGAGAGGTTTGTCCCCATCGCCGACCGTCTTTATGACGAGTACCTGGAGGAACTGAGAAAGGAGGGCCTCATTGATGGCTAAGTCTTTCAAGCTTCTCGAAGAGAAGATGTCGCCAGCGGCACGTGCGCGATCGAACGCCAAGGCGAAGAAGCTTATCGCCGAGATGCCCCTGAACGAAATGCGCGCCGCGCGTGAATTTACCCAGGAACGCCTGGCCAAGCGGCTGCGCGTGAAGCAGGCTTCCATCTCGAAGCTCGAGCGCCGCGCTGACATGTACGTCAGCACCTTGCGTGACTTTGTGAAAGCTATAGGAGGCGAACTGGAGATCACCGCCCGTTTCCCGGAGGGAGAGGTTCGGATCACCCAATTCGAACCCGACAGGGGCGCCCGCTGATCGCAGCCATTCCGCGCGGCTGAACCCTGGACCGGCAGGAATGCCGGTCCTACTGCGGCTAGAACACCAGCCGGGCCGAGGCTTGCATCGTGCGGTTGCCGCCCGCCGAGGAGATGACGCCGAAGGTGGCCGCTTGCGACATGTTGGTTCCCGGCGCGCTGAAGTTTGGTGTGTTGGTGACGCCGGTGCCTTCCATGCGCACCTCCAGCTTGTACCGCTCGACCAGCGGGAACGTCTTGAACAAGGACAGGTTGAGCGAACGCAGGCCGGGCGAGCGCAACTCGTCCAGTGCCGGCGGTTCCGGCGTGATGGTGTACTGATCGGGCAGGGGAGCGAAGGCGTTTATATCGAAGTAGGGATTGGACACGCGGCGGCTCGCGTCCCGCTGGTCGCCCAGCCGGGAATCCACCGGCCCGCTCAGCCTGGGATTACGGATGCGGATCGGCCGCCCGAACGAGTGCGAGACCGAGAGCGGTGTGCCGGAAGCGAACTGTGCCAATCCGCCCAGCGCCCAGCCGCCGGCGACCTGCCTCCACAGCCGGTTCAATCCTGGACCTTCGAACCGGAACGGCAACTGGTAAGCGAAGGCCACGCGCGACACGCGCTTCTGGTCTAACGGCGAGACCGCCCGGTAGAAGCGCGGGTTCACGATGCTGGTGGTGTTGTTGTCCATCAGCCGCGAAAACGTGTAGGTCCACAACACGTTCAGTCCGTTAGTGAGCCGCTTGTCGGCCTTCACTTGCAGGGAGTGGTACAGCGCGCGCCCGGTGTTGGCGCCCTGGATCGTCAGCGAGGTGAATTGCGGGAACCGTGCCCAGAGGCGGTTCTGCGTGATGGTCGAGCCCTGGCCCAGCGACGAGGTTGGCTGGAACACGCCGAGAAACGGATTCGTCACCCGCGTGTTCTCGGCCGCGCCCAGGGCGAGATAGCGGTCGGGCTTTTCGTTGAGGTTGAAGCTCTCCACCTGCTTGAGGCTGTGCATGCCCACGTAGGCCACTTCCAGCAGCGTGCGGGCCGGCAACTCGCGCTGGAGGCTGAGCTGCCACTGATGGTTGTAAGGGCTCACGCGCCGGTCGTCGAAGAGACTGAGGCTGTCGCCCACCTGGGCCATCAGGCCCACGGCGCTGCCTTCGGGCGCGCGCAGGCCCGCCGGGAAAGGGTCGGCCAGCGTTGTAAAGGGGGTCGCGCCATTGTCGATGGTGCCGACGTAAGGCGTCACCGCGTTGAACACCCCCAGCGAGCCGAAGAAGCTGGTGTTCATCGAAATCAGGCTGTAGAAGACACCCCAGCCGGCGCGGATGACCGTCCGGGGCGTCGCGCTGAAAGCGAACCCGATGCGGGGGCCGAAGTTGTTGCGGTCGATCCGGGTGCGCCGCGGGTTTCCGGGCCCAGAGGGCGCCCCGCCCGCAAACAGGATTCCGCCGCGGAGATCCAGCCCGGGAACTTTGACCGGCAGCGCAGCGCTCTCGTCAAAGCGGTAGCTCATCCGGTTATAGCGTTCGGTGAGCGGCGTCTCCATCTCATAGCGCACGCCGAGGTTCAGCGTCAGCCGGCTGGTCACCTTCCAGTCGTCCTGCGCGAACAAGCCGGCGTAATGGTTCTGCACCGAGGTGGGGCTGTTGAAGCCGAACGAGCCGGAAGCCGCGGCCGCCAGCAACAGCGAGGCCATGGCCGAGCCGGAGGTGTCGGCCGAGCGCGGGGTGAAAGGGTCGGCCTGGGTGAAGACCGGGTTGAAGTTGAAAGTGCCCACGGCGTTGCCGCCGGGAGAGACGTTGTGGATGCGCCCGAGACGGTAGTCGATGCCGAACTTGGCGGCGTGACGGCCGGCCAGCTTGGTCCAGGTGGAAACCAGCGATACGATCATGTCGCGCGAGAACGAATAACTGCTGCCGAGGTCGGGGATATTCTCTCCGAGAACAAAGTTCGGCCAGCCGCGATACGCCTGGTTGCGAACCACCACGTCGGGCATCTGCAACTCTTTCGGATCGGAGCCCCTGGCTCCGCCCGTAGAGTCGCTGGCGTAGCTCAACAGGCCCATGCGGAAGGAGGCCACCAGCGACGGGGAGAAGACCACCGTATCGTCGAGACCGGCGTTGATGCGCCGGCGGAAGAGACGCCCGAGGTCCGACCCGCCGTCGATCGGGAAGGAGGTCACGCCCGGGAACGGATCGTCGGCCGCCTGGATGCGGTCGAGCAGGCCCACGCGCCCGAACAGCCGCTGGCGGTCGGTCAGCACGTGGTCGATCCGCGCGCTCCACTGCCGCTGGTCCACCGTGTAGGTTGTGCTCTTGCCCCAGTTAAATGCGGCGAGTTGCGGCGCCACGGACAGAGTGGGGAGCGGGTACTTGCTCAACACGGCCTGGCCGATGGGGCTCAGCCGCGACGCAGGGATCCTGGCGCCGGCGAAGGGCTGGCGGGTCGCGGTGGCGCCCACGCGGGTGGTGGTGGCCGGATCGTAGATGCTGAAGGGGCCGCCCAGGCGGTTCAGGGTCCGGGAAAAATCGCCCTGGCGCTCCGCCTCGGTGGGCACGCGCGCCTGGCGGGTCAGTTCGCGCGGATCGTGATCCCGCTCCAGCGAAGTCGAGAAGAAGGTGCGGTCCCGCCCGTTGTACAGGCCCGGCAGCCAAACCGGGCCCGAGACGGTGTAGCCCCACTGCTGGTACTGGACCGGCGGCTTGGGCAGGCCGAGCCGGTTGTTCGTCCAACTGTTGGCGTACAGATTGTTCCACCGCTTGTACAGGTACAGCGCGCCGTGCGGTTGGTTCGTGCCGCCGCGGGTAGTGATGGTGACCGCGCCGCCATTGGAGTGACCGTAGGCGGCATCGAACATGGTCGTATGAACCTTGACCTCCTCGACCGAGTCCAGGGAAGGTATGAACCCGATGGTGCCGCTGACCGAGGTGTTCGGAAGCCCATCGACCACGATCTCGTTGTCGCCGCGCGTGCCGCCGCCGCCGGCAATGGAGAAGTCGGCCTGGGCGCTGCTGGTGTAGGTGCCCGTCCCGCCGGTTACTCCCGGCGCCAGTGAACGCATGTTGATGATGTTGCGGCTGAGCGAGACACTCACCATGCCGACATACGTCTTGTCGATCACTTGCCCCAGGTCCGCATTAGCCGTGTTCAGCAGCGGCGGCGCCGCCGTGACCGTCACCGATTCGGTCAGCGCGCCCAGCTCGAGCGAGATGTTCAGCGTCACGGCTTCGTTGGTGGACACCCGGATTCCCTGCCGCTCCAGCTTCTTGAAGCCGGTCTGCTCCACTCGCACCGTGTAGTTGCCCGGCAGCAGAAAGGGTATCTGGTAGTTGCCGGCCTCGTTGGAGGACGTTTTCAACGAGGTGTTGGTGTCAACGTTCTGGACCTCGACCGAGGCGCCGGTAACGGCGGCGCCGCTGGGATCGGTGACGCGGCCCAGGATGGATCCGCGGGATTCCTGCGCGGCGGCGATCGCCGGCAGCAACAGTAAGACAAGCTTACTCACCTGCATGGACTGGACCCCTTTCCACGTCGCCCCGAGCATAGCACGCCTGACCGGCCGCCCCGCCAGCGCTATGCTGGTCTCATGCGCAGCTATTTGTTGTTCACCTTGCTTTTGGCCGTTGTTTTGTGTGCCCAGGTTCCGGGCCCGATGCCCGGCCCCGTGATGCCCGGCCCCGTGATGCCCGGCCCCG
>JBBTDS010000179.1:0-5731 GCA_038060875.1 Acidobacteriota bacterium | reverse complement strand
TCCATGAGATCACAATTCCTTAACATGCGCAATTACTTATGACGCTGTGTTTAATTGGTGAAAGCGTAGCCTGTCACCGAATTTCCCACGCCGGAAGTCTTCGACGCCGAGCCGCGCGCCGAGTACTTCACGGCGTTGTCCAGCAGGTTCCAGAGGGCGCGGCCCAGGGCTTCGCGGTCAGCCCGGAACTCGTGCGAGACGGCCGAGACGAAATCGGATTGCAGGCGCGCCACTGCCAGCTCCCGCGCCGCGACGGACCAAACCAGTCAGTGATGGCCATGCAAGCCTCGAAGACCGATTACTGTCTATTGTAATCGCGGGCTTCAGGCCCACGTCAGGGGTTTGTCACGATTGTGTCAGCGGCGCGGTACACTGCTTGGAGCTATGCTTGCGTTGCAGCCGGGGCGGAAGCTGGGCCCCTACGAAGTCCTCTCACGCCTCGGCAGTGGCGGGATGGGTGAGGTATACAAGGCGCGCGATACGCGTCTCGACCGCGAAGTTGCCCTCAAGTTCATCCGGGACGACGCCATGGGCGACCTCGAAAGCCGCCGGCGTTTCCTTCGCGAAGCGCGCACGACATCAGCCCTCAATCATCCCAATATCGTGACCTTGTATGACATCTGCGAAGTGGACGGGATGGACTTTCTGGTCGTGGAATACGTTCCCGGCCGTACGCTTGCCGCTTGCTTGGCGTCCCGGCCGCTGCCTCTGCCGCAATGCCTGAGAATTGCGCTGCAAATCTGTAGTGCCCTGGAGTGCGCCCACACGGCCGGCATTGTTCACCGCGATCTTAAACCAGCCAACATCGTCGTGACCGATTCTGGTTCGGTCAAGGTCCTCGACTTCGGCCTTGCCAAGGTCTTCGCACCCGAACCGGCGCCCGAAGCCGCCGACACCGAAACCGCGGTGAGCAAAGTCGGGATGCTGGTCGGCACCGGCCCGTACATGTCTCCCGAACAGGTCGAAGGCAAACCGCTCGATCCCCGTTCCGACATGTTCTCGTTTGGCGCCGTCCTTTATGAGATGCTCACCGGCCGGCGCGCCTTCGCCCGCCCAACCGAGCCCGCCACCCTCGCCGCTGTTCTGCACGAACAGCCTCCTCCGGCTGCGGCTCCTCCGGCGCTCGAAGCGATCCTTCGGCGTTGCCTGGCCAAAGACCCTGCCGAACGGTTCTCCTCCCCGGTGGAACTTCGTGCCGCCCTCGACGGCGCGGCATCGGCCGCAAACTGCCCGTCCGTTGCAGTGCTCCCCTTCGCCGACCTGAGCCCGAACAGAGACCAGGAATGGCTGGCGGACGGGCTCGCCGAGGACATCATCAACGCCCTCTCGCGGGTCGCCGGCATTCGCGTTGCCGCGCGGACTTCTTCCTTTCGCTTCAAAGGCCGCAACGAGGACCTTTTCGAAATCGGCCGCCTCTTGCATGTCGGGGCGATCCTCGAGGGCAGCGTTCGCGCGATCGCCGAACGAGTCCGGATCACTGTCCAGTTGATCAATGTGGCCGATGGGTTTCCTCTCTGGTCCGAGCGTTTTGACCGCAGGATGGACGACATTTTCGCTGTACAAGACGAGATCGCTTCCGCCATCGTCACGGCGTTCCGGGACAAGTTCGGGATCGATTCAAGCCCAGTCCCGCTGGCTTGCTCTACCGCGAGCGGCGAAGCGTACAGGCTCTACCTTGAGGGGCGTTTCTGGTGGAACCGGCGCGACACGGCCTCGGTCAGGAACGCTCTTGCCTGCTTCGCGCAAGCGACGCAGCGTGACCCCAGCTTCGCCCTGGTGTAGTCCGGCCTGGCCGACGCTCACTCTTCCCTCGCTTACTTCGGAACCGAAGATCCGAAACCGCATGCCGAGCGATGCCGCGAGTTCGCCTCCCGCGCCGCCGCCCTCGCTCCCGCGCAACCCGAGGTGCATGGTTCGCTGGGCCTGGCGAGTTGGATGGCGTTGGATGTCCGAGGCTGTGAGGCCCACTATCGCACGGCCGCTGAGTTGGGTCCGCGTCACTCTCTGGCGCTGTACCAGTATGGGTCGGTCTTGGGCGTCATCGGCCAGCATGACCGGGCGCTTGCCTGCTTCAATCGCGCACTCGATATCGAACCCCTGCTTCTGCCCGCTGTCACGTGGCGGGCAATGGTGCTCCATCTGGCAAGACGTCACGACGACTCGGTCCGGCAATACCGGCAGGCGCTCGAAGTCGCCCCCGACCTGTTCCGAGCGCTGGTGGAACTCCCATTTCCCCTCATCGCGCTGCGCCGCTGGGCCGAAGCTCTCGAAACACTGGAGCATGGCGAATCTCTTTACGGCGAGCACCCGCGGATCTCAGGCCTGCGCGGGCATATCCTCGGCAGTAGAGGCGAGAGAACCGCCGCGTTGGCGGTTCTCAGCCGTTTGGCCGGCATTGAGGACAGCGGGTTCGTCTCCGGATTTGACCGCGCTCTGGTCTGGGTCGGGCTCAGCGAATTTGGGCGCGCTGTGGCTGAACTTGAGCGGTCCTACGAGCAGCAGTATTCCTGGACGTTATTCGCTGGGATCCTTCCCCTGTTCGATCCGCTCCACGGCAACTCGCGATACCAAACATTGATGCGCAAACTTCATTTGGGGACCGCTGAGGGGCGGTCGGCAGTTTGACGCACGGCGTCAACAGTCTATTTGCGCGGAAACACATATAAGAGAGCCAAGCCGAGGTTCTGCTGGCTGCGGCCGGGGTCGTATTCGGCGATCAGCAACAGGGATCTGGAGACGGGGAGTACGGCCCCGACGACGCCGTTGTGGGTTCCCTTCGGCGGGGTAAACAGCCTGTTGGCTCGCCGCCCGAAGGGCTCGGTGCGAAGGTATCCTCCGTAGAGCGTCATCTCGTGGCCTCGCAGGCGAACGGGCCGGCTGGCAATCGGTGCGAATGTCGCGAAAACGGTCGCGGCCTGATCGCGGTGGTTGAAGGGCGTGGAAAACAAGGTCAGGAACGCAACGTCCACCCTGTGCCGGGCACGCTTGAGAATGCCGAGGTTCGATCCCAGGCCGGCGTAATGTTGTGTTCGTCCGAAGATGCTCAGGGTACCGTAGAAGGCAAAGGCGTCCACACGGTCATGAACTCCACGGGTGTAGGCGGTCCAGAAGTTGGCCGGGGTGGTGAAATCCCGCACAAAACTGGCGTTGGCGGCAACGAACAGGGAGGATACACCTTTGCCGCTGGTCTCGCCGGTGAAGAGAGCTTGGCCGTTAGCGAAGGGAACGGAAGAAGCGGCGACGAGCACCAGGGACGGGAGGCGGGATCTCATGTCGCTTTAGACCGCTGTGCGCAGCTCTCTCTACTTCGGTCCAGGACCGGGCGCCCGATCGGAGTTCCAGATGTCGGCCGCCACCCTCCAGGCTCCATCGGCCTGCTTTTTCCAGACGACGACGAACTTGCCGCGATCGGTGACGGGTGCTCCCTTGGGATCGTTTGCGGTGGACTCATAGGTTCCCTGGACGTAGGCCAAGTCGCCGGAGCGGGCCACCTCCACTTTGGTTGTTTGGGGCCTGAGGGCGAAACCAGGCGCCGCGAACATCTGCGTCCAAGCCTTGCGAATCTCTTCTCTACCGGTCACGATCGGGGCGTTGGGAATCGATATGGAAGCCCCTTCATCGTAGAAGGAGACGGTGGCGTCGAGCTGTTGGGCTGCGATGGCCTTGAGCGACGCTTCGTCGGCTTGGCGAATCGCCGCTTCGTCGGCGGCCCGTGAATCAGAGGGCGCCGGGCTGAAGCACGCGAGGGTCAGAAGGACGAGGCAGCCGCAAGCTGTCCAAAGTGTGATGCGAGCAAGTTGTCTCATGCTACTACGGCGGAAACCCCGCCGCCTCCAGCCCCGGGATCACGCGCAGCGCGTTCTTGTAGTACAGCTTCTTCAAGACCTCGTCGGGCAGCTCCAGGCCGTACATCTGCCAGAAGGCGTGGCGCTTGCGGTAGTAGTCGAAGTACTCGTCGGCGGTTTCGAGCACGCGGAAATAGGTGGGGTATTCCTTGGGCGCCCAGGTGTCCTTGCCGAACATGACGCGGTCCTGGTAGCGGATGAACCATTGGCGGGCGAAGCGCGGCTGCCGGCCTAGCTCGGCCAGCACCGCGCCGATCTCGGTGTGCATGTTAGGCAGCCGGTCCATCAGCCGCCCCAGCTCCGCCAGGTTGCCGCCCATCCAGCCCAGGTGCGCGTTGATGAACACCGTCTTCGGGTGCCGGGCGAACAGGTTGTGCTGCTCGCCCATGATGCTTTCCCAGCTCGGGTAGCGGTCGGTCGCGCGCGCCCGCGAGGGAATCTGCTTCAGCTCCAGCCAGCGCTCGTTGAAGCGGTCATGCGGCTGGAAGAACTGCGCCGGCTCGGCGGTGTGGATCAGCACCGGGATCTTCAGCCGGGCGCACGCCTCCCAGACCGGATCGAAGCGCGCATCATCGACCGCGATGCGCCGGCCCTGGCCGTCCTTGAGGTCCATGCCGAGGTTCTTGAAGAGCTTCAGCCCTTGCGCCCCGTTGCTGACGTCCTCCTCCAGCCGGGCGGCCGCGCGCTTGCCCCAGTCGGCATCGTCGATGCCCGCGAAGTCCAGGTTGGCGAACACCGCGAAGCGGTCCTTGTAACGGCCCTTCATCGCCAGCACGGTCTGCTTGAGCCGCTCGCCCGTCCCGCCGCTCAGATTGACCATGATGCGCATGTTCATCTCGTCCATGTCGCGGATCAGTTGGTCCACCCGCTCGGGGCTGGAGGCGCGCTGGTGGCTGTGCACGTCGATGAAGGGATACTTCGCCCGCGTCAGGATGTGCTGCGGCACGACCAGCGTGGATTTCGGCTCGTACTCCTCCAGCGACATCGTCTGCCCCAGCAGCAGGCACGGCAGGCCCAGCGCGACCAAAGCGTTTCGCATGAAGTAGAGGGTATCACGCCCGGCCCCGCTACTTGCGGATCGCGGCCAGGATGCGCGCGAACCCCGGCTCCCAGTCCGGAAACAGGTCCACGTACTGGATCTGCTGCCGGACCTGCGCCGGCACACCGCACGGCTCCAGCCGCACGGGAATGAAGTAGATCTCGTCGAAGGGCACGCGGCCGGCGCAATCCAGCGCGTAGCGCAGCTCCGATTGAAACCAGCCGCGCTTGCCCACCGAGCGCATCGAGAGGCAGGCCAGGAAGAAATCCGAGACTTCGATGGCCTGCTCGATCGAGCGCGGCCAGTTCTGGCCAGGCAGCAGCTTTTTGCGATCCAGCCAGGCGTCGAAGCTGTGCGCGCGGAAGTCCCGGTAGAGCCTCTCCGCGGCCGCCGCGTCCTCCTGTACATAGGCAATGAAGACCTTCGGCTGGGTGCTGGGCACAAACACGACGGCGCCGTCGGGGTTTCGGCGGAACACGCCCAGCCCGTCGATGTCCACCCGCGCGCCGCGCTCCAGGCACCGGCGGACGATGCGCGCCACCTGCTGTTCCGGGGCCTTCACTTCGTGCCCCCTCGGCGACGCACACCCGGGTCGAACCGAAATCTGGGCTTGTGCCCGGGCACGAACGTTCCCAGCCCAGGAAGCGACGCCGGTTCCCCTTTGCGCAACCGTGTAAGAATGTCGTGCACCACTCGTTCAAGCTGGTCGGCGGCGACGGCCTTTACGACACCGGACTGGCGGGCCAGCCGGCTGGCAAGCTGCTGTTTCCTCATACCGCCCTGATCCTAGTGCTACTGTGTTATAAACTGAACATTTTGTGGTAGAATTGTTTCGTGGGTACATCAT
>JBBTDS010000178.1:0-32654 GCA_038060875.1 Acidobacteriota bacterium | reverse complement strand
TGAGAGCAAACGCGCACACAACAATACCTCGTTTCATTGCGACCTCCTAGACGGTTTCCACCGTGACAGTAGAATAATGGCACCGCCCGATCTGGCTGTCAAGCGGTCTTGGGCGCCCGGGAAGCCTCGTCCGCCAGCCACTCCATCATCTGTTCCAGCGCCTGGGCGCGGTGGCTGACCTCCATCTTGCGCTCGGCGCTCAGCTCGCCGAACGTGCAGCCGAAGGGCGGATAGAAGAACAGCGGGTCATAGCCGAAGCCGCCCGAGCCGCGCGGCTCATCGATGATGCGGCCCTCGACCGCCCCGCGGAAGGTCCGCACCAGCCGGCCCTGTTCGGCCAGCGCGATCACGCAGACGAACCGCGCCGCGCGGTTCTCCACGCCGCGCAGTCGCTCGAGCAGCAGCCGGTTGTTGGCTTCGCCAATGGCCTCCGGGCCCGCGAACCGCGCCGAATGCACCCCCGGCGCTCCGCCCAGCGCGTCCACTTCCAGGCCCGAGTCGTCGGCGAACAAGAGGCCTGGCGCGCGCCGGCTGTAATGGAGCGCCTTCTGGATGGCGTTCTCTTCGAAGCTCGATCCGGTCTCTTCCAAAGGCGGCAGGCCGGCCAGCGCCTCCACCTGGATCCGCCCGCGGGCGCACTTCTCCGCCGCCAGCCGGAACTCGCGCAGCTTGCCCGGGTTGGTGGTGGCGCAGTAAAGCGTCACGCGATCTTTACCAGCGAGCGCTGGATCTCGACCAGCGCGGCGATGCCGTTGCGCGCCAGCGCCAGCATGGCGGCGAGCTGCCCGTCGCCGAACGGCGCGTGCTCGGCGGTCGCCTGGACCTCGACGAACTTGCCGCCGCCGGTCATCACCACGTTCATGTCCACCTGGGCGCGGGAGTCCTCGTCATAGGCGAGGTCGATCACCGGCTCGCCGTCCAGGATGCCGACGCTGACCGCGGCCACGTAATCCCGGATCGGGTTGGCCTTGAGGGTCCCGAACTGGACAAGCTGGCCGATGGCCTGCGCCAGCGCGACGAAGGCCCCGGTGATCGAGGCCGCGCGCGTTCCGCCGTCGGCCTGGAGAACGTCGCAGTCGAGGATTACGGTGCGCTCGCCCAGCGCGTTGGCATCCACCACCGCGCGCAGGGCGCGGCCGATCAGCCGCTGGATCTCCTGCGTGCGCCCCGAGGGCCGGCCGCGGGTGATCTCGCGCGGCGTCCGCGTGATGGTGGCCCGCGGCAGCATCGAGTACTCGGCCGTCACCCAGCCGCGGCCGCCGCCGCGCAGGAACTGGGGCACGTTGTCTTCGAGGGAAGCGGCGCACAGCACCCGTGTGTTGCCCATCTCGATGAGGGCGGACCCTTCGGCGGTAAGCAGGCAGCCGGGGCTGATGCGCACGGGCCGCATCTGGTCCGCCAGTCGCTGGTCGCTTCGCATAGATCACCCCGACTTCAGAATGGAATAGAACAGCAGCATCAGCAACGCCATGGCCGAGACCAGGAAGACGATGCACGGGATCGCTCCGCGCGTGCCCGTGGCTTTCTTCTTGCCTCTGGCCAGCTTGAATTTCTTCATGGCCGTCGCGCCAGCGGCGCGCTCTTCAAAGCCAGCGCCGCGCGGTGGAAGAAATCGCCCAGCGCGCGCAGGCTGTTCTCCCCCAGATCCTTGAGCGCCAGCGCCACCACCGGCCGCCCGCGCCTGGCCAGCGCCATCTGCGTAGCCAGGAACTGGGCCAGGTGGTAGTCGGCGGTGTAGCGCGCGGCCGGCAGCTCTTCCTGCTTCTCCGAGACCACCACGGTGGAGAAGCACTTGCCGCGCCCGATGATCATCTCGTGGTAGGAGTGGTTCATCGCCGGCCCCTCGTACACATCCACCGGCATCTTCAACCGTGCCCGGAACAACTCCTCGGCCGCGCGTTGCAGGCTCTTGCGCACCGCGATGCCGCGCGGCGAATAGCGCGTGTCGCCGAAGAAGGTGAGCTCGCCGTACTCGATGGCGCGGTCGCCGGCCAGACGGCGGAGGATGGACGCATAAAGCTCAGCCGCCTCGTCGCCCTCGGCCCGGATCCTGGCCGGCAGCTTGTCGTAATAGAGGGTCAACCCGCCTGGCGCCGCGGCCCGACGCGGCGAGTTGACCATCGCCCGCCATGCCTCGGTGCGGAGAATGCCGCCGGCCCGCTCCGCGTCGGCGTGAATCTCCTGGGTGATGGCCTTGTACAGCTCCACCCCCGGCTGGGTAACGAAGTTCATCTCCCGCAGATAGGCGACGCCGAAAACAGCGTAATGGACGAACTGCATGTAAGTGGCGAGCAGCGCCCCGCGCGGAAAGGTGAGCACGGCCAGCGGATAACCCGCCCGGCGCAGCAGGGCGACCTTCTGCGCTTCCGCCGGCGGCGTTCCCTTGATCTGCACCGCGAGGAACGCGCGGTCCTGCCAGCAGTCCTTGGGGGAGCGGTAGTTGGCCAGCTTCGGCTTCTCCTGGATGACGATTTTCAGCCCCAGGTCTTCGCGCTTGCCGAGGCTCTCCTCGAAATCCTGCTTGGTCCAGACGGCCGCGCCGGCCCAGGGTTTGGGCAGCAGCAGCGTCAGCTTGTCGCGTCCCGCCTCGCCCTGCGCGTGGATGAAAGCGGCCAGCCGCCAGGCGGTATGGATCTGCTCGTCGGTCAGCGCAGTGGCGTTGATCCAGGAGCGCAGATCGACGCCGGCCAGCGCCAGCGGATAGAGGCTGCCGCGTGTCAGCGGGCCGCTGTGGCGCCCGGCGGTGGTGTTGCCGCTGTCCAGTTGCAGCTCGACCTTGCGGTAGCCGCGCGCGTGCGCGAACCGGTCGAGCAGCGAATCCGGCAGCGTCATATAGATGAAGTTGGGGCGGCTGTCGATCTTGTGCTTCGCGTAAAGAGCCGATAGCTTCTCCAGGTTGACCACCGGCTCATAGGAAGTCATGCCCATGGCCATGCCGACCACCAGCGTGCCGCGCAGCAGGACCGGCAGCGGCGCGCCGCCGCGGCGCTCCATGTCCGCGAGGATGGATTTCAGCTTGGCCGGGTCGGTGGAGTCCAGCACGTAGCAGCGCGGCCCGCGCTTCAACAGCCCGACGGCGTTGTACATGGCCTTGTCCTCGGCCGAGCCGCCCATGCCGCACCAGATCAGGAAGCGCAGCGGCGCCCGGTGCGCTTCCTTGATGGCGCGCCGGATGTCATCGACCTCGCCCGCTACCTGCCGCGGCCACTCGGAATGCTCCGCCGCCTGCCAGCTCAGGTTGAAGACGCCGTAGCTGTTCTTGGTCACCCGCCGCTGCCCGCTGGTCTCCATCCCGATGGGGATCAGCGGGTCTTCGCGCGGGTCCAGCGCGGCCAGCCCTTCCGAGCGGGCGCGGGCGTCCACCGCCCGCAGCCGTTCCAGAACCCGCTCCTGGCCAAACCTCTGGAGGTGGCGTTCGGAACAACCCTGGGGGGAGTCATTGGACAGCGAGAGGAGCACCTACTCGTTGTAGCACAGCGGGCCGGGGGTGGGTGCGCGACACAAAAGTGGTGGACGGCATGGACCCCATGCTGAGCCGCGACCGCAGGGAGCGGTTACCGTCAGGGCTCGGTCTTCTCGAAGACAGCCATTCGATCACCCTGCTCGTCAACGACATACCGAATCGCCGCCGACACATTCTCCCGCTTCCACCACGATGTAAACGTGGTTGGTGCGCACGTGGGCAGCCAACAGGCTCCCAAGAAATGACCACCGCTCCCTGCGGTCGCGGCTCAGCCTGGCGTATCTCTACACTCAGATTCTGGCATCTGACCGAAACTGCGACCACTTTAGCACTTCCATGTCGCTCACCCGCCGGGGGTGGGGGACAAGACAGGAGTCTTATCGTACTGTACAATGAGGGACTCTGTGAAATGACCCTGCCCTTCTGTTTGCTTCAGAGCGCGCCCGGCCGGCTGCTGGCGATGAGCCCGGTCGATCTGCTCATCGTCATCATCTACTTCGGCCTGGTGCTCGGCATCGGCTTCTACATGAAGAAGTTCACCAAGACCGGCGAGGACTTCTTCATGGCCGGGCGCGAGATGACCGCCTGGATCGCCGGCCTGAGCTTCATCTCGGCCAACCTCGGGACGCTGGAGATGATGGGCTACGCCGCCGGCACGTACGAGAACGGCATCCTGGTCGGCCACGCTTACTGGATCGCGGCCATCCCCGCCATTCTGTTCCTGGCGCTGGTGATGCTGCCGTTCTATTACATCTGCAAGACGCACTCGGTGCCCGGCTACGTCAAGCTGCGCTACGGGGAAGCGGCCCGCTCGTTGTCGGCCATCTCGTTCGCCGTCATGACCGTCCTCATGTCCGGCATCAACATGTACGGGATGGCCGTGATCATGAAGGTGGTGCTGGGCTGGGACATCCACTTCTCGATCTGGGTCTCCTCGCTGACGGTGGCCATTTACGTGATGGCCGGCGGCCTGCGCTCGGCCATCTTCAACGAGGTGCTCCAGTTCTTCCTGATCTGGCTGGGCTGCCTGATCATCCCGATTGTCGGGCTGATCGAAACCGGCGGCTGGACCGGCATGGTCGAGCGGATCGCGAAGAATTTCCCCGGCCAGGATTTCACCCACATGTGGGCCAGCACCGGCACCTACGACAACCCGATGGGCATCCACTGGGCCGGCATTGTGTTCGGCTGGGGCCTGGCGATTTCGTTCGGCTACTGGTGTACCGACTTCCTCATCATCCAGCGCGTGATGGCCGCCAGGGACCTGCGTGCGGCCAAGTTGGGCACGGTGATCGGCGCGTTCTTCAAGATGATGGTGCCGCTGATCGTGATCCTGCCCGGGCTGCTGGGGCGCGCCGTGCTTCCCTTCGAGCTGGTCAGCGAGCCGGTGGCGCAGCAGACCGGTCAGCACAGCTTCAACGAAGTGCTGCCGCTGCTGCTGGTGCGCTATTGCGGGCCGGGTCTGCTGGGCCTGGGGGTGACGGCGCTGATCGCCGGCTTCATGTCCGGCATGGCCGGCAACGTGAGCGCGTTCGCCACCGTGTGGACCTACGACATCTACCAGCCGCTGTTCCGCAAGACGGCCAGCGACGCCCACTACGTGCGAATGGGCCGCTGGTGCACGCTGGTGGGCGTCGTTGTCAGCATCGGCACCGCCTACCTGGTGATGAGCTTCCGCAGCATCATCGACTACGCCCAGGTGGTGTTCGTCTTCTTCATCGTGCCGATGTTCGGCACGGTGGTGCTCGGCATGCTCTGGAAGCGGACCACCCCGGCGGCCGGCTTCTGGGGGCTGCTGGCCGGCATACTGGCTTCCTTCTTCCTATGGTTGTGGGTGCGGCTGGACCCGACGGCGATCCAGTACGTCGCCCTCTCCGCCAACGCCAAGCTCGGCATGGCCGACAACATCTACCGCGCCATGTGGTCGCTGATCGTCAATGTGGTGGTGACGGTGGCGGTGACGCTGGTGACCAAGCCGAAGCCGGAGGCGGAGCTGAAGGGACTCGTCTATGGGCTGACGGAATTGCCGTCGGAGGGCCATTTTCCGCTCTTCAGGAGGCCCATTTTCTGGGCCGCGGCGGTGGCTGCTGGTTTCGTGCTGCTGAACATAATCTTCTGGTAGGGTTGGTTTGATGGGCGAGAAGTATCACTTCATTTCCATCTGGTTCTTCATCGGGTCGCTGCTGGCCGTCTACGGCGTGTTGATCTTCGGAGCCGGCATCTGGGAACTGTTCAACCCCGGCAAGACGCCGGTGATCATGGCCCACCTCCACGTCGGCATCTGGTGGGGCGCGTTCCTGGTCCTCCTCGGCGGCATCTACTGCTACAAGTTCTGGCCGCGCGCTTGATGGGGACAGCCTGCGTGTTTCCCCTTTTTCCGGAAACACGCAGGCTGTCCCTACCACGTCAGCCGCCCGTTCAGGGTGATCACCCGCTGATTGGCCCCGACGGTGCTGGTCACCTGCCCGAACTGGGTGCTGGTCACGGTCGTGTTGGGCGCCCCAAACAGTGCATGGTTCAGGGCATCCTGCGCCTCGGCGCGGAACTGGAACATGACCTTCTCGGTGATCCGGACGTCCTTCAGCACCGAGATGTCCCAACTGTTGTGCCCGTCCTGGCGCAGTCCGGTGTGCCGGAGCGGGAAGGTGCGGATGTTGGAGCCAAGCTGCCGCTGCGTATCGCGCTCGAAGCCGGCGTCGATATTGAACCAGCGCTCGACCTTACGTTGGGAGCGCGGCAGCACGATGTCGTGAAGGTTGCCGTTGAAGATGATGTTGCCGAAACCGAGCGCGGCGCCTCCCTGCCCCTGGTAAATCGCTTGGACCGACCAGGCGCCGACGACCTGGTGCACCCAACCGGGCGACCCGGAGAGGAATCGCTTCCCCTTTCCGAAGGGCATTTCGTAGATGCCGGTGGCCACGAAGCGCTGCGGCCGATCCAGCGTCGAGATGGCGTGCGTTGGCCACGCATCGGTCGGATTCAGCTTTGACGTGGCTTCCATCGCCTTCGCCCAGGTGTAACTCGCCTGGATCGTGAAGCCGCGCGAGAATCTTCGCTCGGCCTTGGCCTCCAGGGCGTGGTACCAGGAGAAGCCGGCGCTGAGGGCGGCGCTCAGCCCGGCGAAATGCGGGTACGGACGCAGCAACTGCGAGCGCGATACGTTTTGCCCGGCGATGCTGCTGCCCGTGAACTCCGGCAGGGGGCTGAACGGGTTCGGCAACGCCGCGCTCAGATAGTCGATGGTGCGCTGGTCGCGCACGGGCGACCGGCTCAGGTACTGGGCAGGGACCGGATTCAGATCCTCTGTCAGAGCCAGCCCGGTGCCCCGGTTACCGAGGTAGCCCACCTCCACCACCGCGCGGCTGGGCAATTCCTGCTGCACGTTGAACGACCAACGCTGTACATAGCCCGGCTTCCGATCCGGCCACAGGATGGTGACCGAGCGCCCCAAAAAGGTCGTGCGTCCTCCCGAGGCTCCCGGCGCCGCCAGCAGCGGGTCCGGGAACGGGTTGGAAAGCGGGGCCCGGAACGTGATCCCGTTATCCAGGCTCGAGATAAGGTTGGTCCGCTGGCTGAAGCCCTGTTGCACCACCTGGACCCGGTCGCCGCCGAAGAACTCGAAGAAGATGCCGTATCCGGCGCGCAAAACGAGTGTGGGCCGCAGTTGATAGGCGATTCCGATTCGCGGCGCCAGGTTGTTCCGGTCGCTCTCCCACAAACCGCGCGGCGCCCCGTTCACGCCGGCGAACAGCAGCCCGCCCGTCGTTTTGAACGCGCTCTGCGGAATCTCGGGGGTTGGACTCAGAGCGTAGCGCGCCTGAGCCGCCGCCTGGACCGGGTTTGCGGTGACGAAGTCGAAACCGCGGTTCGTACGGTTGTACCGCTCGTGGTTAGGGACTTCCAGCTCGTAGCGCAAGCCGATGTTGACCGTCAGTCTTCGGCCCAATTTCCAGTCGTCCTGAAAAAACAGGCCGACATAGTCGGACGTCTGCGCCATCGAGGCGTTCCGATCCACCCCGCCTCCGGTCGGCAGGCCAAACAGCAGCGTCGCAATATCCTGGCCGATGGGAGCGGCCGGCGAATTGTCGAGCGGGCCGCGCGTCCAGGTATTGCTGAAGGCCAGCGCCGGCGAGGCGTTGCCATATAGCGTGCTGTTGTTCTGATGAATTCTGAGCTCCCCTCCGAACCGAAGGCTATGGTTGCTACGGTTGTGAGCCATATTGCCAGCGAACGAGTGATAGCTGGTCACCACACCCGTGCCGGTGGTCCCGATGGAGGAAACCCCGTCGAAGCTCAACACGGGGAAGGTGGTTATAGAGCGGTCGATCTGGTTCGCCAGCGAGGCTGGAAGACCCACCAACGTGAGGTCGAATCCGCTGGACACCGGCAAAGAATACCGCTGCACGCGGGTCAGCCCGTAGCGGAGGTTCAGCACCAAGTCCGGGCGAAGCGTGAGCACATCATCGAACGTGACGTTCTTGCCCGGCACCCACTGGTGTTGAAACAGCCTGTCATTGTCCCAGCCGCCGGAAGACCACAGCGTATCCTCCAGCGTCGGCATCACGGACAGGAAGAAACGGTGGTTGGGGCTGACCACCTGGTCCACCCGAATAATCTGGTTGCGTCGCCTCTCGTGCCACAGCGGGCTGGAGAAGTAGTTGCTGAGACCGTCGGCGCTCCCCGTTGCATTCGGCAATGGATACCACTCCAGCAGCCGCTTCGCCAACGGGTCGATCCGGCTGGCCGGAACGATATTACCAGCGAGCGGCTGGCGGCTGAAACGGCCACCCGGCGCGGGCGCGATGGTCATGGGATCGTAGATCTGGTAGCGCGAACCGAGCGCCAGCAGCGCCGACAGGTCGCCGTTCCGTTCGGCGGCGGTTGGCACGGTCTTGAAGTTGGGGTTGGAAACATAGTCGTGCAGGTGCTGGTCGAAACTGTAAGTGAAGAACGTCCGATTGCGCCCGTCATAGACTTTTGGGATGTACACCGGACCACTCACCGTCGCCCGGGGCCGCTTCAATGTCTTGGGCGGGAAATACCGGTCGATTTTCGCCTGCGTCACCGGACCGCTGGCGGTGTCATGAATCTGCCGGTTGGTAAAGAACTGCCGCGTCATGAACGCCCGGCTGTTGTATCCGTAATTGAGCGTCCCGTGCAGCGCGTTGGTGCCGCTCTTGGTAACGACGCTAACCAGCGCGCCGGTGAAGTGCCCCACCGAAGCGTCAAACGGGGCGGTCTCGACGCGGAATTCCTGGACCATTTCCGGCGAGGGTTGAAAGAAGACATTGCCGAAATTCAGCATGTTCGGGGCGCCGTCGATGGTGAATTCATTAGCGGAGGTGGCTGCCCCGGCTGCGGAAAAGCCGCTGATACCCTCCGGCTGGTTGATGGCCCAGTTGGCGGTGGGAGCGGTCGTCGAGATAATGCCGGTGGCGAGCCGGATGAGGTACATCGGGTTGGCGTAGGGCATGGGCAGGTCGCGCACGCGCCGGTTGTCGATCACCTGACCCAAGCTGGCGCTGGCGGAATCCAGCAGCGGCGCTTCCGCCGTCACCGTGACGCTGTCCGACACCACCCCCAGTTGCAGGCCGGCGTCGACTGTCAGTACGTCTCCCACGCGCACCTCGATGGGCCCCCGTTCGTAAGTCCTGAACCCCTGCATCTCGACCACCAGCTTGTATTGGCCGGGGATCAGGTTGCGGGCCTCGTAGTTGCCCTGCGAGTCGCTGGCCGTGCTGGTGACCACGTTGGTTCCCAGGTTGGTCACCTTCACGGCGGCGCCAGGCACCACGGCCCCGGCGGAGTCCGTGATTCTGCCGGTCACGCGCCCATACGGGCCTTGCGCGACCAGCGACACTACCACCAAGCCAAACACGAGAAAGCAACGCGAAATCATGTGACCGCCCCCTGAAGGCGCAGTAGCTACGCCAGTCCAGGTTGACTCTAACACTGCGACCCATCGATGTCAACAGAGGGAAAACAGGAAACACGCAGGCTGTCCCTACCGCCCTACCGCCCTACCGGCGCACGAAGATGGGCGAGCTCCAGGCGATTTCGCCTTCCACGTCAGGCTGCTGGGCGCTGTAACTCTGGATCACACGCAGGTAGTAGTAGCCTTCAGGCTTCGAGGTATCGCGCCAGGCGAACGACGTCTCACGGGTGGTGTAGACCACGCGGTTGTTCTTGATCACCTCGACGCGCAGGATCGGTTCGGTGCCGATCACCTTCACCTGGAAGGCCGGGCTGGCTGAGGCCGCCAGTTCCCCGCCCTGCATCGCCCCGCCGCCGTGGAAGTCGATGATGATGTTGTCGGTCGAGGCGTAGGTGCGGCGCTGGCGAAACGCCTCCTGGATATCCTCGCGGGTGGTCAGCCGGTCCGGCACCAGGAGGTTCGCGTAGGAGATGTGGGTGGAGAAGTGGTCGCTGGAGGCGATGAAGCCCATGCGGTGGCCGGCGCCCAGCGCGTTCCAGATGAGGCCCTTCTGGAAGGGAGCGCGGCCGGCGCCGCCGGGGCCGGGCGAATCTGGCGCTGCCGCCCGCGGCGCACCCTCCTCTTCATAGTTGTTGCGGCAGCCCTGGTAGATCTCGGTCACTGGCTCGACGGCGTCATCGCGCAGCCTCCAGTCGGTGCCCATCGTCGTGCCCGACGTGTGCGCGATCCCGATGCCCCCGGTGGCCCGCAGATAGGCCCAGAAGCCCTGGGCGTCGCGGTCGATCATCTCGGGGCGTTCGCTGATGTGGAGCTTTGGCACGCGGTAGCTGAAGACGCCGCGCCGCGTGTGGAAGATGTTGCGGTGGCCGAGCGGGAAGTTGATCGAGCGCTCGAAGCCGTAAAGCGGCACGAAGCGCCCGGGCGCGTGAAAGATGTCGCACGACTTCTGGGTGCGCCACCACTGGTATTCGTCGTCGGTGTTCCTGCTCTCCGGCTCGTCGGTGTCGAGCCAGGCGCCGTAGTTGTGGTCGGTCACCGCGATGTAGTCGAACGCGACGGCATTGAGGGCGTAGCGGTAGAGGTCCCACAGGCTGCCGTCGATGGCGCCGTCCATCGAGATTTCGGTGTGGCGGTGCAGGTCGCCGCGCACGATCTTGTACGTCTGGCCGCCAAGCTGCACGCGGTGAGCGCGCACGCGCCTGACCTGCTCGTCCTCCCGCGGGTGGGGAGCCGCGGGTTCGCCGCCGGGCGAGGGACGGAACGGGACCAGGGCGGGCGGATCGCCCGTCAGCGTGCCCGCCTCCAGCACCATCGTCGAGATCTCGTGGTTCACCGGGAGGACAACGGGCAACTGCCGCCCGTCGCCTACGACGGCCGCGACGATGCCGGCTTCACCGGCCGCGGTCGCCAGCAGCGTGTCCTGCCGCGCGGTGCTCGCCGGCAGCAGAACCGGATGCATCCACTTCGCGCCCGCCAGCGTGGTGGCATAGAAGTCGAAGAAATGACCCGCGTTGCGGCCCTTGGCCACCGTCTGGTGACGCAGGAACAGCCATACCCGTCCCGCGCCATCCACGCCGAGCCGCGGGTTCTGAAACAGGTTCTGCTGGAGGAAGTCCGGGTAGGCCGCTTCCGGCTCGGCCCGGGGCTGAAGCAACTGGCCGCCGGCCAGCACGGCGACTCGCGGGCGACGATAGAGCGCCTTCACCGAGTTCGCCGGCCCGTAAATCTCCGAGCCCCCCTGGCGCAGCCTGATGCGGTGCTTGGGATTCTGGTAGCCGGTGTCCTTGCCCCAGTTGGGGCCGCCTTCCTCCCAGGAGATCCACACGCGGCCGGCGCCGTCCACCGCCACGTCGGCGCGCATCTCGGCGAACGGCGTGGCCGACACCTCCGTCGCCGGCCCGAGGGCGCCGTTCGCCCAGGGGCGGAGCAGCAGGTCGTAGCCGGACCGGCCGCGGTAGGCGTCCCAGGCCACCCAGGCCCGGCCGTCGCGTGCCGCCACCGCCGGCTCCCAGTCGTCTTCGGGCGAGGCGCTGACGTTGAGCTCCTCGCTCCAGCCCTCTGCGGTCCGAACGCGCATCAGGATCTCGCTTTGAGCCGGCGGCCCGCGAAAGCCCATCCACACCAGGTACAGGTTGCCCTGCTGGTCGGAGGCCACCCGGTGGAACACGTCGGGCATCGGGCTGCGCGTGAGCTGCTGTTCCTCGGACCACTTACCGCCCTCGAACACCCGCGCGTACAGGTCGAAGTTGCCGCTCTCCGTCTCCTTCTGGAGGCCGTACACGCACCAGATGTGCCCGCGCCCGTCCTCGCCCAGGGCCACGCGGAAATGATCGCCCGGCGAGGTGATGGCGACCGGCCTGGACCAAGTGCGGCCGTCCGGGCTGCGCGCCACCATGACCTCGTCGGCGCCGGTGACGTTGTAACCGTCGCGCTCACGTGTCCGGTAAGCGACCCAGGCCAGCCAATAGGAGCCGTCGCGGGTGCGCAACAACGCCGGGTCGTCGTCCTCGGCCAGCTTGCTGGTCACGGTCTGGGGAACCGGCACGCGCTCGATCGAGACGTCGCCGTCGAGTCCCTCGACGTAGTGAAGCGCGCCGTAAGGGATCTCGGCCGGAACGAAGGTGAAATCGCCGTTGCGGGTGAAGAAGGTGACCGGGTGCTCCTCGGGCGACACGAGGTCGAGGATCACCGCCTTGGCGGTGATGTCGCCGCCGACCGACCGCAGCGTGATGTCCCAGCGGTCGGGCGGGCGGATCGCGTCGGCCTCGTCCAGGTGCCAGCCCGCCAGGCCGCGGACCTGCGCCGCATTGCGCACCCCGCCGTTCCAGACCACGCCGTGCGCCTTGCGCTTTAGTCCGAAAGTGATCTTGAAACCAGCCGAGGCGGCGACCGGCGATGCGGCAAGCACGGCCGCCACCGCGAGAGTAACGGGCTTCATGGGCGCTACTCCAAGTACTTCTTGAGGTCCGGGTTGAGCTGTTTCCGCACATCCGGATCGTTGAGGTTCTCGCGGGTGATGAGCCGCGCCGCCAGGTTCTGGATCTTCACCGGCGTCCGGCCGTTGAGTTTATCCAGGGCGGCCCGCACCGCCTCGTGGCCCATCCGGAACGGGTCCTGGACCACCAGCGAATCGATCACGCCGACTTTCAGATCCTCCAGCAGCGTCGGGCTCCAGTCGAAACCGACCAGCTTCGTTTTGCTCTGCCTACCCTTGAGGGCTTGGGCGGCGCCTACCGAGCCGGTTTCGTTCGAAGCGAACATCCCGTCGGCTTCCGGATGCGCGGTGAGCATGTTCTCGGCCACCGCCAGCGACTTGGCGAAGTCCGCCATACCGAAGCGCTTGTCGGTGATCTTGATGCCCGGGAACTTCTCGCCCATGACGTCTTCGAAGCCCTGCTCGCGGGCAATGGTCGAAGCAGCACCCGGCTGGCAGGCCACCATCAGCACCGTGCCCTTGCCCTTGAGGATCTGGCCCAACCGTTCGGCGGCCAGCCGCCCGGCGGCGTAATTGTCGGTGGCCACGCGGGCCACGAACCGCTCGGTGTCGATGCCGGTGTCGAAGATGATGACCGGGATGTTCTGGTCAGCGGCGCGCTCGACAGCGCCGACCATCGCTCGCTTGTCAATGGGCGCGATGGCAATCGCGGCCAGCCGCCGGTTGATCATCGTGTTCAGGATCTGAAGCTGGCCGGCATAATCGGTCTCGGACGTGGGGGCGTTCCACATGATCTCGACGCCGGCCTCGCGGGCGGCCGCCGCCGCCCCGGCGTGAATGGACTGCCAGAACAGGTGCGACCGGCCCTGAGCAATGACGCCGATGACCCGCTTCTGCTCGCGCTGGCAGCCGGCGCCGGCGAGCAGGCAGAGAAGGGCGGTGACGGAGAGCGGTGCGCGGGAGCCCCTCATCCTCGGACACTCGCCGCCGGAATCCGCTTGAGCAGGTCGGCCAGCTCCTGCCGGCTCTCGCTGCCGATGGTGAAGCAATCGACCGAGTCCTGCGCCAGCACGAATTGCAGGCTCTCGTCCAGGCGCCTGCGCAGGCGGCCGGCGCCCGCGATCTTCATCCCGATGACGCCTTTCCCGGCCGCCTTCATCCGGCGCAGCACCGGGAGGACCTTCTCCACGGGCGCGTCCATGCTCATACCGGCCGGGTTGATGCGCGCCAGGTCCACCTGCACCCACGGGTGCGCGGCAGCGGCCTGGAGCGCCTCCAGCGTGTGGCAGGATGTGCCGTGGGTCTTGACCAGGCCCTTCTCGCGCGCCTGCGCGAGGACGGCCATGGCACCCTTCTTACGCTCGGGCCAGTCGGCATCCATCATGCAGTGCAGCAGGAGGATATCCAGGTAATCGGTTCCCAGCTCCTGGCGGAAGCGGTCCAGGTCGGCCCGCATTTCCCTCTCGGTCGAGGCATGGGTCTTGGTGAGGATGGTCACCTTCTCGCGCCGCACGCGCTTCAGCCCCTCTTTGAGGTGCGCATGGGTGCCGTACTGGTCGGCGGCGTCCCAGAACGTCACTCCCTGATCAAAAGCGGCTTGCAGTAGGTCAGCCAGCCCGCCCAGGCCCAGTCTGCGCGTCTGGTTCGAGCTGCCGCCGCCGCCGTTGGTGCCGGTCCCCATGGCCAACCGGGTCACCGGGACCTTCATCGGCCCCAGCAGGATCCGATCGGTGGCCTCCTTCCTGGCCGGGGCGGCCCGGAGCTCCCACGCCACGCCCCCAGCAGCGGCGCGAGCAAGAAAATCCCGTCGGTTCATCGTGTCCCCCATACTCAGACGGTAGCACAGCGCGGGATGGCCGAATAAGAGGGACGCATCCGTGTGTCCCGGTGTTAAGATGGATGTGGGGACTGCACTTGTGGCGACGCAAATGAAGCCAATGTATCTTCCCGCAGTCGAAAACAACACCGAGCTGCGGGGCGGCTGGGCGGAGATGATCGGATGCCTGAAGGCAGCCGCAATGCCGGTCCCGCAGATGTTCTACCTGCTGGCGTTCAAGCCGGAGATCACCCAGCACCTGGAGCGGTTCGCCCATGGCGTGATGCGCGGCCCGTCGCCGTTGAGTCCCGGCTTCCGCGAGCTTATCGCCGCCTTCACTGGCAGCATCAACGGCTGCGCGCCCTGTAGGGACTGCCACGCCGCGGTGGCCGCCGGACTGCTGGACGACGACCTCAAGACCGCGGCGGTTCTGGAGGACTTCCGCAGCGCTCCAATCAGCGAGGAAGAGAAGCTCCTGTTCGCATTCATCGAGCTGGTGAACGGCCTTGGCGCCCAAGAAGGAGATTTCGCGGTCCTGCGGGAGGCGGGCTGGAGCGATGAAGCGCTTTACGACGCCATCACCGTGTGCGCCCTCGCCAATTTACTCTGCCGTTGGGCCGATGGCGCCGGCGTGAGCGAGGCGCCGCTGGAGGTGCAGCGGCTGTGCGTGCGCCGCCTGATCGAACAGGGTTACCTGCTGAGCACGGGCGAGCCGTGCCACCGGAAGCCGGCGCCCTGAGGCCCCCGAGTGGGATAAGTCTCCCGACTTGTCACACCCGTGACAGGCCAGAACACCTGTCCTACCTGTAGGTCACGTAAAACGGCGAAGACCAGCCGATTTCGGGCTCGCCGCCGGGGTCTTCGGGGTCGCGCTGGAAAACCCGCACGTAGTAGTAAGACCGGCCCGGCTTCGCGTCACTGTCCCGCCAGGAGAGCCTCGCCTGCCGTCCGCCAGGCCGCGTCGTGTAGACGTAGTTGCCGTCCTTGACGACGTCAATACGCAGGATCTCGTCCGGCGCCTGAATCGTGGCCTCGATCAGCGGTGCCTTGCCGGCGGGAGCTTCGATCTCTTCCCCAACCATGCGGCCGCCGGCGCTGACTTTCAGGATGATTTCGTCGCTGGCGGCGAAGGTGCGGCGGTCGTACATGCCGTCGAGGATGCCTTTGCGATCGGCGCTGAGCGTCCAGACGCCGGCCCAACTGTTGTGCGTCGAACCGTGGTCGCTGAACGAAACAAAGCCGTAAACGTTGTTCTTCCCCAGCGCGTCCTGGGCGAAGTGGCCGGCTTCGTCGGTCTGCGTGGGCCCGCGCTTTTCGCCGTTCGGCAGCCGCCACGCCTCGTAACTGCCGCGGCAGCCCTGGTAGATCTCCAGCAGGCAGTCGAAGCGGGCATTGGGCCAGTTCCAGTCGGCCAGCGGCCCGGCGGCGAAGGTATGGGGCACGATCACCGCCTTCTGGCCCGGCTGCGGGAAGACGTTGGCCTCCATCCACCGCCACAACACCGGCGGTAGATTGTCATCGGCCGCCGGCCCCTTTGCGCGGTCGATCATCCGCAGCGGCGCACCGCGCTTGAGGAACAGGATGTTGCGGTGCCCGGCCGGCCGAGCCATGCTGTGCTCGTAGCTGTAGATGCCGATGAATACCGGCGCGTGGGTCAACAGATCGACCGCCTTCTGCGTCCACCACCACTGGTAATCCCGCAGGCCGTCGGGCCAGCGCCCGCCCAGCACCTCGTTGTGGTCGGCCGTGCCCAGGAAATCCAGTTGCGCCGCGTCGATCGCGTAGCGGTAAGTGTCGAGCACCGAGCCATCCACGCCGCTGTGGCCGCGGATGTCGGTGTGGCGGTGGCAGTCGCCGAGCATCAGGGTGTAAGTCTTGCCGGCCACGGTCATGGTTTGCCGCGGGCGGCGCGGTCCGCAAACGGACGGCGGCGGCAGCTTCGCCTCCGCCAGGCTGACCTTCGGCGGGCCTTCCCCGTTCGGCAAGCCGGAGACGTAGACGTTGTAGTGCAGCGCGTGCGCCTGGTCGCGCGGCAGGTTGGTCTCCGAGCGGCCGTCACTCGAATAGGCCACGCTGATCTGGCCGCCCCGGCCGGCCGCCAGCGAGGCGCGCTGCGAATTCTGGCCGGAGCTCATCGCCAGCTTGTATGGCTGCGACCATCCATCACCGCTCAGCCGGGTGCCGTAAAAGTGATAAATCTCGTTCGGCCGGATCGCGGTCCAGTGGCGGAAGACCAGCCATAGCGCGCCGCTCGCGTCGAGCGCGAGGTGCGGCAGCTCGGCGTAGCGCGTCATCCGGCCGCTCAGAATCTTCGCGAGATCGGCCGGCGGACTCTGCACCCGCCCGTTGGCGTACACCCGCAGCCCCAGCGACCGCGAGTAGTGCAGCCCGCGGCTGCCGGGCGCGGCGCTGGAGCGCGAGAAATCCTTGCCCCAGTTCTCGCCGCCGTCGTCCCAGGCCACCCAGACGCGGCCCTCGCCGTCAACGGCCGCCGAGGAGTGAAACTGCGCACTGCTCTCGGTGGTGATCGCCACCGGCTCGCCCAGCTTGCGTCCGTCGAAAGAGCGCAGGAAGACGTCGTAATTGCCGGTGTGATAAGAGTCCCAGGAGATCCAGGCGGCGCCGCGCGCGTCCAGCGCCAGGGCCGGCTCCCAGTCGTTGGCCTCGCTGGTCGAGATGCGCGTCTCCGGGCCCCAGCGGTTGCCGGCGAACCGGCGAGCGTAAATGTCGGCGTTGCCGTCGCGGAACGACTGCCAGGCCAGCGTGACATTGCCCTGGGCGTCGGAGGCGGCCACAGCGTTGAAGTCGCTGCCGGGGGCGCGCGTCAGCCGCTCGGGCTTGGACACTCGCCCGCCGCCAGAGACCTCGGCCGCATAGAGATCGAAGTTGCCGTCCGACTGGCCGGACCAGACCGCCAGCACTCCGTCGCCATGAGCGGCCACCGCCGGCGAGTAATGGTCCCAGTTGCCGTCCTCCAGCGCCATGGGAGACGACCAGTTCCCGCGTGGGTCCTTCTTACGCACCACCACCCGGTCGGCGTCCCTGTCGTTCCACTCGATGTAGACGATCCAGAGAGAACCGTCGCGGCCGTGGGCGATGCTGGGCCAGTCGCACTGCTTGCTCGGATCGCTGGCGCGCTCGCCGCCGATCTCACCGGCAAGCTGAAGAGAGGGGAGCTGGGTGACCTGGGTCGTTTCAGGATCCCGCGCCTTCTTGCGCTGGCCTTTTTTCGCCTGCTGGGCGTCGAGGGCCGCCCCAGACAGTAGCAGGGCCGCCAGGACAATTCGGAAGAGCATGGCGCGGTTGTCTCCTGCGGCAGTATAGCACCCTAGCGGCTCTTCTCCGGCGCCAGGTCAATCCGGTCCGGCGCCCATCCGAATTCATAGTAGCGGTGCTCGATTCCGGTGTCCCGCACAATCACCACCCGGAAACCGGAACCGTCCTTACCGAGCGGCTTGCCGACCGGTCCGGTCGTCACCATTTCTATGGGGCCGGCCTTGCCCACATTGTTGGCATGGTGGTGGCCCGCGAAGACGTGACTCACGCCGTACTCGCCGAACAGGCCGAGGTACTTGCGCCGCCGCTCCAGCGGAATGTTGAAGTAGACGTCCGGCTCGCCGGGGTCCAGGATGAACAACGGATGATGTTGAAAGACGACGCGGTGACGCGCGCCGTTCTTGCCGGCTTTCTCCAGTTCGCCGCGCAGCCAGGCCTCCTGCTTTGCGTACTCCTGCGGCGCCTTCTGCGGAGAGTGAATCAGGCCGGAATTCAGGACCACGGCGAACAGGTCCCCGGCCCGGAAGCTGTACCAGTCGGGGCCGAAGCGTTCGCGGTAGATGGCGAGCAGCGCCGGCGTGGGCTGGTTGCCGACGTCGTGATTCCCAGCCACGTTGTAAAGGCGGATCGACCGATCCAGTCTGGCCGCAATGCGGCTGTACTCGGCCGCCTGGGCCGGGTCGCCAGGCCTGTTGACCAGGTCTCCACAGACGATCAAGAACGCCGGCTTCAGGCGATTTGCCGTCGCCACCAGGAACTCGAAGTTCGCCGTTTCCTGTTCGAAGCCCCGGTTGGAGGCGAACATCCCGAACTGGGTGTCCGCCGCCTGGATGAAGAAGAACGGCTCCGCGGCCGGCGCCGGCAGCGCCAGCGCTGCAAGGACCAGATAGAACAGCACGCGCATCTCCCTAGTAAACGACAGTCCCCCGTTCCAGGGTGGCAGTCGCTCGGGGGCTGGGGCCGCGTTTTAGAAGGCCAGCCGCGCGCTCGCTTGCATCGCGCGGGAGCCGCCCGCCGAGCTGATCACGCCGAAAGTCGCCGCATTGGACATGTTGGTCCCAGGCGCGCCGAAGTTCGGTGTGTTGGTCAGGCCTTGCGCGTCCAGGCGGAGTTCCAGCCGCAGCCGTTCCCGAAGCGGGAACGACTTGAAGATGGAGGCATTCAGCGCACGCGCGCCCGGCGCGCGTAATTCGTCAAAATACGGCGGCTCGGGCGGCACGGTGTACTGGTTGGGCAGCGGCGCGAAGGCGGTGATGTCAAAGTAAGGGTTCAGCACCCGGCCCGTGGCGTCGCGCTGGTCGCCCAGCCGTTCGACAACGGGGCCGCTCTTGGCTGCATTGCGCTGCCGGATCGGACGCCCGTTGGCCTGCGAGATGCTCAACGGCCCACCGGAGGCCAGCGTCAGGAACCCGCTCAAAGACCAGCCGCCGAGCACCTGCTTCCACACCGGCCCCGCGAACCGGAGCGGCAGTTGATAGGTGAAAGCCAGTTTCATTATGTCCCGCTGGTCCTGTCCCGATACGGAGCGGTAGTGGCGCTCGTTCACAATGCTGGTCGTGTTGTTGTCGATGAGCTTGCACCTGGTGTAGTGCCACAGGAAATTGAGCCCGCGCGTCAGCCGCTTGTCAACCTTGAGCTGTAAAGCGTGGTAAATCGCCCGGCCCGTATTGGCGCCCTCCACACTCAGCGAGGTGAATTGAGGGAAGGCCACCCAGAGGCGCCCCTGGGTGATGGTCGTCCCCTGGCCGAGCACGGAGGTGGCCGGGAACACGCCTAGGAACGGGTTCGGCGCCCGCGTGTTTTCTGCGGCGCCCTGCGCGAGATACCGGTCCGGTTTCTCGTTCAGGTTGAAGCTCTCGAATTGCTTCAGGCTCAACATGCCCATGTAGGCCGCTTCGACCAGGATCTGAGACGGGAACTCGCGCTGGATGCCGAACTGCCACTGCGGGTTGTAAGGCGAGACACGACTCTGGTCGAAGAAAGTCAGACTGTCGCCGGCCTGCGCCATGAGCCCGGCTGAGCTGCCCAGCGGCGGGCGCAAGCCGTTGGGAAACGGGTCGGCCAGCGTGGTGTGAAGGGTGGCGCCGTTGTCAATTGATCCCACGTACGGCGTGACGGCATTGAATACACCCACATTCCCCAGAAAACCGCTGTTGTAGGCCTGGCCGCTGTAGAACAGGCCGTAACCGCCGCGAACAACCATCCTCGAGCTGGGGCTGAATGCGAACCCAAAACGCGGCCCGAAGTTGTTCCTGTCCGTCCGGCCCTCGCGGCGCGGATGGCCGTCCACTCCGGCAAACAGAATGCCCCCGCGCAACTCCAGCCCTGGCGCCTGGACCGGCAGCCGGGCATTCCCATCGAACGCGAAGCTGACCCGGTTGTAACGCTCCGTGTAGGGCGTCTCCAGCTCGTAACGCAAGCCGAAGGTCAACGTGAGCCGCGAGCTCAGTTTCCAGTCTTCCTGGAGGAAGCCCGCCACATAGTGGTTTTGCATTGACAGAGGGCTGTTGTACCCGAGCGAACCGCTCGCCGGCGCGTCCAGCAACAGCGAGGCCATGGCGGTTCCCGATTGATCGGCGGACCGGGCCGTGAAGGGGTCGGCCTGGGTGAACACGGGACTGAAGGTGAAATCACCCGCGGCCGCCGAGCCGGGGGAATTCTGGTTCCAGCGCACCAACCGGTAGTCCACTCCGAACTTCAGGCTATGGCGGCCCACCAGCTTGTTGAAGGTGGCCAGGAAGGCGTGCAGATCGTTGGCGCTGCCGCCAAGGCTGGTGCCGATCGTTGCCGTCCCCTCGCCCAGCCGGAAAATCGGCGAGCCGCGAACGGTCTGGTTACGGAGCAGGAACTCCGGAAGGCGGAGCTGCGCCGGATCGAATCCTATCCCGCGGTCGTAAGCATCCAGGCGCCGGGCAAACCCGTAGCGCAAAGAAACCACGAACCGCGGCGACAGGACGATGGTGTCGTCCAGGGCCTCGTTATAGAAATGGCGGATCAGGTGCTCCATGCTTCCACCACCAACCGGCGCGTCGTTGATGCCCGGAAAAGGCGGCGGGAAGCTCTCCTCTCGCGCCAGCCGGCTGAAGCGGCCAAACAGCCGGTGCCGCTCGCTAAGTTGGTGATCGACCCGTGCGCTGAGCACCCCCTGCGTCACCGCATACACGGTTGCGACCGCCCAGTTGTATCTCCCGATCTGGGCTTCGTCCGGGAGATTCGGCAGCGCATAGGTGCGCAGGACGGCGGCGCCCACCGGGCTCAGTCGCGATGCCGGCATGCGGGCGCCTGGGAAGGCCTGGCGCGTGGCGGTACTGCCTGAGACTGTCGTGGTGGCGGGGTCGTATAGGCCGAGGGTTCCTCCGATCCGGTTCCTGGTTTGCGAGAAGTCGCCCTGCCGCTCCAGTTCTGTTGGCGCCCGCCCCTGAATGCTCAGATCGCGCTTGTCGTTGTCCCGCTCCAGCGAGGTGGAAAAGAAGGTCCGGTTGCGGCCGTCGTAGAGCCAGGGAAGCCACACCGGTCCCGCCACCGTGTAGCCCCATTGGTTGTAACTCACCGGCGGTTTGCGCAGGCCCAGGCGGTTGTTCGTCCAGGTGTTGGCGTTGAGCGCGCGCCAGCGTTTGAAGTCGTACAGCCCGCCGTGCAACTGGTTAGTGCCGCCGCGGGTGGTGATGCTGACCGCCCCGCCGTTGGAGTGGCCGTAAGCCGCGTCGAACAGCGTGTTGTGGACCTTCACTTCGTCCACGGAATCGACCGAGGGAACGAACACGATTATGCCCCCGCCCACCGGAACCGTATTCGGAATGCCGTCCACCAGGAACTCGTTGCGCCCGCGGGTGGAGCCCCCGCCCGAGACGCTGATATTGCTCTGGGCATTGCTCGTGGGACTGCCGGTGCCGCCCGTCACCCCGGGCGCCAGTTGCGCGAGGTTCACCACGTTGCGCGTCAGCGACACCGCCACCATGCTCACGTAGGTCCTGTCCAGCACCTGGCCGAGATCCGCGCCGGCGGTGTTCAATAACGGCGGGCTGGCCGTTACGGTAATCGTCTCGGCCGCTGTGCCCAGTTCCAGGGTGATATCCAGCGTCACTTGCGTATTGAGGGAGACACGCACGCCCCCCTGCCGAATTTTCTTGAAGCCGGGTTGCTCCACCTTGACTGTGTAGTTGCCCGGCAACAGGAACGGAACCTGGTAGTTCCCCAATTCGTTGGAAGTCGTGCGGGTGGTGAAGTTGGTCCCCTCGTTGGTGATGTCGATGCCAGCTCCGGCCACGGCAGCGCCGCTCGGATCGAGCACGCGCCCCCGGACCGTCCCGCGGTATTCCTGTGCGGACACCAGCGTCGCGAACGTCAGCAGCAACACGGAAAATCGGGCGCCCATCCTAAGACTCCTTGGGCCTACAGACCTTCGGGCCTGAAAGCACCGCTTTTGATAGTAGCCTACACCCCCCAGGCTGCGAGGGCAACATCTCGGGGGAGCGAGCTCGGCGCCTCAGTCCAGGTCGATATCGCGCTTAGGCGGGGGAACGTCGGGGCTTTCCTTCGCCTGCTTGAGCAGCTCATCGAACTTCCTCTCAAGCACCTTGCCGTGCATTTTCTCGGCTTGGAAGGATCTCTGGAAGGCTTCCTCGCGGCGGGCCGCTTCGCCCTTCAGCCGTGCCACCGCCGCTCCCAGGTCCTCAACGGCGCGCGGCCTTTCGGCTTCTTTGTGGCTGATGACGGCCCGCGTGTCGGGATCGATCTTCAGGGTAGCCTGGCAGCAAGGGCAGTGGACCTCGAACAGGCTTTTGGGCTTGGCCATACCAGAGATCTTACCGCAGTGGGATAAGCTTCAGCTCGGCGCCCTTTCAGGCGCCCCCGTACTTCAGCAGCAGCGATTGCACCTTAGAGAAAATGCTCCCCAGTGCGGGAGCCACCGGGGTGAGTACGACTCCGGCGGCCAGCGCCATAAAGGCAGCCATCAAGGCGTATTCGACCAGGTCCTGGCCGAGTTCGTCGCGCCACAACCGCCGCCAGATGTGAGCAGGGGACATAAGGCCTTACTCTCTCATCGTCGACCGGGTGAGGGGCACGAATCAGGGAATCACTCTAGGGAGGCCAGAGAAGAGCCTTAGATGGGGGCGAGGCATGCCTCGCCCCTACGGGTTGGCCTGGGCCGGGTAGCGGATCACCGTGAAGCTCTCCAAGGTGACCGTCTCGGTAGTGGCTGCCGCCATGCTGCCCAGGAAGTCAAGGGTCAGGGGGACGGCGAGCGAGTCGGCGGCGGCGCCCACTGCCGCCGCCAGGCTGAGCGTCGTGCCCCAACTTTGGACGCTCCACTGTGCCCCGGTGGAGCGGATAGCCGCATCCGCTCGCCCGGTGGCCAGGGATTCGCCCGCAGCGGCGCTCCGAGCCACCACGCTCGTCGCCCCCCAGCGCACCTCGAAGGAGAAGCCCGTGGCCGCTCCCTGGTGCGAAAAGTCAAAACGGATGTCCACCCGGTCGCCGGGCTTCAGAAACCCCGCCGGGACGGTGCAACTGCCCAGCCGCATCAGGCTGGTGGCGCTGGTGCTGGATCCGGTGGCGCTGCACACAACCTGGGACAAGGCGTGCACCTGGCTGCCCTCGGCGGTCTTGCGGGCCAGTCCGCCGCTGTTGTACCAGAAGTCTCCGTCCACCGCCCCGGCCGGATCGGTGGCGCTGCCCCCGTCGCGCCAGGCGGCGCGCAGGCTCGAGCTGGCCGCGCGGAAAGAAGCGCCGGCGAAGTTGCCTTCGGCGTCAACGCTGGCCACGTTTCCGCCATTAACATCCATCCAGGTCTGCACCGGAGAGGCGCCCTGGCCCTCACCGGCACGCAGCGCCAGGCCGGTTACGCCGGTCGAGGGCAGCGCATCCCAGACATACAACGTCGTCAGGCTGCTGTTGTTGCCCAGCGAAAGCCGCCGGTTGGCAGTGTCCCAGACGAACCCGCTGTTGTTCTGAGTCAGGTTCCCGCTGGCATCGATAAATGGCACCGAGCCGGCCGTGAAGCCGGTGAACAGGCAGGCATTCCAGCCCGCCTCCTGACCGTTCGAGACCAGGCAGCGGTTCGCCTGGCCGAGCGGCAGGCGCGTCCAGTAGGTCGGAGAGATGCCGGCTCCGACGATCAGGTCGCCGCGGGCCGGTGTGCCGGCGACGGTATCGGGGTGGGTGGCGCTGAGTAGGTTGTGTGCAGCCGATCCGGTCGCGGGCAGGCGGTAGGAAGCCGACAGCAGGTCAGTGGGTTGAGGAATCGAGCCGCCTGTGAAAGTGATCACGTTGCCGCTGATCGAGTAGTCCAGAACCTGCTTCTGCAACAGCCCGTTCCGGTACAGGGCCAGGGTGGAGCCGGGTGTGGGGCTGTTGCTGAGCACGAAAGTTGCGTTGGCGCCGTCCACCTCGCCAGACGGTGTCTCACCGTCGATGAACACCGCCCCCGCGCCGCCGCCACCTCCCGTTCCGCACGGTCCGGCGGTCCCATCCACCCGTACGCAATCGCTCAACTCCCCGACCACGGCTTCCAGCGCGCCCGCTGTGCCGATGAAAGCCGCCCGGGAGGAGGCGTAACCGGGCCCTTTGACCGGCCGTGCCGCCAGGTCCTCCACCAGGCCGATCACGTCGCTCTCCTGGATCGGTTCGGTCAGCGGCGGCGGATTGATCACCGGCGGCGCCGCGACGCGGATGTCGCGGATGCGCAACGGGACTGAGCTTGGCGGTACCGCCCAGGTCTCTTCAAACTGGACCTTTCCGTCGCTGTTGTACCGAACCAAGTAAGTGCTCTGCGGGGTGGCGGTGGTGGTCGGAACCAACCGGACCCGGATCACGCCCCTGACGATCGGCACTGCCAGCCGGTGGGTGGCGATCTTCGACTGGTCGGAGGCGTCAAACGTCTTCCACTCGATGAACGCAACCCCATTGAATGGCGTGCCATCGGCCTTGTAAAGCACGTCCTGTACGGTGGTGAGCGGTGGCGCCGCCCACAGGGCCGCCGCGCCCAGCACCACGGCGGTCGTCCAGAATCGGCGGAGAATCACGGGATGCCCTCCAAATAAAAGTGCCCGAGCCGCCAGCCGTCGCCAGCCGGTCGCCCGGGCATGCGCGAGAAGCAACTACCGGCTCCAGTGTAGCCGCAGGGCCCTAACCAGGAACCGGGGTGCGAACGGGAATGGCGTCGCTAAGTAATTGGAAAACAGCCAGTTGTGGATCTGCGGATTTCTTCAGTCAGCCTGTCACTCAACTTAGCGCGCCCCGCGGGGTGATGCGTTCGGCGTTCAGATACGCTCGGAGAGGCTCGGGGATGACCACGCTCGAGTCCGGCTGCTGGAAGTTCTCGACAATCGCCACCCAGGTGCGCCCGATCGCCAGGCCGCTGCCATTCAGGGTGTGCGCGAACTCAGGCTTCCCATGGCCAGCCCGCACCCGAATCCCCGCCCTGCGAGCCTGGAAGGCTTCGAAATTGGAACAGGAAGAGATCTCCTTGTAGCCGTTCAGACCCGGCAGCCAGACTTCGATGTCGTAAGTCTTGGCGGCCGAGAACCCCAGGTCGCCGGTGCACAGCGCCACGGTCCGGTACGGCAAGCCCAGCCGGCGGAGGATGTCTTCGGCATCGTCGGTCAGGCTCTCCAGTTCCTCGTAGCTCTGGTCGGGACGGGTGAACTTCACCAACTCCACCTTCTGGAACTGGTGCTGCCGGATGATGCCGCGCACATCGCGACCGTAGGAGCCGGCCTCGCTGCGAAAGCAGGGCGTGTAGGCGCACAGCCGGATGGGCAGCCGCTCGGCCGCAATGGTCTCGTTGCGGTACAGGTTCGTGACCGGCACCTCAGCGGTGGGCGCCAGCCAGAAGTCGTAGTTCTCGCACTTAAACAGGTCGGCGGCGAACTTCGGCAACTGCCCGGTGCCGAACAGGCTGGCCGAGTTGACCAGGAAGGGGGGCAGCACCTCGGTGTAGCCGTGGTCACGGGTGTGAACGTCGAGCATGAAGTTCATCAGCGCCCGCTCCAGCCGCGCGCCCTGTCCCCAGTAGACGGCGAAGCGCGCCCCGACGATCTTGGCCGCCCGCTCCAGGTCCAGGATACCCAGTTGCGGGCCGAGATCCCAGTGCGCCTTGGGCTCGAAGTCAAACTGCCGCGGCTGTCCCCAGCGGCGGACCTCGACGTTGTCCTCCTCGCTGCGCCCCACTGGCGCCGACTCGTGCGGCAGGTTGGGAACGCCGGCCAGCGACTGGCGGAACTCCTCGTCCAGCGCCTGGGCCTGCTGGTCGAGGGCGGCGGTCCTATCGGCGGCTTCCCGGACCCTCTGCTGGCGCTCGGAGGTGTCGGCGCCCTGCCGGCGCAGCCTGGCGATCTCGGCGCTCTCGGCGTTGCGCCAGGCCTTCAGTTGCTCGCTTTCCGTCACCGCTGCGCGGCGCCGCGCGTCGAGATCGCGGAATTGGGCGGTATCCAGCGTGAATCCGCGCGCCGCCAGCCGCTCCGCCATCGCCTCCAGGTTGGAGCGAAAGAAGGAAAGATCGTGCATATAGACCAATGTAGCCCTTCCTCGACTTCCTCGACTTCCTCTTCAATTACACTTGTGGTGGGAGGATCGCCAAGGATGGGGACGCGCGCCAACGCGCAGCTTAGCCCGGAGCTCGCGGCCCGGCTGGGGAGCCTGGAGCCCGAGGATCTGATCCGGGCCTTCCGCATCATGCAGCTTTCGCGGCGGCTGGACGATCGCGAGATCCTGCTCAAGCGCCAGAACCGGATCTTCTTCCAGATCAGCGGGGCCGGCCACGAAGCGGTGACCGCGGCCGCGGGCATGGTTCTGCGGGCCGGCTACGACTGGTTTTACCCCTACTACCGCGACCGCGCCTTGTGCCTGATGCTGGGCGTCACCGCCGAGCAGATGCTGTTGCAGGCGGTCGGCGCCGCCGGGGACATCGCCTCCGGCGGCCGCCAGATGCCCTCCCACTGGGGCTCGCCGAAGCTGCGCATCGTCAGCTCCTCCTCGCCCACCGGCACACAGTTCCTCCAGGCCGCCGGCTGCGCCCAGGCCTGCCGTCATCTGGATTCGAACAGCGACGAGGTTACGCTGGTCTGCTGCGGCGACGGCGCCACCAGCGAGGGCGAGTTCTGGGAAGCCCTCAACATCGCCTCGCTGGAGCGGCTCCCGGTGCTGTTCCTCATCGAGGACAACGGCTACGCCATCTCGGTGCCGGTTGAGAAGCAGACGGCCGGCGGGAGCATCTCGCGGCTCGCCGGCGGCTTCCCCGGCCTGCTGGTCCGCGAGGTGGACGGCACGGATTTCGCCGCCTCTTACCACGTGCTGCGGGAGGCCTTCGAGTGGTGCCGCACTGGCCAGGGCCCCGCCCTGGTACACGCCCGCGTCATCCGGCCCTACTCGCATTCGCTCTCCGACGACGAGCGGCTCTACAAGACACCCGAGGAGCGCGCCGCCGAAGCCGAGCGCGACCCGCTGCTGCACTTTCCGGAGTGGCTGGTGGCCGAGGGCATCCTCGACCGCCACCGTCTGCAACTAGTCCTGCACGAGGTCGAGCTTGAGATTCAGCAGGCCACCGAGAAGGCGCTGGCGGCGCCTGCGCCGCCGCCGGACTCGGTGCTCGCGCATCTGTATTCCGACAAGGCCGACCCCACCTCGGACCAGTTCGCCGCCGAGCCGCAGTTCGAGGGCCCGCCGATGACCATGGTGGATGCGATCAGCCGCACGCTGGCCGAGGAGATGCGCCGCAACCCGCGCATCGTCGTCTTCGGCGAGGATGTGGCCGATTGCAGCCGCGAAGAGAACCTGGGGCGCGTCAAGGGCAAGGGCGGTGTCTTCAAGGCCACCCAGAACCTGCAATGCGAGTTCGGCAGCCAGCGCTGCTTCAACTCGCCGCTGGCCGAGGCTTCCATCGTTGGCCGGGCCGTCGGCATGGCCACCCGCGGCCTAAAGCCGGTGGCCGAGATCCAGTTCTTCGACTACATCTGGCCGGCCATGATGCAGATCCGCGACGAGCTGGCCACCATGCGCTGGCGCTCCAACGGCGGCTTCTGCTCGCCGGCCGTCATCCGCGTGCCCATCGGCGGCTACTTACAGGGCGGCGCCGTCTACCATAGCCAGTGCGGCGAAGTGACCTTCACTCACATCCCCGGCTTGCGCGTGGCCATGCCTTCGGGCGCGCTGGACGCTTGCGGCCTGCTGCGCACCGCGCTGCGCTCGGACGACCCGGTGCTGTTCCTTGAGCACAAGCGCCTCTACCGCGAGCCTTACAACCGCTCGCCGCACCCCGGCAAGGAGTTCACCATCCCCTTCGGAAAGGCCAGGGTGGCCAAGGCGGGCCGGTCCCTCAGTGTCATCACCTACGGCGCAGTAGTTCAGAAGTCCCTGGTGGCCGCGGCCCAGCTCGAGAAGAGGAACCCGGAGTGGAGTGTCGAGGTGATCGACCTGCGCACGCTGGCGCCCTACGATTGGGAGGCCATCCGCCAGTCAGTGGAGAAGACCAGCCGCGTCCTCATCGCCCACGAGGACTGCCTCTCCTGGGGCTACGGGGCGGAGCTGGCCGCGCGCATCGCCGATGAATTGTTCGACCGCCTTGACGCCCCCGTCGGCCGCGTGGCGGCGCTGGACACCTGGGTCGCCTACAACCCGCAGCTTGAGGACGAGATCCTGCCGCAGGTGGAGGACCTGGTTCGCGAGGCGGAAAGGCTGCTACGCTACTGACGTGGCGACGCCCCTCATTGAGGTCGCCCAAGCTCGGCTCGCCGAGTTCTGCCGGCGCAACGGCATCCGGCGGCTTTCGCTGTTCGGATCCGTGCTCACGGATCGCTTCTCGGATTCCAGCGACCTGGACGTTCTGGTGGAGTTCGAGCCCAGTGAACGCGTTGGCTACCTTCGCATGGCGGCAATGGAGCGTGAACTGTCGGCTCTCTTCGGCGGTCGTAAGGTCAATCTCCGAACTCCGGACGAACTCAGCCCGCTTTTCCGGGACGACGTCTTAAAGACCGCTCTTGTCCAGTATGCTGCCGAGTGACTCGATCCGCCTGCATCATATGCTGGATGCAGCACGGGAGGCCCTCGATCTTGGCTCAGGTCGCACGCCCGATGATCTGCTTCGGGACCGCACGCTGACGCTTGCGCTCGTTAAGTGTATCGAGATCATTGGCGAGGCTGCCGCTAGGGTCAGCCCCCATAGGCGTTAACTTAAGCGGCATGCGTGGCTCCCAAGTCTGGAGCAGCATCGGTGGTGTGAAGGGCTGTTGTCGCCAGGAGTCAGGGAGCAGCGCCACCCGAGGGACGAGCGATTCGCGAACATGGGCACTTGTACGGGTAGGGCGTGACGCGTCAAAGTGACGGTCAGTATCTGCCGCAGGCGGCTACAAGCCGACTATTCAGGCGCATCCGGGCACGCGACGGTACATTGAGATTTCAAATCCGTTGCGTCCTCTGACGGGGTAAGCCTACTGCGGCTCCTTCTGCGGCGTAATCTGCTTCATGCGGTACGGCTTCGAACCAGTGCTGTGGTGATCGAACAAAGTAAGGCGGACGCGGTACATGTTCGCCACCTCCTGGGCCTTGGCTTTGATCGCGTCGTACCTCATGGCTGTGGAGTCGGCGCGGAACATTACATGGTAGAACGATGCCCATAATACAGCGGCATCGCTGAAGTAAATCTCCTCGGCAGGTCCGAGGATCGAATAGCATCCTGTTCCTGGCATGACCTGGTCGGCGAAGGTCCGCGTAGCCACAGAACAAGCTGAGATAAACAGTCTCCGCTTATCTAGGTGCGGCGCGGTCATTTCGCCGAATTCCGAAAAAGGTATCCGATCGAGTGTGGTGTGAAGGCAATTGCCGCCCCCATGACATGAGAGATGAAGGTAACGATATTTTGACGAGGAGAACTGCTTCAGGATTGCAGCCAGCTCTCTCTTCGTCCGGATATAGTAATATGCGCATGTCTTGCCGCTCATGGCGAGGATATCCGAAATGATACGGCCCTCAAAGCGCTGCGCCTTTTCGTCCTCGAAGTCCAGCGACTCGATAATAAACACCTCTGCCTGGCTCATACCCGACCTGCGTTCTCGGAGATCCTGGTCGCCTGACTTTGCGCAGCCTTGCGCCGCTTCTGCTCCGACTTCTGTTTCCACCAATCATGAATGGATTCCATATCCAGGTGAGCTTGGAGGGTAAAGTCGCAGATCTCCTGGATATCGCCGCGAAACAACATATTGGGGACATAGGCTCTGAATCGTTTAGGAAGGCGCTGGGCGATCTGACGCGCCCCCCCCCGCTGCGGTAACAGCTCAGCTCTTGTAAGCACCAGTACAGGATTCATTTGCTGGCCGGTGCGAAGGCTCTGCCGTCCTTTCCGCGCAAGGCGACTAATCCATTCCTTTTCCTTTGGCGTAAGCTCCTGGTTCAACGTGGCGAAACACAACACCGCACCCGGGAACCGGTCGCCAAGTTGCTCCATCCTGCTGATGTCTCGCGGTTTGAATTGGTCGAACATTTTGCATTCGCCGAAAATCACGAACGGCTCGGATATGTGGCTGAAAACTCGAGGCCGCAGGAACATGGCGAAATCGGCCTCCAGCTCGTTGCCCGTACCGTCCTTCAATGAAACGTTGGGAATCCAGCTGCTGCCATCGGCGAGCTGCTCTTCGATGAAATGCAGGGCAAGCGCGACGCAGTACGCACCCTGGGCATAGTTCTCGATCGCGAATGGCCCGTTTGCGCGGTAAGCCCAAACGTCCCGCGGAGGCTCCGCCGCCGGGAAATCGAACGTTTGCAGGCAGCGCTCGCATCTGAGACTGGCGTCGAGATCGGCCAGCCTGTACCAGTTGGTTTGCCTGCACTCCGGACATTGCAGGCGAAGTCCCACAACCAGTATCTTGAAATGCACGAGGGACGCCAGAAGGTTGTTCCCAATCTCGCTGGAGCCACATGAGCGGCTGAGGATTTCAAGCATCTGCGGCCGTGGAACGGCATAGGCCCGCACGGATCGTCTCCGTTTGGGGTCGTCGGGATCGATCTCGATTTCGACCTCCCCATGCGCCATCCTGTTGAGCAGGCGCAGGAGGTCTTCATTTGCGAGCATCCGCGTCCCCCGAAGGCCTCCCAGCGCCTGGATCACTTGACCTGCGATCCGTCCGCTTGACGACAGGTCCGCCTTGAGACCATAGCGTGAAAGCCATGCGCTGAAAACCGCCATCGGGCTCGGTTTCTTCCAGATCCGGGTCTGGTTGTAGAGGCCCCGTACCGCGATGATCCCTTCCCGTCCTGGCCAGACCGTGCTGGCGTCGAATTCCAGCAGCGTTTCCTGAAACTCCGGAATCCGTAACGGCATCACCGCAGCTGCACCCGGCAGCGACTCTATCACGTTGACGCAGGCGTAATCAGGGAGATCCGCAGATTCTTCTACAAATTCGGGAAGGACCGTGGTCACGGAAACGTGCTCGCCGTAGTCGGAAGCGGCGACGGTTTGCGAAGCACAACCCACCTCCCGGCGTGTTGCGTGATCTGCATTGCGCCCCCACTCATCCCAGAGGCGCGGGAAACGATGATCAATGGTTATGCCGGGATCAGGAGTCTCTCTCTTCAACGTGCCGACAAACTGTCTGAGGCCCTCGAATAAGCAGGATTTTGAGCAGAGAAATCCGCCGTGCTGGGCAGCGTTCGAGGGCGGCGGATATGGACGGTAGGACTCCCGTAGGAACCTCTCACACTCGTCCTTCAGGCCGGCTGCCCACGACCGAGGCAAGGGCTTGACGCGCCAGCCCAGCGCGCGGAAATTCCAGAATTCAATAATGTCAATGGGCGAGGATTCGTCCATGTAGAAGAGCTTGGGGTCGGGTGTCCATCGCCGATCCGGCTGTCGGCCCAGCATGTGCGCGCCGACTCTTAGCGGAAACCAAATATTCGGCTCGAACAACCCGTTGAATGATTGCCGGGTGACCTTCTCGTCCGCGGCTCCCAAGGCTTCGGCGAAGTGTCGCCGAAAATCAGAGAGCGGTTCCTTCTTCGGAAAAGCGCCGAAGGTCGCCGCCATGAGGAGATCATGGCCCCGTTCAGCTGGCAGCGGGACGATGACTTTCGGCGGATGTCTCTGCACAAACCGAAACGCGTCCTCATAGAGCGCCGCGCAGACATCGATTAGAGTGAGTCCGTATCCTCCGCGGCCGCGCTCATCCCGGCGGAAAAGATCATCGATCCCGATGATTCGCTTTTCCGGGAAAGAGAGGTCGGACGCGAGGCCCGGCTGAGCTTCCACGAGGAAATCCGGCTCAAAGGCTTCAATCAAGCCTCCGACAAGTTCTTTCGCTGTTGGCCCTGGAAGAGGACGGTCTCGGTAACGTTGCGGCGTTCTGTGAAACAGCGGAATGATGAAGTTGAATATTCCACCCCAGAGACAGGTGTTGATTTCCATGACGCGCATGAGCGCTGCCCGGTCATCGGGCTTGATCACAAATCCGAACCGCAACGGCCTCACCCGAATTCTGGCGTTAATCGCTTCAGCGCTCATGTGAATGCTCAATTTTAGCGCGTTGTCGAAAACTTATGTGCACATCACCTGGCCGTCGCGTCGCTGATTAGAGCGAAGCAGTGCAGTGTGAATCGGCCAATTGATCGGAGATCCCAGCGCTCATCCGTCTCACGCGTCCGAATAATCGGGATCGATAAACGCCCCTGCAACCGGCTGTCGCCCGCCGCTTGGCCGTCTAGTCGGCATTCCGGACAATTGACCGAGTTCGCCCAAGCTCTCCCTGGACGGCATCTGGCAAGCAGTCGTGGACCGGAACGGCGATACTGTTGCGAAATCCCTATCCCGCAAGTGCTGAACCGGCTTGAGAAAGGCGCCTGTGGGCGCATTACGGGCGTCATACTCTGAAGATGTTCTTGCGGAACGGCGGGATCGCGGCGCCGTAGACCTCTTCGGCGCGCCCGCTCCAGTAGCTGCGCGCCATGTCGAAGTAGTTGATGCCGAGGTCGTAGGCGCGGCGCACCAGCGCCGTACCCTCCTCGAAGGGAATCAGGTGGAAACGCGCCCCACCCATGCCGACGATGGTCAGCTTCTGGCTCGTCCGCCGAGCAGCCGGGTGGGAATGCCTCCGCTCGTGGGCTTCGGCGGCTGCGCGCTGCCGAGCCCGCAAAAAACCGCTCCGAAGAAGGTGCGTCGTCGCATGCCAGTGTCCTCGCGGGCCGTCCTGTTGGCGGACGGCCTTGTTACATGAGATCAAATTCGGGGGCCGTTTGTCTCGCGCGG
>JBBTDS010000177.1:0-1363 GCA_038060875.1 Acidobacteriota bacterium | reverse complement strand
CAGGATCGCCCGGCGCGGCCTCGCCCTCCAGCGCCTTGGCCAGGCCGAAGTCCAGCACCTTGACCGCGCCGTCGGCGGTCAGCTTCACGTTGGCCGGCTTCAGGTCGCGATGAATGATGCCGCGCTCGTGCGCGTAGGCAAGCGCCTCGGCCATCTGGCGGGCGATGGGCAGAGCTTCCTCAAGCGGGACCGCGCCGCGCGCCATGCGCTCGTCGAGCGTCGGCCCATCGACATACTCCATCACCAGCGCGCGGACGCCGTCGCCCTCTTCGAGGCTGAAGATCGAGGCGATGTTCGGGTGATTGAGCGACGCCAGGATGCGCGCCTCGCGCTCCAGCCGCGCCATCCGCTCCGGATCGGCGGCGAAGGCCTCCGGCAGCACCTTGACGGCGACCTCGCGTCCCAGCCGGGTATCGCGGGCCTTGTACACCTTGCCCATGCCGCCGGCGCCGATGAGCGAGAGAATTTCGCAGGGTCCCAGGCGCATGCTCATTTCCCTCCCGCCGGGACGCGCCGGCGCAGCTCGTCGAAGAAGTTCAGCAGGAACGTGAGGCGGGTTTGCGGCTTTTCCTCCTCCGCTCCGGGCGGCGGCATTAAGGCAATGACGCGGTTGCCGTCGGGCGCGAGGTCGAAATTCCACCAGGCCGGAATCGGCGCGAGCCGCTTCTCGGACCAGACGCGCCGCGTTTCCGGAATGAACGCGTCGCCTTTCGCCGAGTAGGTCACCGCCATGATGCGGTTGTCCGGCATCAGGTACAACAACTCGGGCCTGGTTCGGGACCAGACCGGCGCTCCGCCACCCGCGCTGGAGACCTGCCACTTCACGCCGCCATGCGGGAAAGGCTGGACGTACACCTCAAAGCTTCCCGACTCGTTGGAGGTGTAAGCCAGCCAACGCCCGTCCGGCGAGAAAGCGGGCGCGTATTCCGTGAACCGCGTCCGCAGGAACAGCTCTGGCTTGCCCGGCCTTGGATCATCGGAATCGTCGCCCGCGAGCGGCAGCGTCCAGATGTCCCAGCGGGTCTCGTCGGTGAACTCGACGAAGGCCAGCCTCTTGCCGTCCGGTGAGAACGAGAACGGACTTTGCCAGTTCTTGCTGTCCGTCAGGCGCTTGGGCTTGCTGCTGCCGTCGGCGCGAATCCAGTGAATCACCCGCCCGGATCTCAAAGCGATGTGCCTGCCGTCAGGGCTCCAGACCGGCGAGTCGTCCCGGTCGGGAGTGACGGCCAGACGGTTCATGATATTCCGCTGCCATTCGTAGACCCAGAGGACCTGATCGCCGGCCTCGTAGCGGATCACGGCGAGCCGCTTGCCGTCGGGGGAAAGGCGGGGAGCGAGGTAGTTTCCCGGCTTCGCCGGCAGG
>JBBTDS010000176.1:0-6711 GCA_038060875.1 Acidobacteriota bacterium | reverse complement strand
CTGCTCATTGAAAACAAAGGGTCAGATGCTCCCAACTGCGAAAGTCAGGCTAGCCTCAATACTGTTCGCTTAAGTATATTTCTGTGGTGTCCTGTTTCATAGAGGAGGCCGCAGAATAGCTCGAACAGTCGCGGAGCTGCCAGCCGGCGCCCGCATTACCCACTACATCAGCTTGGGAGTCCTCACGAAGACCTTCCCCCTGGAAGAAGGCCCAGGCCACCGGAGCCGACCTGCTCTGGAGGGTCCAAAAGAACCTGCGGCTGCCTTGTGAAAAGCGCTTGCCAGACGGCTCCTATTTGAGCACGATTTACCGCTCGGACAAGGATCGACGCCAGGGCCGCAACGGCATCGCGGTTCGGGTAATTGAATACCGGCTGGAGGGTGTGGCCGGCGCCGAGCCACTCTATCGACTGCTGACAACGATTCCGGACCCGGAACAGGCGCCGGCCCAGGAACTGGCGGCGCTCAAGGCCGATGAGGATCCCGACCGCCTCTCGTTCCTGCACGCGGTGCGGGTGGTCCGCCACAAACTGCCCCAGTTCGTCGCTATTCCCCCCTCAGCAGAGGGAAGCCTGTCATCGGGCCGTGCTCGCTGAGATTCTCGAAGAACGGGTGGTGTCCAGCCGCGGCCGCCAGGTTCCGCGCGGCGTCAAACGCAAGATGAGCAATCTTCCGCTGCGCCCCGGCGGCGCCGCCTCGACATCATGGGTCAACTTAGTCCAAGGCCATCAGGATCCTTAAGTGAACAACATCGGGTGTAGGCGCCCTCGCCTGCCGCCTCACCGCCCCCGCGTCCTGGGCGCCGCCGGCCGGGCCGGCTTCCTAGGGGCCGAACGCGGCACCGGAGCGGCGGGCTTCGACGCCGGGGGGGTCGCCTTGTGAGTCACCGGCGCCCGTAACCGGGGCAGCCGGTCCAGCTTCCGCAAGTGCTCCATGGAACTGAGCTGCGAAGGCCTTTCCGCCCGGGGAGGCATCGCCGGCTCCCGAATGAGGGCCAGATCCGGCCTCGGTGGCGGCTGCATCACCGAGGGCGGTAACTTTCGCGCCACCGAGTTCGGACTCTTGCCCGAGGCGCCCACCACGCGGGAACTGCGTGACTGCGCCGTCTCAATACCCTCTTCGTCGGCCAGCCAATCCAGAACCCGGTTGCGCTTGTGTTTTTCGGAATTCGCCATAAAGCCAGCCTCCTCTAGTCGCCGCGTGCATGGTTATGGTTTGATTCTAGGGCGGAACCGCTCTGATTGCAAGCGCCTAGTTCCCTGGAAAAACACGCTAGTCCGGGCGAGCGGTTCACCGTAGTCCCTCCCGGGCCTTGCGGTGCTGCTCCTCCAGCAGCCGCGGGTCGTCCATCGGCGGCGAGGGCTGGGGGTCCAGCGGGTCGCGGGCCTTGGACGGGTCGAACAGCCGCTCGTCCACGGGCAGCACGTCGTAGGCCGAGAAGTTCGGCTTCTCGGTGAAACAATCGCTCAGGTCCGAAGCGGTGGCGTCGAACAGGTTCAGCGGCGGCACGCCCAGCAGCCGGAAGATCGTCTTCAGCAGGCCCGGGAAGCTCGAATTGACGTGGGAGGCGTAGTTCTTGCGGGCGTACGGGCTCGCAACCAGCAGCACGGTCCGGTGCGAGTCGATGTGGTCCACCCAGCCCTGGGCGTCGTCTTCGGTGATGAAGATGGCCATCTCGCGCCACCACTTGCTCCGCGTCAGGTACCCGACGATCCGCCCCAGCGCGTAATCGTTGTCGGCCATGTAGGAGGCTTCGAACGGGTAGCCGTCCTCGGGACGCGGTTTGGCCAGGTGGTCGTTAGGCAGGTGGATGAAGATGAACCGCGGGAACGGCTCGCCGCCATCCACGTACTTGCGCCGCATTTCGAGGATGAACTGCGTGGCCCGGTACTGGTCCGGGATGTTCATGTTGTACTGCGGGTAGTCGCGCGCGGTGTTGCGGTAGAGCGGCTCCGGCATCGGCACGTTGGTGAGGTAGCGCGCCCCGGTGGGCTTGTAGCCCGCCTTCTCGTACACGCCGGCCAGCTCGAAACCCTCGCCGTAGTTGCGGAACGAGATGCCGTGCCGCTCCAGGTGATGCCAGATCGCCCCCGCTTCCAGTTGCTCCTCCGGGTGCACCGAGGAGTTGCTCCCGGCGAATTGCAGACGCCCGGGCGCGGCGGTCGGCAGGCGGAAGTCCTTCTGCCCGCCGTAGGAAGCCATCAGCGAGCTTTCCGTCCAGGCGTTGGGATACGATCCCACCAGCCAGTGGTGCCCGTCCACGCTCACCTCGGAGTCGGCGTAGAAGTTGTCGCTGAAGGCCCAGCGCTCGGCCATGGCGTGATGGTTCGGAGTGACGTTCACATTGCGGAAGGAAAGCCGGCTGCGCAACGTGCCGCGCTCCGCGCCCACTGAGCCAAAGCGGCCGAACCGCGCCAGGGCGACCGAGGCGGCCACCGGCCCGTTCGCGGCGCCCTGGATGTCGCCGAAGACCTCGTCGAAGGTGCGGTTCTCCTTGACGATCAACACCACGTGCCGGATGGCCGGCGGCAACGCCCGCGGCGCGGTCTTGCGCGGAACAAGGCCGTTGTACTCGAGTACGCGCGCCGTGAGCCTGCGCACTTCGCTTTCATCGGGCAGCGGAAACACCAAGATGCTGCCGCGGCGGAAGCTGCCCTGGAAGGTGTCCCCGGCTCCGCGGTCGGCGTTCGGCCCCGTTCCGTTTCCCTTGGCGTTGACGACGTAGACGTTGTCCCGGTCTACCACCACCCGCGTCGGGAACCAGCCGGCCGGAAGGTGCCCGAGCACCTTCCCCTGCCGCGTGTCGATCACCCCCACTGCGTTGATGCCCGCCTCGGCCACCAGCAGCCAGCCGGAGGCCTCGTGAAACGCCAGGCCCACCGGCAGCACGCCGCGCAGATGGTCCAGCCCCGGGATGCGGATGGGGATGGTGGCCCGCACCCGGCTGGTGGCCGCGTCGATCACCGTGATCGAGTCGTTGTGCGCGTTGGAGACGAAGACCTGCCCGGCCCCAACCGTCACGCCCGACGGGCTGCTGCCGCCCAGGCTGTCTTGGCCGAAGGGCACTCCCGTGCGGACGACGGCCTCGACCCGCGGCTTGGCCGCGTCGTCCAGGTTCACCACCGAGAGCGAGTTCGACTCCACTACGTTGGGATCGCCCAGTCCGGGAACGTCCACCGGGCCGCGCGCCGTTTCGCGCCGCGCGCCGGCCATTGCCTCCGGCGAGGGGAAGCCGAAGGCCGGAAAGGGCAGGCCGGTCGCCAGCGGGTCCTTAGGGTCGGCGCCCGGGATCGGGCGGTACTCGAACATGCCGAGGTTGGTGACGTAGGCCTTGCGGCCGTCCGGCGCCAGCGCCAGCGAGAACGGCAGCCGGCCTACGCGCACTGACGACACGATGCGGTGCTCGCGGACGTCAATCGCCACCAATCGGAAGTTGGCCTGATCGAGCACGTAGAGCAGGCCGCGCGCCCGGTCCAGCGCCAGGTCGCCGGAGTAACTGTCGGCGAAGCCGCCCTGGTCCAGCCGGAAGAGCCTCTTGGCGTCGCCGGACTTCGGGTCGAACATGCGCACGCGGCCCGAGTTGCCCTCCGAGGCGTAGAGCGTGCGATCGTCGCCGAACGCCAGGCCCATAAAGACGCTGCGCCAGGCCTGCTGGTCCTCTTCCTCGTCTTGCTCACGCCGCGGCGCCACAAGGTGCCGCACCAGCCAGTACGCACCGTCCTTGTCCAGAAAGGTGAGCGAGTACCGGTTAGGGCCGCCGTTGGCCGAGACCACCATCGAGCCGCTGGGGCTGACGGCCAGCCCGAACGGGCCCGGCCCGGTGGAATACTGCCGCCCGAGCGGCTCGATGAATCGCCCGCCGGGAAGAGTGCTCCGCGCGCCAGGCCGCCGCTGGGCCGGACGCGTCCCCGCGGGGGCGACATAGTCAATCGAAACCGCGGCGGCCAGCAGGACAGCGAGGGCGAGCATCTGTCAGAATTGTATGTCAAGCGAGCGGCTACCCGCCGCGGCAGCGCGCTGCGCGCACCGGCGGCGGGTCACTCGCCTGAGTAAACGGTCATGACGTTTGCTGGGAGGTGCCCGATGGATCGACGATCGTTCATGGAGAGCCTAGGAGGAATGCCAATGTTGCTGAGCGCGCAGCCAGCCGCCGAAGAGAAGAAGACGCGGTTCTATCTGCTCGAGCAGTTCTTCTTGAAAGCCGGAACGCAGATGCCGCGCATCAACGAGTTCATGAGCAAGAGCCTGCCGGCGCTGGAGAAAATCCATCCGGGGCCGAAGATCTTCCTGGAAGCGCTGGTGGCCGCGCACATGCCCCAGTTCGCGGCGATCTTCAGCTACCGGTCGGTGGAGGAGATCTTCAGCGAGCGCCGCGCCGGGCTGGCCAACCCGGAACTGATGAAGGGCTTCGAGGACTGGGAGAGCGGCCCCGAGCCGCCCTACGAGCACTACTCGGCGTCGCTGCTGGAGGCGACCGACTATTCGCCGGAAATCACCCCGCCGGCGACGCCGCCCAAGTCACCGCGCATCTTTGAGCTGCGCACCTACCACTCGCCCACCTGGCGCCAGCTCCGCGCGCTGCACGAGCGCTTCGCCGGGCCCGAGCTCAGGATCTTTCACCGTGTGGGCGTGCACCCCGTCCTTTACAGCACCATGATCATGGGCCAGAACATGCCGAACCTGACCTACCTGATCCCGTTCGAGAACCTGGCCGCGCGCGAGAAAGCCTGGGCCGCCTTCGGCGCCGACCCCGAGTGGGTCAAGGTGCGGAAGGAGTCCATAGAGAAGCACGGCCAGGTTTCCAGCGTCATCCAGATGTCAATCTACCGGGCCACGGCCTACTCGCCGGTCCGGTAACGGGGACCGGCAGGAACGCCGGTCCCACGGTCCTCCAGTTCACGCGGCCAAGTTGACCTTGATCGAGCGCGGCTTGGCGATTTCCTTTTTGGGCAGGGTGACGCTAAGCACGCCGTTCTTGTAGTCGGCATTGACCTTCTCGGTGTCCACCGACTCCGGCAAGCTGAAGCAGCGCACAAAGGAGCCGTAGCTGCGCTCGACGCGGTGGAAGCCGAGGGACTTCTCGTCCCGCTCGCACTTCCGCTCGCCACTCAGGGTCAGGGCGCCGTCCTCGATCTGGATGTTGATGTCCTTAAGCTCCACATCGGGCAGATCAGCCTTCACCACCAGCTCGTCCTTGGTCTCCAGGATGTCCACCGCGGGTGTCCAGGGGCCGGCGGAAGGCTCACCGAAGAGCCTGTTTACGGCATCCTGGAACGGCCGGAGCCCGACAGGGGACTCGTAGTCGGCAAACGGATTGAATCTTGTGATCATCATGGCAACTTCTCCTTTCAATACAATCATAAAATATGCGCGTTATCTTGTCAAGTATCCATGCACAAAAGAGACGCAAGTATGATCCTGGCCTACGCCTAATCACCTGATAACCCGGGGCTTACGTGGCCGCATCCGGTACGACGACCCGGAGCGTTGCCGATCCCGTGGGTGCGTCCGGAATCCTGTGTCTACCGGGTTGACTTCCGGGTGCCCGAAGGGACCGCCGCGGGCACGGCCACGCTGGGCCAGAGCGTCGTTTGGGCCTCTTCTTGCGGAATGAATCGTCGCGCGACGCAGAAACGACGGGCCTGCGGCCAACCAGGCGATTGATGTTCGAACTCGGCCATCTCCCAGATTCAGCCGGGCCACCACATAGTCCACCGCCCTTGTCTGGCGGCACATTGACAAAGCAGGTGTCCAGCAGTTCCGGGCTGCCCTCCCAGGCGCCGGCGTTGCCGGCCCGCAGTTCGACATCCCAAACGATTGCGGATCTGGAAAGCTGGGGAGGCCCGTAAGGTACTGGAAGGCGCCGTTCGAAAGCAAGAACGACGCGGTCTCCAAGCGATCCAGTCCCAGCACCAGAGGGTAGACCAGAGCCAGCATCATCTGCGACACGCTGTAGCGGTGGTTGCGGCGAGGATACCGCAAGTGCCGCGACAGGAAGTTGCGAAACCGCGGCACTCGCAAGAATTCGCGGAAGAAGTATACGCCGCCGAAGTGCGTCAAACCCGCATGATCACAGGCGATTCTAATATTCCGCGGCGAGTAGCGCATTTGCGGGAATTCCTAACCAAAGGTTAGCCTTTCCCGCAGTCGCGGAACTGCATTCACCCGCCCGTCAACACGGGCCCTGGATGGCCTCCACGGACCCACAATGCGCCGGATCCAGGAGATAGCCTTCGCTGTCTGGATCAGGAGTTCCCCGGAGAGGCGCCGTTGCACTTGGTGATGGATAACTATGGAACTCACAAGCATCCGAAAGTCCAAGCTCGGCTCAGGCGGCATCCTCGCTTCCTTCCTCACTTTGTGCCCACCAGTTCCAGTTGGCTCAATCTGGTCGAGCGCTGGTTCGGGGAGTTGACCCGCAAGAGGGTGCGCCGGGGCTCATTCTTCAGCGTCGAAGATCTGGAGCGCGCGATTGCGGAGTTCCTGACGGCCGGGAATGAGCATCCCAACCCTTTCGTCTGGACCGCTACCGTCGAATCGATTCGGGAAAAGCTCTCCCGGTGTCGTGGGACCCTGGAAGAGATCCAACCCGGTTGCACTCGGCCTCGCGCCAGGCAGGGGAAGAAAACGCTGTCCAGTTAATTCCTGGACACTACCTAGTACTACTGTGTTATAAACTACGCGCACAACAAAAAGGGCAGCAGGGGAGCC
>JBBTDS010000175.1:34436-46664 GCA_038060875.1 Acidobacteriota bacterium | reverse complement strand
CGCCTCCATCCCGGCCACTGGAGCGTCGTTCTAAAGTAGCCACACCCAATTGATTGCGCAACCGCTCCCTGACGGGGCTGTAAGAAAAGCGCGCTTGACCGCTCCCTGACGGTCGCGGCTCGGTAGCGCTGCCGAGCCGCGCGCGTAAGCAAGCGCTTATGACGCCGCGTATAACGGGCTGCTGCTCAGGGCGTGCGGCCCGGTGAGGACAAGTTCCGGTCATTCCGCTTGAAATGGAAAAGCACGGCGCGGCTGGCGGGGGCGTCGAAGGTGAAGCGGCCGGAGGCGCCTTCGCTGAGCGTGGCGGCCTGCTTCGCGATCACATCGAAGCGCTTGACGGTCCACTGGCCGGGGGGAAGCTGGGCGACGATGCCCTGGCGGGCCTTGTTCGCGCCGAGCACGTACTCGTTGCCCGGCCACGCCATGGCGCGATAGCCGGGATCGATATTGGAGAAGATGCCGGCGTCGGGCGCCATCTTCCAAAACGTGATGTTGGCGTCGATGGTCTGGCGGAGCCACTGGAGGTTGTCGGCGGCGGTGTGCTCCTCGGGCTTGAACGTTCCCCAGAAGTAGTGGCCCAGCTTGTTGCCGTATTTCCAGCCGGTGGTGCCGTAGCCGCCGCCCAGGAACGTGCCCAGGTGAGATTCGATCGTGTCGCCCTCGATGTGGCGGTCGCCTTCGCCCTGGTAGCTCAGCTCATCGTTCACCGTCGGCTTGTGGCGGGGGCCATGGCCCTCGGGATTGCTCCAGACGGTCTTGATCACGTCGGCGGCCACCGGCAGCTCGCGGATCTTGCGCTGGATGATGTGGTGGTCGTACCAGGGTTGGGTGCGGTCGAAGGCCTGAGTCCAGAGGACCTTGGAGTTGGGGTGGTTGCTGATCGGCGTGGTGTCGTACGGGAGGAATTTCCGCAGGATGCGGCCGAAGCGGGCGATGTACTTGAGATACGGCGCGGGGGCGCCGTGGTTGTGGCGGGCGCGCAGCGTGGAGCGCGCCTCCTCGACGTCGGGGCCGCACAGGATGAGGTCGGCGACGAGGTCGTGCTCGAAGGCGGCTTTCACCGCCGCGTCGGCGCGCTGGTTGAACCAGCGGGGATTGGGGCGGTGCGAGTAGTCGCCCCAGTCGGTGAGGTTGCCCTGAGCGTCGAGGAAGGGCTTCTCGCTGGGGTTCGGGTAGCGATCGGGGTGGAGGGTGAAGCGCAGCTTCTTGAAGTACTGCGCGTTGCGGGCGACGTCGGCGGCGAGCCGCTGGCGCGGCGGCCAGGGCGCGCTTTCGCGCCGGGCGCCGCGTTCGGCGACCGGCTGAAGCGGCGCCGTGCCCGCTTGCGCGTCCGCCTCGGTCTGCGGGCCTGAGGCTTTGTAGCCGGAGAGGAAGCTGTACTGCGTGTTGCCGATGATGTACTGGTGGGAGCCGTCGGAGCGGCGGTACCAGCGGCTGCCGGGGCTCAAGTCATCGACGAGCCAGAAGCCGCGCCGCCTGGAGGCGGTGGCGGTGACGTGGTCGCCCTGTTTCTGTCTGGCCAGTTGCGGCGCGCTGGAGTGCACCTCGGCGAGATCCCTGCGGGCCGCGGAAGGTCAGCTCGATGACCGAGTAGACTTCGCCGCGGGCGAGCTCGGCGGCGGAAAGCGCAGGGGCGGCGAGCAGAGCGAGCGGGGCGGCAAGCAGATTCATCGGGTCCCCCGGGCGGCGATCTTCTCGCGCAGGCTTGCGATCTCCTTCTGGAGCGCGGTGCGATAGAGGATGATGTCGGTCCGCCAGGACATAACGTGGAGGCCCATCGCCAGCCAGGCTTCGGCCTGCTCCATCGTGCCGGGCTGGATGGAGGCCGCCTTGCCGTGACGGTTGGCGGCAGCGATGACGGAGGCCAGCGCATCGAGGAAGCGCGGGTCCTGGAACTTGCCGGGGATGCCCATCGACTGGGTGAGGTCGAAGTGGCCCACCCAAAGGACATCGACGCCCTCGGTGGCGGCGATGCCGTCGAGGTTGGCGAGGCCGGTGGTGGATTCGATCTGGCAGATGACCGTGGTGTTGTCGTTCGCCCGCTGGAAGTAGGCGGCGGGGTCGGGTTGGATGTAGTCGTTGTGGGCGGTGCCGAGGCCGACGCCGCGCGCCCCAAGCGGCGCGTACTTCACAGCTCTTACAATGTCACGCGCCTGCGCGGGCGTTTCCACGTTGCCCACCATGACCCCGAGCGCGCCGGCGTCCATCGTGCGCGCCAGGAAGTGGTAGAGGCCCTGGGGCACGCGGACGAACGGCGCGATGTCGGTGGCCTTGAGCCAGGCCATCAGGTCGGCGATCCGCTCGGCGTCGAAGCCGGTGTGCTCCATGTCGATGACGACGAAATCCAGATCGGCGGCGGCGAGAATCTTGGCGATGCCGCGGGTGCCGAACTCCATGATCATGTGGCCGACGGGGATGCGGCCTTCCTTGAGGACTCGCTTAAAGCGGTTTTCTTTCATGCTGGCGTTCATTGTAACGCCTCGGTCTCGGGGCTCGGAGGAGCCTGGAATTTCGTTGCCTGTCACCGAAATTCGGGGGCGTGGGCCGTCGCCCGCGCCGCTTTCAGGTACTCGGGGTACCGCCCCTCCAGGATGGCCCGCCGGATCTCGCGCATGATGTCGAGGTAGCGGCGGAGGTTGTGAAGGGTGGCCAGGGTGGAGAACAGCATTTCGCCGGCTTGGAAGAGGTGGCGGAGATAGGCGCGGGAGAAGTGGCGGCAGGTGTAGCAGCCGCAGCTTTCATCCACCGGGGCCGGGTCATCCTTGTAGCGGGCCTGCTTGATGATGACGCGGCCGGCCGAGGTGAACAGGCATCCGTTGCGGGCGTTGCGCGAGGGCAGCACGCAATCCATCATGTCGATGCCGCGGGCCACGTATTCGGGCAGCTCCTCCGGCAGCCCCACGCCCATCGCGTAGCGGGGGCGGTGGCGCGGCAGCAGCGGGGCGGTCGCCTCGACCATCTCCAGGCTCAGGGCGCGGGGCTCGCCGACGCTGATCCCGCCGATGGCGTAGCCGGCGGCGTCCAGTTCCAGCAGCGCGGTCGCACACTCGCGCCTCAGGTCGGCGAACATCGAGCCCTGGACGATGGGGAACAGCGCTCCGGGACCGCTCCCTGACGGTCGCGGCTCAGCAACCCGCCTGTGGTAGTGGGCAAAGGCCGCGCGCGCCCAGTCCACCGTGCGGGCCACCGAGTGCCGCGCGGTCTCGTGGCTGGCCGGATAAGGGAGGCACTCGTCGAGCACCATCAGGATGTCGCTCCCGAAGGCCAGTTGCACGTCCACGGTCGATTCCGGCGTGAACAGGTGGGCGTCGCCGTTGAGGTGGGAGCGGAACAGCACGCCGTCGGCGGTCACTTTGCGCAGATCGCTGAGGCTGAAGACCTGATAGCCGCCGGAGTCGGTGAGCAACGCGCGCGGCCAGGACATGAAGCGGTGCAGGCCGCCGAGGCGGCGGATCAGCTCGTGGCCCGGACGCAAGTAGAGGTGATAGGTGTTGGCCAGCAGCAACTGAACGTCAAGCTGCTCGATGAGGTCGCGCTGGGATAAGCCCTTGACGCTGGCCTGGGTGCCGACCGGCATGAAGACGGGCGTTTCCACCGTGCCGTGCGGCGTCTTCAGCAGGCCGGCGCGCGCTCCGGTGACGGGGCACTCGGCCTGGATTTCGAATTGAATCGATGGCAACCAACTATTGTAGAATCGGGCAATGCGAGCCGTGATCTTCTTGCTTGTGGCGCCCGCGTTGGCGGCGCCGCTGGAGGTCTCGCTGCGCGCGCCGGAATCGGTCCGTCAGTTCGAGATTGCCGAGTTCGTCGTGGAAGTGGCGCGGCCGGAGTTGCGAAACCCGTTCACCGAGGTCGAATTGAGCGGCGAGTTCCGCGCGCTGAAAGCCACGCGAGTTGCACAGGGCTTCTGCGATTCTCCGGACGGGCGCGTGTACCGGCTGCGCTTCGCGCCTCCGGAAGCCGATGTCACCTACGAATACACGCTGCGCTTGCGGGCGCCCGGCGGCGACCGCAACTTCTCAGGCAAGCTGCGCAGCGAGCGCTCGGCCGCGCCGGGACCGGTGGTCGTGGATCCGGCCAATCGCAAGCACTTCCGCTCCCTGGGCTCGGGCAAGCCCTTCTATCATCTCGGCTTCACCGCCTACCATCTGCTCGACCCGTCGCACACCGATCAGCAGATCGATGCGACGATCGACTACTGCGCGCGGATGGGTTTCAACAAGATCCGCTTTCTCCTCTCGGGCTACCCGCGGGACACCGATCGCCGCACCTCTACCGACGTCGAGCACGGCGTGCCCGATCCGTGGAGGCGGCCCAACTACGGCGCCCCGCCGGGCAGCGTGAATCCCCTGCCCGCCTGGGAAGGCAAGCCGCACGGCTACGACTTCACGCGCTTTCATCTTCCCCATTGGCGGCGGGCCGAGCGCGCCATTGCGAAGATGCGAGAGCGGGGCATCGTCGCCACCGCCATTCTCACCATCGAGAAACAGGACCTGCCGAGGGAGTACGGCCGCCTCTCCGAGCACGAGTTCCGTTTCTACCGCTACGCCATCGCCCGCCTGTCGGCTTTCGAGAACGTCTGGTGGGACCTCGGCAACGAGCACAACGAGTTCCGCGACGAGGACTGGGGCGACGCCATGGGGCATTTCTTAAAAGCGACCGATCCGCACGGCCGTCTGCGCTCCGCCCACGCCTACGCGGAGTTCTTCTACACCGCGTCCGGCTGGCCCGGCTACATCATCACCCAGCAGTACGGCGACGAGTACAGGGTCCACTCCTGGGTGCGCAAGTACGAGTCGGTCCCGATGCCCTACGTCAACGAAGAGTACGGCTACGAGGGATCTTCGCCCAAACCCGGCCATGCGCAAGACACCGACTGGGTGCGGCGCAACCACTGGTCGATCGCCATGGCCGGCGGCTACGCGACTTACGGCGACTGGAGCGACGGCGTCAGCTACTTCTACATGGGCGAGCCCGGACCGGGCAAGGCGCCGGCGCAACTCAAGCTTCTACGGCAGTTCTTCGAAGCGCTGCCGTTCCACGGCATGCGTCCGCGCGAGGAACTGGCGACACAGGGATTCTGTCTCGCCGCCCCGCCCGAGGTCTTCGTGTTCTACCTGCCGCGCGGCGGCGGCGCCGAGATCAGCCTGGGCCCGGCCGCCGGCGGCAAGCTCGCCGCCCGCTGGTTCAACCCGCGCACGGGCGAATGGCGGGAGGGACCGGCGGTGCGCGCGGGGAAGGTTCCCGTGCAGGCCCCCGACGCAAACGACTGGGTGCTGCTGGTCCGCTAATCAGAAATGCAGGTGCAGCGCCGCCTGCATGATCCGCGGGAAGCGCGTCGAGGTCGCCTGGCCGAAGCGCGCGTTGACCTGGCGGCCGTCGACGTCGAAGCGCGCGCCGGTGTCCACGCCGCGGGATTGGGCGTGGTTGAAGGCGTTGTACATCTCCCAGCGCAACTGGAAGTAGCGCTTCTCCTGGCCGCCGAGCGGGAACTTCTTGAGGAAGGTCAGGTCCCAGTTGTTGATCCCGGGCAGCCGGAACACGTCCTTGGGGGCGTTGCCGAAGTCGCCCCGCGCCGGGCGCGCGAAGGCACTGGTGTTGAACCGCCGGTTGAACGTCCGCTCGTCCCGGGGCAATTCCGCCTTGCCGACGATGACGACGCGGGCGCCGTCGCCGCCGCCGGTGATGTCGGCGTTGTCCACCGTGGAAAGGCCGATCCCGGACGGCGTGCCGCTGGAGAAAGTCGTGATCCCGTTCCATTCCCAGTTGTCGAATACGTGGCGGACCGCCGGATGCGGCAGCAGGCGGCTCAGCTTCGGCAGTTCCCAGAGATAGCTGACCACCAGCTTGTGGGTCTGGTCGAAGCCGAGCTTGCCGTAGCTCCAGATCCTGTATGGGCGGTAGGTCGGCAGCGTCTCGTGGTCGCTGTTGCTCAGCCCCATCGTTTTCGACCAGGTGTAGGAAAGGCCGAGTTGCACGCCGCGGGTGAAGCGGCGGTTCAAAGCCGCGTGAAGGCCGTTGTAGTTCGACGTGCCCGAGTTCTCCTGATAGGTGATGCCGCCGTAGCCGGGGTAGGGGCGGAAGAAGTTGTCCGGCAGCGCGATCCGCGGGTTGGTCGGATCGGCGTTGGCGGTGTCGAACCGCGCACCGTAAGGGACCAGGTTCAGATTGCGCCGCTGGATCAAGTGGCGGCCGACGTTGCCCACGTAGGAGACATCGAGAACCGCTTTGAAGCCGACCGCCTGCTGGATGCCGAAGCTGTAGTTGTAGACGCTCGGCGTGACTGGGTCGGGATCGTATGCATTCACCGAACTGGGGAACAACACCCCCTGCGCTTGCAGAAAGGTGTCCATCGTCGAGTAGAAGATCGTCGGCTGGTAGACGCGCGGTGGCAACTCCGCCGTCAGGTTGAGGTAGGCGTTGCTGGGCACCGACTGTTTGGTGATGCCGAAGCCGGCGCGGACGGCGGTCTTGCCGTTTCCGAACAGGTCGTAGGCCAGGCCGACGCGAGGCGCCACCTGCACCGGTTCCCGGACCATGAACCCGGCGGGCACGTTGGGATCGTTGGCCACCGCCATTCCATTGACCGGGTCGCCCGTGGCCGGGACATAGGCGCCGATCAGCACCGCCGGGCCGAGTTCGCCGCTGACGGGGTTGCGGGCGACCCGAGCCCCGGAAGCATTGAGCGCCGGCTGGAAATACCGTGGCGCCTTGGCGCGATCATAGCGGCTCAACAACAGCAGCGCGCCTTCGCGGTCGGGCTCCCGCATCGCCCACGGCGTGGCCCAGCCGAAGCGCAGCCCGTAGCTCACTGTCAGTTTTCGCGTCGCCTTCCAGGTATCCTGCGCGAACCACTCGGCGAGGAAGTTGGCGCCCCAGCCCCGGATGCGCGCGGTCGGCTCGACGTAGGAGCGGAAGTTGCCCAGCAGGGCGTTGGAGAAGGCCCAGTTGGAATCGAGCGGGTTGTTCGGATCGCGGCCGAAATCGAAGCTTCCCGAGAAGTTGGTCGCGCGCGGGCCTTCGGAGGTCCAGTTGCGCTCCAGGTAGACGCCGAACTTGATCGAGTGAGAGCCGCGCACCCAGCTCAGGTTGTTGACGAGGTCGAAGCGCTGGTCGCCAGCGTTGATTGGAATCCGATTGTCGAAGGTGACATTGACCGCGCTGGGTACGCCCCCGAACGAGACGGCGGGAATGAAGTTGTTCGGGTTGACCTCGGGGTGGAACTGGCCGAGGGTCATGCCGTGGGTGGCGCGAATCAGCGGCGCGAAGCCGCCCGGCTCGCGCGAGCCGCCGCCCCGCTCACCCAGATCGCGGAAGCCGGAGCTGAACTCGTTGACGATGGACGGCGTGATGACCCGCGTCCAGCCGACCTTGCCGCTGTCCTCGGTGAACAGGTAGTGGTGCCGGAACTGCGGCCAGTTGGAGTTGACCGCGGCGATGCCCTGGGAAGCGCGGGCATCGGACCAGTAGTTGCGCGCCCGCACGGTGACCGTGTCGTTGCCCGTGGGCACGTAATCGATCTTCAGCAGATTGGTATTCTTCGGGGTCTCCTTGATCTCCTGGTGCTGGAAGTTGTAGTTGCCGGCGGTGATGCGGCGGTCGGTGATGTTGGGCAGCGGGAACAGGTTGAGGAGGATCTGGCCGTTGCGGTTGATCCGGCTGGTGGGAATGAAGTTGCCGGGAAACGGCGCGTTGGCGGCTGGATCGCGAATTACGATCAGCCGCCCGCTGACGTCGAGAGTCTGGGAGAAGTCGCCGCGGCGCTCCAGCTCGCTCGGCGCCGTGTTGCGCCCCAGCGCCAGCGGCTCGCGAATCCGCCACTCCTCGCGCGAGTAGAAGAAGAACAGCTTGTCCCTGTTCTTGTTGAACTTCCCCGGGATGTGGACCGGCCCTCCCAGGGTACCGCCGAAGGTGTTGTAGCGGAACAGCGGCTTGGGCAAGCCGTCGCGGTTGTTGAAAAAATCCTGGGCGTTGAAGGCCTCGTTTCGGTGGAACCAGTAGAGCGAACCGTGGAAGTCGCGAGTGCCGCTCTTGGAAACGAGATTGATTTGCGGCCCGGAGTTGCGCCCGTATTCGGCCTGGTAGTTGGTGAGCACCACCTTGACCTCGGCGATGGCGTCGACGCTGGTCACTTCGTTGAACAGCGACACCAGATCGGTGTCGTTGCCCATCTGGCCGTCCAGCGTCACCGTGTTCCAGTAGGAGCGGGCGCCGGAGATGTTCGGGGTGAAGGTCCCGAACTGGCCGCCGAGGTCGTTGCCAGTGCCGCGCTCGGTCTCGACGCGCTCGGTGCCGTCGCGGAAGGCGCCCTGGGAAACGCCCGGCAGCAGCTTGATCAGGTTCATCACGTCGCGGCCGCGGACGACGATGCGGTCCAACTGCTGCGGGGTGAGCAACGCCGAGGTCTGCGCGCTCTCGGTCTGCAACAACTCGCCCTGCGAGTGCACCGTCACGGTCTCGGTCGTCTCGCCGATGTCGAGCCGGATCTCGCGAAGGGAAACGCGATCATTGGCGGTCAGAACGATGCCGGCACGCTCCAAAGTGCGGAAGCCGCGGTTGACAACGCGTAGCGTGTAAGTGCCGGGCTGAAGCGCGGAGAAGACGAAAATCCCGATTTCGTTGGCGGAGGTAGTTCGCATCGCGCCAGTACTCTGACTGACCACGGTGACGGCCGCACCGGGCACCACCGCACCGGATTGGTCCAGCACCGTACCGCTGATTTCGCCGCTTATCGTTTGCGCGCTTACGGCCCCGCAAATCATCGATACGATTGAAACCAGTGCCAGCGCGAATGCACGTACGCTCTCTCTCTTCCTCCAAGACATGACACCCTCCTGGATCGGTCTTGACGGTCGGTGGCCCAGAACCTGGCGGACGATGGAACGGGGTAGGGAGCACGGAGTCGCACAGCGGTGACGCCAAATCGTATACAAGGCCCGGCATCAAGTAGATCGTCGCGCCACAACCGGTCCATACTATCATCGTATCAAGGCGAGGCAGGCTCCCGGGCCGCGGTCGTTGTGCGCCTCGCAAGCCCGGGTCTTCGGGAATCGATGGCAACCGATTATTGTAGAATCGGGCAATGCGAGCCGTGATCTTTCCCGCCCTTGCGCTGCTGGTTTCAGTGGGCGCCCAGGCCCAGAACACCTCGAAGGTCTACTCGACCGCCAAACGCCCGCGGGCGCTGGCGCTGATCGGCGACCGCTATCACAGCCCGGTGTACATCCGCGACGGCCTCAGCCGCGCGCTGGTGGTGGAGAACATCCCGGCGACGTTCATCGAGGAAGTGACCGCGCTGAACGCCGCCTCGTTGGCCGAGCACCAGCTTCTCGTCATCCTGCGCGACGGCATGAACTGGCCCGACGGATACGACAAGCCGCACGTCAAATGGATGACCGACGCGCAGCAGCAGGCCATCTGGGATTTCGTCGAACGCGGCGGCGGGTTCCTGGCGCTGCACAACGCGCAGGGACTCTATCCGCCGGGCGGGCTGTACTACAAGCTGTTCGGGGGCGACTACGGCGGGCATCCCAAGCCTTACGTCTTCACCATCCGCATCGAGAACAAGGACCACCCCGTCACCGCCGGCGTCGAGGACTTCGAGATCTTCGACGAGCACCACATGTGCAAGTACTACCTGGACCGCGAGCACTTCCTGCTGCGCTCGATCGCGCGCGACAACACGGCCGCGCCGGCCGGCTGGTGGAACGAAGCGGGCAAGGGCCGCTTCTGCTACCTGTCGCCCGGCCACACGCCCGAGGCGCTCGGCCACCCGATGATGCAGCGGATGATGCGCAACGCGGTGAACTGGCTGCTGCGGTTGAATTGACATGCGGGTACGACTTCTCGCGCTCGGTCTCGTTGCATGGGCGGCGCTCGGCCAGACGGTCAGCGTGGAGCGTCTCCGCGCCGATATCGCCTTTCTCTCTTCCGAGCCGCTCCAGGGGCGCCGGGCGCTGGAGCGCGGTTCGGACGTGGCCGTTCAGTTCCTCGCGGCTGAGTTCGCCAAGGCAGGTCTCAAACCGGTTGCGGATTCCCTCTTGCAGCAGTTCGAGCTGGTCGAGTACCGCACCGACCCGCGCGCGACGCGGCTCACGCTCGATCAGGGCGGCCGCAAGCGCCGCTACGAATATGGCCGCGGCATCACCGGCGGGTTTCCCCAAGCGGTCACGGCCGCTGGGCCGGTGGTTTTCGCCGGCTACGGCATCACGGCGCCGGAGTACGGCTACGACGATTACGCGGGCCTGGACGCCGGCGGCAAGCTGGCGCTGGTGTTCGAGTACGAGCCGCGTATGCACGATCCGCGCTCGCCGTTCAACGGGACCGGGAACACGCGCCACGCGAGTCCGCGCGCGAAGGTCCTGAACGCCCAGGCGCACGGCGCCGTCGGGCTGCTCATCATGCCGGCGCCCAACCGCAAGCGGCCGGCCGCGCCGGCGCGGCGAACGCGCACGCCGCGAAGCACCGGGGGCGCGCTGGCATTGGCCGAGAGCGAGATCCGAATCCCCGCATTCAACTTGAGCGCCGAGCTGGCCGAGAGCCTGCTGGCGCCGGCGGGCAAGAAGCCCGCCGAGGTCCAGGCGGCGATTGATGAGACGCTGCGACCGGTGCGGCTGGACCTGGGCGGCGCGCGCGCCGAGATGCGGGTGGCCCTGGCCGGCTCGCGCCGCGGCGCCAGCGCCAACGTCATCGGCATGATCGAGGGCAGCGACCCCAGGCTGCGCGAGGAGACGGTCCTCTTCTGCGCGCACTACGATCACAACGGCGTGCGGGACGGCAAGGTTTTGCCCGGCGCCGACGACAACGCCTCCGGCGCCGCCGGCCTCATCGAGCTGGCCCGCCTGTTCGGCGCCGAGCGCGCGCGGCCCAGGCGCACGCTGCTGTTTGCCGCCTTCGGCGCCGAGGAGGCCGGCCTGCTCGGCTCTTACTACTACACGGCGCGCCCGCCGCGCCCGCTGGCCGCCACCCGCGCCGTGCTTAACCTGGACATGATCGGCCGCGACGAGAAGCCCAGCGCGCAGACCGACAAGCTGATCGAGATCGCCGCCGACACCACCAACGAGCTGAACCTGATCGGGACCTTCTACAGCCCGGAACTGCGTAAGGTGCTGGAGCGGGAGAACGGGCGGGTGGGTCTCGGGCTCAACTACAAGTGGGACGCCGACGGCACGCTGAACGTCCTCTGGCGCTGCGATCACTTCCCGTTCCTGATGCGCGATGTCCCGGCCGTGTGGCTGTTCAACGGGTTCACGCCCGACTACCACCAGCCCGCCGACACCATCGATAAGCTCAACTTCGTGAAGATGGAGAAGATCGTGCGGCTGGCCTACCTGGCGGGCCGGGCGCTGGCGGATGAGGAGCGACCGCCGCGGTTTGCACCCGGGCCTCGATAGGCGTATTCTTCTAGGTCGGAGACTTAGGCATGAAGAAGCTACTTCTCGCAATCCTGATTACGCTGAGCCTCGGCGCGGCGACGCTCGCGGGCGCCGACTTCTGGCAGACGAAAAAGTTCACCGAGTGGACGCCGAAAGAGACTCAGAAAATCTTGAACGACTCGCCGTGGGCGCGTCCGATTGAGATCCGTATGGACGCCTTCGGCGGCCGTGGCGGCGGCATGGGCGGCGGCGGGGGCAGAGGCGGGCGCCGCGGCGGTGGTGGCGGCGGCATGGGCGGTGGGATGGACGCGGGCGGAGGCGGAGCCGACGAAGGCATGGGCGGTGGCGGTGGAAGGGGCGGCGGCGGCACGGAGGGCCCCGCCTCGGTACCCACCATGACCGCCCACGTTCGCTGGCACACGGCGCTGCCCGTCAAGCAGGCCGTCGTCCGGGCTCGCCTCGGCAACGAAGCCGGAACCTCGCCGGAAGCGGCCAAGACCCTCTCGCGCCAGGAGACGGCTTACATCGTCGGCATTGGCGAGCTGCCGCCCCAGGCGCTAGGCGGCAAGCCGGCCGAACTCAAGGCCAATGCCCAGCTCCGAATCAAGGGCCAGCCGCCGATTCAGGCGCTGGACGTCAAGCCCGATAAAGGCCAGCGCGGTGTCATTCTCTACCTGTTCTTTCCCAAGGGTCAGGAGGGCGCCCACGTCATCACGCTGGAGGACAACGAGGTCGAGGTGTTCCTCAAGCTCCGCAACATCGACATCAAGCGCAAGTTCAAGCTCAAGGACATGGTCTTCGACGGCAAGCTGGAAATCTGACGGTGCTGAACCGCCGCGAATTCCTCGCCTCG
>JBBTDS010000175.1:24814-34336 GCA_038060875.1 Acidobacteriota bacterium | reverse complement strand
TCGACGGCAAGCTGGAAATCTGACGGTGCTGAACCGCCGCGAATTCCTCGCCTCGGCGGCCGCGCCGGCGGTGCTGCGCGGCGCCCGCCGGCCGGCGGGCGATAAGCCGAACCTGCTGTTCTTGTGGACCGACGAGCAGCGCGCCGATACGCTGGCGGTCAACGGGAACCGGACCTTCCGCCTGCCGGTGCTGAACCGGCTGGCCACCGAGAGCATTTCCTTCAGCCGCGCCTACGATACGCAGCCGGTGTGCACGCCGGCGCGCTCGTCGGTGATGACCGGCCTGTGGCCTCACACGACCGGCTGCGTCACCAACAACATCGCTCTGCCCGCCGCCGCCGGCGCCATGCCGGAACTGCTGGCCGACTCCGCCTACCGCACCGCTTACATGGGCAAGTGGCACCTCGGCGACGAGATCTTCCCGCAGCATGGCTTCCAGGAGTGGGTGAGCATCGAGGACACCTACAACCAGCACTTCTCCGCCGGCCGCGATCAGGCGGCGCGCAGCAGCTACCACCAGTTTCTGGTGAGCCTCGGATATAAGCCCGACAAGAGCAACCGGTTCTCGCGCGCCTTCGCGGTGGGCCGGCCGGTGGAGCACTGCAAACCGGCCTTCCTGGCGAGCCAGGCGTCGCAGTTCATCCTCAAGCACCGGGAAGAGCCGTGGATGCTCTACGCCAACTTCCTGGAGCCGCACATGCCCTTCGACGGGCCGTACAACGACCTGCACAGCGAAGCCGAGGCGCCGGTGCCGGCCAATTATCCGGGCGTGCCGGTGGAGCGGGAGCCGGAACTCTACGGCCGCATCCGCGCGGGCCACTTGCGCAAGGGCTTCGACGGGCACGACTTGAAGACGCGCGCCGGCTGGCAGCGGCTCAACCGCAACTACGCCGGGCTGTGCGCGCAGGTGGATCAGGCGGTGGGTCGCATCCTCTGGGCGCTGGAGGCTTCCGGCCAGGCCGCGAACACCATCATCGTGTTCACCACCGATCACGGCGAGATGATGGGCGCGCACACGCTGATCGGCAAGGGCGTGCTGTACGAGGAGGCGGTGCGCGTGCCGCTGCTCGTGCGCGTGCCGTTCCGCCAGCAGCAGGCGATGCGCGTGGAGCAGCCGATCAGCCAGATCGATCTCGTGCCCACGCTGCTGGAGTTGATGGGGCGCAAGGCGCTCGAGTTGCTGCCCGGCCAGAGCCTGACGCCGGCCTTCCGCGGCGAGCGGCTGCGCGAGGACCACGTCTTCATCGAATGGCACACGCCGCCGGACGGGCCGCACGCGCGCGCGGTCGTCTCGCCCGACGGCTGGAAGTTGGGCCTGTACGACCGCGACCACTGCCTGCTGTTTCACCGCGAGAAGGACCCGCTGGAAATGCACAACCTCCACTACCGCACCGAGTCGGCCGCCGTGATCCAAAGGCTGCGCGCGCGGCTGGAAGCGTGGCAGCGGGCGACAGGGGACAAGCTGGCCCCGGTGTTACAATAGAGGTTGCGGATGGGAGGTCGTCTAACGGTAAGACGGCAGACTCTGGATCTGCTTATCGGGGTTCGAATCCCTGCCTCCCAGCCAAGCTGGAGAGATCACCGATGAAAGCAGTTCTCGCTGCCTGTGTGGCGACGCTGGTGGCGCCTGGTTTGGCGCAAGAACGCGGGGCGGAAGGCAAGACCGACCGCAGCCCACGGCGGCTGGAGTCGGTGAGCTGGAATTCGAATAAGCACGAACTCACCTGGGTCATCTCCAAAGGCGAGAAGAAGACCGAGGACGGCAGCTACAAGCCGCTGGGCTCCAACACGTACGTGATCAACCTCAGCAAGGCCACGATGACCTTCAACGGCGAGTCGCGGGGGTTCAGCAAGCAGGAGGCGGTCAATGTGCACGCCATCCTGGACGTGATCTCCCGTTACACCATCGAATCGACCATCTGGTGGGACCAGGGCCACGGGCAGCGGCCGGACAAGGCCAAGCCCGGCAGCGTGCGGGTTTCCAACGAAGGCCCGCCGTCACTGGAAGACGCCCTGCTGCGAATCGCCGCGCGCCTGGACCCGCACTGATCGACGCCAGGGAACTTGACCACCAGCGGCCGTTGACGTGTACGGAAAATTGCCGTACACTATCATTGGAGAGAGCGACCGATCATGCGTGATGCTGTCCACGGAGCCGGGCAAAAGAAACGTTCTACCCAGAGGGCCAAGTCCTTCCGATTTGACGCCCGTCTCAACGCGGAACAAAAGCTGCTCATTCAGCGGGCAGCGGACCTGGAGGGGCGAACCATGACGGACTTTGTCCTTCGTAGCGCCGAGACTGCCGCCGAGCGCGCTATTCAGGAGCGCGCCATGTTGATTCTGACCGCTCGCGAGACGGAAGCGTTCGTGAACGCTCTGCTCAACCCGCCTGAACCCGGCTCGGTCCTGCGTAAGGCAGTCCGCCAGTACAGGCGAGAGATTGGCACGAAGTGAGGGGCGAGCCGGCTTCACCCTACCGCGTAGAGCCGCTTCAGGATTCCCACGATCGGACCGCCTTTCACTGCGGGGTCCCAGAACTGGACCATTACTTCCGCCACCAAGCCGGCCAAGACGCCAGACGCAAAGTGGCGGCGCCGTTTGTCCTTGTCGACGGTAGCGGCGCCATTGTGGGCTACTACACGCTCTCCGCATATAGCGTTCGCGTCGGGGAGCTACCCGAAGCGCTTGCGAAGAAGCTTCCCCGATATCCGCTCCTTCCCGCGACCCTGTTGGGGCGGCTGGCGATCAGTACAGAGCGCCGAGGGCAAAACCTCGGCCGTCTCCTGTTGATGGATGCTCTGTACCGCAGTTGGAAAAACACGGCCGAAGTGGCCTCGATCGGCGTGGTTGTGGAAGTTTTGGACGATTCCGCAAGAGCTTTCTATCAGCACCACGAATTCATACCTCTTCCGGAACATCCCACCAAACTGTTGATCCCCATGGCCACTATCGAGAAAGCGTTCCGGGTGTCGTAGGGCGGGACTGCAATGCCGGCAAACGCCCGGCCCCATCGCGCCAGGAGCCGCACTGATACACTGGTGGTAATGACTCGCTGGAGTCTCGCGTTCCTGGTGGCCATTCCCCTGCTGGCGCAGACGGCGGCCGAACTGTTCGAGAAAGCGCCGCCGGCGGTGGACGAGGCCCTGCGCGCCCGCATCAAGCTCTTCTACCAGGCGCACCTGGACGGCAAGTTCCGCCTGGCCGACCAGGTGGTCGCCGAGGACAGCAAGGACGCCTTTTTCTCCGCCGAGAAGACGCGCTACCGCGGCTTCGAGATCGCCAGGATCGTCTACGAGGACAACTTCACCCGCGCCCGGGCGGTGGTGGCGGTGGACACCGAATTCGTGGCGGTCGGCATGGGCAGGGTGCCGGTCAAGATGCCGCTGACGACGCTCTGGAAGGTGGTGGACGGGCAGTGGTTCTGGTATGTGGATCCGGAGGCCGGCAAACAGACGCCTTTTGGCCCCATGAAGCCCGGCGCCGAGGGCGGCGGCGCGTCCCCGCTCCCGAGCGCGCCCCCGGACGCCAGGGCGCTGCTCAACCTGGTGCGGGCGGACAGGTCCGAGGTGCGGCTCAGCAGCTACGAGCCCTCCTCCGGTGAAGTGACCATCACGAATGGGATGCCCGGCCGCGTCACGCTGGCGCTGGAGTACAACGGGTTTCGCGGGCTGGAGGTCGAGCTGGACCGGACCGAGCTCGATGCGAAGCAGACGGCGCGGCTTATGCTCCGCTGCCGGCCGGCGGACAAGGCACCCAAGCCGACAGTGACGGTGACGGTGCGCGTGCAGCCGAGCGGCCAGGCGATTCCAGTCCGCGTCACCTTCGCGGTACCGCCGGAAGGGTAAGGGCCGGGCATGCCCGGCCCTTACGCGGCGCCGTCACACGCCCAGCTTACGGCCGATAGCCCGCAGCAAGTCCCGGTCACCGCTGGTGAAACCAACCTCGATCTTGGGGTAGAGGTCGAGGTTCTTAACCACGACCACCCCGCCGAAGTCGAAGAACAGCTCTTCGTTGGGATCCAGCGGCCGCAACGGACAAGGCACTTCCGGCACGTCGGCGCCGGGCACGTTGCTGACGCCCGGTCCCTTGGGCGGGATGTTGACGCTGGCGGCGTCTTCCTTGCTTAACACCATAAGGTCGAGCACCGGCTTGCCGTCCGGCCCGGCCAGCGGGCTGCCGCCCTGGCTGGTCGCCACTACGGAATCGTAAACCACGTTGCGCCGGGCGCTCTGGAGCGCCTTCGGGTCGCGCCAGTACTTGGGCGGCTTTTGCGGGTTCCAGGGCGGCGGCTCTTCGCCGCTGGCCTTCTGATAGGCCTCGCGCGTCTGGTGATACGGAAACAGGTACAGGTGATCGAGCCCGTACTTGGGATAAGGTAAGGCTGGCACAGGGTCCTCCCATTCCAGGCATAGACCCGGCGCCCCCCGGTCTTGGCGCCTGCCAGCGGGCAAGCCGCTGAAGGGACAGGCGCTTAAATTTCTGTCGGCCGCGTGACTCGCCGCTACTGAATGGCGAACCGCGACCCGGCGGCTTGGGCCGTCCGGCCGTCGGGGATCTGGACCACGATGTCCAGCGACCGCTCCAATCCCACCGTGGTATCGGCCGGCAGCTCGATGGTCACGACGTAGACGCCGATCATGTTCTGGGCGTACTCGGCCGAGACCACGCGGACGCCAGCGTTGTTCACGCCCACCACCAGCGGGTAGTAGACCTCCTGGCCGGGCACGCCCGGCTGGTTGGTGTAAGCCAGCGGGAGCACCGGGCCGAGGCCGGTCACGTATATGCGGATGAGTTCGCCGCGCACGGCCGGATTCAGCGGCGTGACGAAGGTGCCGTTGGGCCGCGCGATCACCGCGTAGCGGCGGCCGTCGGCCCCCTGGGTCTCAAAGATGCCGGGCTGAGCCGCCAGCACCGGCACGCTCTGAACCACACTCGAACCACTGCCGACCGTGATCTGCACCGGCACCGAGCCGGCGCCGAGTTCCCACGGCGCTTGCACGGTCACCTGCTCGCGCCCGCTCACGTTGCAGACGTGGAATATGGGCGTCAGGTGAGTCCCGAAGCTCACAGCCACGCCCGCCAGCGTGGTCGGCAGCGGTCCGGCAACCACGCCCGCCTCGACGCAGCCCTGGATTCCCTGGGCCAGGCCGCTGCCCTGGATGGTGACGATGCTGCCGGGTACCACGCCTTGCTGGGCGCTGGCGGCGTTGACGAAGCCGGCGGCGGCGACTACGGGCCCAGGCACACGGGAGCTGAGGCTGAAGCTGACGCTGAAGCCGCTGACGCTGGCGGTGATGGCGATCGGGCCCGCGGCGCCGCCGGCCTGAACGGTGGTAGAGGCCCGGCCCTGGGAATCGGTGGTGGCCGTGGCCGAACCCACGGTGGCGCTGCCGCCGGCGACGCTGAAGGTCACCGGGATGCCGGTGACCGGCCGCCCTTGCTGATCGTTGACCTGCACCACCAGCGGCTGAGCGAAGGCCTGGTTGATGAAAGCGGTCTGGCCGTCGCCGGAGACCTTCAGCAACTGGGCGACGGTAACGTTGACGGTAAGGTTGAACGTCGCCGTGGCACTGGCAACCCGTGCCCGGACCTGGTGAGTGCCGGGGATGCCGCCGAGGGTGACCCGCGTGGAGACGCGGCCGTTCAGATCGGAGGTGCTGTAAGTGTCGCGTAAGGTCAGCGTGCCAGCGGTAACGACCTCCCAGGTCACCGCCACGCCGGACAACTGGTTGCCGCCGGCGTCAGTCACTTCGGCCACCAGGGCCAGCGGCGGGATCTGACCGGGGTTGCCAGACTGGTTGTTGCCCTGGATGATCCGCAGCGCCGAGGGCGGCCCGGGCACGACCGTCAGCGAGAGCGTCTTGACGTTGAAGCCGCCGGTGATCACCGACAACTCCGCCACCCCGACGCGCGGACCGACAACCAAGTTGCAGGTGGCGGTGCCGGTTCCGTCGGTCAGCACGGTGCCGCCGGCACAGGAGGCCGAGGGTGAGAGGGCCGGATCGAGGCCGGTGGTGACGCGCACGCCCACGTTGGGGATGGCCTGGCCGGCTTGCGGCCCGGCCGCCGCCGCCACCGAGACCACAATGGCGCCCGCCAAGGTCTCGCCCGCTTGCCCTCGCATCTGCCGCTCTTCGGCTGTGGGCTTGACCAGGGCCACGGTGGGGTCGGGCGCCATGGTGCCGCCAGTCAGCGCGGCGATGGTGGTCGTAACGATGAAATCCACGGTAGCGCCGCCGGTGGAAGCCCGGACTGTGGACTGCTGGTACGAGTAGCCGGGGCTGACAAAACTGCCGAGGAAGTTGGCGCTGGCCTGCCCGTTGGCGTCAGTGAGCACGGTCAGCGTCGTGCCAGTGAAGCTCGAGCCGGCCCCGATCGAGCCGACGCTCAACGTTCCCTGGCCGGTGGCGATCGCGAACTCCACCGTGGCGGTCGGTACCGGGTTGCCGGCCGTATCTCTGACCTGCACCACCAGCGGCTCGGTGGTGATCATGTACTCACGGACGATCTGGCCATGGCCGGAGACAATCGAGATGCCACCGCCCGTGCCGGGGGTCACCGTCCCGCCGCTCACCGTCAAGGTGAAGGTGGCCACGATGCCCGCGCCCGGGCCGATGCCCGCATTCACGGTGAAGGTGCCGGTAGTCGTCGGCGCCACCACCGTCGCTTGCGCAAAACCTTGGGCGTTGGTGGCCGCCGATGCCCCCTGGATCGAAGCGCCGGCGATGGACGGGGTCCAGACGACCGGGGTGTTGAAAACCGGCCTGCCCGTTGAATCCAGCACCCGCACCACCAGCGGCAGCGAGGCGGCCGCCGGCGCCATCGTCTGGTTGTTGTGGTACTGGATGTAGTTGGTGGGCGGATTCGTCGAGGCCGGCCCCGCGAACGAAATCCCTCCCGGCGTGGCCACCAGCCCGAGCTGGCCGGTGCGGGTATTCGAGGGTAGGTCGATCTGGTAGAGGCTGGTCGGCGCAACGACATAAAGGAACTTCGGCTGCGGCGCCTCGTTGGACGCCACCGCCGCGATCACGTTGGAGATGCTGCCGACGGCGCCGAACTCGGGCACGGTGATGTTCAGCCCCGGGACGCTGATATCGTACAGAGTCTGGTTCTGGCTGGAGGTGGCGAAGGCGCGGCTGTTGCCGGCCGCCACCACGGCGTCCAGCACCACGCCGAAATTGGTGATGGTGCCTGCCAGCGTTTTATTGACGAGGTCGAACATCATCAGGCAGGAGTTGCCGGCCACCGGCGTCTGGTTCACCGCCAGCGCGTAGCGCCCGTCGGGGGTGAAAGCGAGCTTGCCGGGCCGGCCAATGACCGGGATGCCGTCCGTCCGGGTCAGCGTCATGGTGCGCCCGTCGATCTCGTAGAGCCGGTTGACGGTGGTCACGTAGACCAGGCCGTTGGGCCCGACGGCCACGCCGGTGGACTGCCCGCCGATGGACAGCGTCGGAGAGAGCACGGAGTTGGTGGCCAGGTCAACCGCCACCAGCCGCTGGTCAGCAGGGCTTAGGACGAACGCGCGGCTGGAATCCATGCTGACCGCAACGTCGATGGGAGAGGAGCCGGCGTTGACCGGAACCGGGTTGGGGAGGGTGACGCCGCCGCCGGTGATGTCAAAGATGAACAGGTTCCCGGCCGTCACCAGCAACCGCCGGCCGTCCGGCGAGACCGCGCCGGCCGTGCCGTTGTTGAGCAGGTCGAACCGCTGGAGCACGTTGTAGCTGCCGTCCAGCACCGTGACCGTGCTCGAGCCGGAGCTGGCCACCACGAAGTACCGGGTGCCGGCGGGGTTCGAGAGGGCGACAAGCGACGCCGGCGAGCCCTGGAACGTGTTGCTCTGCACGAAGGGTTCGCCCGAGAAGATGCTCACCGTCTGGTTGGTGGAGACACCTCCCGGCATGACAAAGACGTTCCTGGCTTCCAGGCCGGAGGCCAGCGCCAGAAGAGAGACAACCACTGACAGGAAAGACTTTGGAAACGACATGCGGACCCTCGAATGTTTGGATTTGCGGTAACGCGAAGCGGGCAAGTTTCAGTCTAGCACCAGCTTGGGGTCGGAAAGCAAGTGCAAGTTTCAGGGTTCTCCGGGTCGGCCAGCCAATTCCCAGGGTTGTCCTCGGTGTAGTGTCGAATGCGGTTCAGCTCGGCCTCGTTGCGGACGATGTGTTCGTAGTAGTTCCTTTGCCAGACGCCGTGGCCGACGCGTTTGCTCACCGCTGCCTTGAACGCCCCCACGACCACGGGTAGGGGCCGGGCATGCCCGGCCCCTACATCGGTGAATAACAGGATGCCGTGCAGATGGTTCGGCATTACGACAAAGGCGTCCAGAACCACGTGGGCAAAATGGGAAGGGATTTCCCTCCAGCACTTCACCAAACAGGCACCGGCGCTGTCGTGCACACAGGGTTACAAAGTATGCGCCCGGGCGGGAGTAGTCGTATTCGGGCAGCCGGAGACGACGGCGGCCCCGGCCCGGGAACGGAGAGATGATTTCGACGCCCACGATAATGCAGTGGGCGGGGGTTCCGGTAATTCTCATGTCGCGCACCGTAGGGACCGGGCGTGCCCGGCCCCTACAAAGACAAAAAAAAGAGGGGAGCCGAAGCTCCCCTCCTTGAGATGAACTGCGAACTGACTACTGGTCCAGCGTCTCGCTGGCGAAGCCGGTCCGCGAGCCGATGGAGGCATCCATCACCAGCGCCAGGTAGCCCATGGCCAGTCTCTGCGCGCCGACGTCGCTGACGAAAGCGAAGCCGTGCGCATACTGGAAGGCACACTGGGCGATGACGTAGCCCTGGAAGCCCGGCGTCCCGGTGATGCCGTGCGAACCGCCGGAGGAAACCGTCGCCACCAGAGTGCTGCCGCCGGCTACCGTGCTCGAGGTCTGGGCCGCCGGCGCAGCGCCGCCGCCCGTGGTCGCGCCGTAGTAGTTCAGCTTGCAAGCACCCGACTGGACAGTTGTCCCGAAGGGATCCTGCGAGGTGTTCGCGATCGCCAGCCCGGTGTCGAAGCCGGCCTGGTTAGAAACGAACGGGAACAGCAGGTTGGTCGTGCAAGAGTTGATCACGAACGCGTTGCGGACCGTGCCGGTGTCAGCGAACCGCGGGATCGGAGCCGAGCTGCTGTAGCCGGTCACAGTGCTGATCGGCGCGAAGCTGCCCGACGCCGTGCTCGTGCCGAGACCCGGCAAGCCGGCCGACGTGTTGGACGCGTACGCGGCCGCCACACCGATCTGCACCCGCCCGATGGCCAGTGGATCGGAGTTCATGATCTCATAAACGGCCACGCCCGTCCCGCCGGAGATGGTCACCGGCGCGAAGCCAAACCCGCCCATACAAGTGCTGGACGTGTTGGTCGCAGTGACGGCCGAGAAGGCCCCGGCGCCGTTGGAATCGGTTGAAACCAACCGCACCACGTTGCCGCCGGTGGCGCTGGTCTCCCTGGTGCTTACGAACAGCTTCACCCCAGCCGGGATGTTGGCGAACGCCACCCGCAACCGAGTTCCGTGATCCGCCAGTC
>JBBTDS010000175.1:0-24714 GCA_038060875.1 Acidobacteriota bacterium | reverse complement strand
CCAGCCGGGATGTTGGCGAACGCCACCCGCAACCGAGTTCCGTGATCCGCCAGTCCGGGACTGGCGACGTCTCCCATCGCGCCCAGAGCGGAATTGTAGAACCCGGTCTCGGTGTTGTACAACAGGCCGTTGGCCGGATCGACTCCGGCCGGCGAAGACTGGTCAATCGGCGTCGGCGAGGTGTCCCAAGGCGAAGAGCCCAGGGCCGCGTTGCGCCGCTTGAAGGCGGTCGCAAAGCCCTCGCTGAACCGAACTTGGAAGGTCATGTCGTTGTCGAGGCCCTCGGCGGAATCGTTATACGTGTCCTTGTTTCGGCTCACGCACTGCAAGTACTTCCAGCCCGAGGAGCTCAGACCGTCGCCGCAAGGCTCGCGCAAGGAAACCGTAAGGCCCACCTGCACGAAGCCGACGATCTGCTGCGGGTTGTTGACCGGAATCGAGGTCTCGCCCGTGATCGAGATGAACTCCACGATCTGGGACGGGACCAGCGTGGTAGAGACACCGAGCTGGTTAGCATTGGCCCGGATGTTCTTCAGGCGAATGATGCGCGTGGCCGTAGTGCCCGGAGGATCGATCGGCACGCCGAGCCAGACGATGGAGTTCGCCCCGGCCTGGCGCCCCTGGTAGATGTTCTTGGTGGTCGTCTGATTTCCACCCTCCCCTGTGGTCCCGCCGTCCAGGCCGCCGGTCGCATAAGGGAGGCCGGCCCCGCCGACGCCTCTCTGCGAACAGCCGCCGGTCGAGGCGCACAGCTTCTGGTTGCCCGCCGCCGGGTCGTCGATCATCAACAGCGCTTCCGACTCCGGATCACCCCACCTGCTGGTGATGTTGGTGTTCAGGAAGATCTGGATGTTGACGCGCGGAACAAGTACGCCCGCAGCGGTCGGCGTGCCATTGCCGCAGTTCAGCACCAGGTCGCCCACGAGCTCGGTCAACCCTTCGGCCCGGATCGTCGGCGGCACAGCGGCGTTCGCCACGCATTGAAACGCGGGAACTACCTGCGCGCTCGCCGTGACGGAAAACACAAGGGTCACCACGGCAAGCGCGAAAAACAATTTGCGAGAATCTGCCATTTCTTTCTCCTTAATCGGATTCGAATTCGAATCGGTGAGAGATCTCTCGTAACCTGAAACCTAAGGGACTACTCAAACAGACCCTGGTGTGCGTTGCCGATCCGGCCCGAACTCGCCGTCCGGTTCCGATCAGCTTCCGCCCCATTTTGCGAACCGTTAACCGGTTTCTCGTTCTACAGGCTGTCTGGTGCTCGCGGGATACAAACGATAAATGCCGCTATGTCTGTCGGACGCGGTTAAATCTATAGTTACCACTGTGCGCAAGCTGATGTCAAGCCTAAAGTTGAGGCTCCCCTCCGCCGTGCGCACAAGCACCACCAGCGATACAGGTTGCTATTAAATCACAGCCGCCCGCCTCCAGTCAATCCGTATTGGCCCCTAAACGCACTTTTTTTATCGGATCGAGAGGGCCACCTGATTGCTCAACCGACCGGCCTGTCTCAGTGCGACGGAGCCCTCCAGGCGGGGTGCGGCACCGTCTGGGATCAAAACATTAACTTGATATAATCCTACGAACCCTGGGGCGAGTCCCGAGAATGAGACCGGGAGCTCTGTTCCGTCTAGGACTACCGAGACCGGAGTACTGGTACTAAGCAGGCTGTTGGTCCTGGTCACTGCCCCCAAGCCCGTGCAGTAGACCGTCACCATCTGCCCGCGCCGGGCCGGCGTGGCCGGCGAGTTCAGACTTCCATCCTGGTTGACCACCGCGCCCTGCCCCCCTTCGAGCACGAAGATGGCCGGGGCTGTTGGCTCCAGGGTAACCGGCTGCTCGCGAACTCCATAGGGGGAGCGCACACGCAACAGGTGAACGCCAGGCGCCAGTTCCAGCGGCACGTGGGCGTTAATCTGAAAGGGCGAGGCCGCCAGAACCGTGGCCGGGACGCCGCCGATGTGGACCTCGCTCCGGCCGCCCGGACGCCCGCCTGTCCGGGCAGGCGCCAGCCCGCTGCCGAAGATGGTCATAATTCCGCCCGGAGCGATGGCCCCGGTGAAGCTGGCGGCGTTGACGACCGAGGCGGTTTCGAAGGTCACCTCCTGCTGGACGACCGCGAGCCGGCCGGCGGGCCGCGTCAGCCCGAAAGCGGATGCGCCGCGCCCGGCGAGGTCGAAGCGGCTGCCCATGCTGCCCAAGTCCGTGACCGCAAGCTGATAGACGTCCTCGGCGCCGGCATCGAGTTGGTGGGCCGCCTGAACGCCTTCGCAATAGCGGGCGCGAAACGGCTGGGGCGGGGCCGCCGGCGGCTGCGCGGTGGCAGCGATGCCCGGCCATTCCACGGTCTTGCCGCATACGCCCGCCGGCGAGGTCAGCTCAAAGGGGACGCCCGCCTGTCCGGGCAGGTTGCCGGCAGTGACCAGGAAGCCCGTCAGGCTGGCCGCGCGGGGAACGAGCCGCATCGCGCTGGTGACCACGCCTTTCCAACGCTGAGATCCGGCCGAGAAGCCGGCCAGGTACTCCTCCAGCGTGCCGCGGCCGAGGGCGGGGTTGGGATCGTGGATGCGGACGGTCCCATCTGGACGCACGCCGGTGGCCACCACGAAATGAGCGCCCACGGCGGCGTCGCCGGCGGTGAGCGCCAGCGCCACCAGCACCGGCGAGCCCAGCGCAACCAGGTCGCGCAGCGAGGAGGCGTCGGTCGCTTCCGGAACAACTTCCAGGTTCCCGGAGACGAAGCCCGCCAGCCGCCACAGGTTGACGATCTGGTCTCCGGAACCGGGCGCGGAGATGAAGCCGTCGCAGACCTCGATGCCTTGCGCATCGAGCACGCAGAAGTTCGTGAGGTAGTGGTTCAGGAGCCCGGTCTCGGCCAGGCCATTGGCCGCCGGCAGCTCGCCGAGGTTCTGGTGATGGCGAAGGATGGAAGCGGCCGCGGCCAGCAGGGCGCCCTTCTCGGCGATGGTGGCCGTGCCGCGGCCCAGCCGCGCCTCGCCGGCTTGCATGAAGTTGGGGAAATTCTTGAACTCGGCGGCCGTCGCCAGCGCGCTGAAGGTAACCACCTGCTTGAGGGCTTCGGCGGTGACCAGCGAGACGCCCTCGGCGGCCGGCAAACGCAGGCGGGCCTCGGCCTCGCCGTTGGCGTCGGTCACGGCTGAGGCGGGGGCAACCTGGGCGCCGGGCGAGGCGGTGAAGCGCACGGCGACGCCGGCGACCGGGCTGCCGGCTTCGTCGCGCAGCGCGATGCGCAACGCCTGCGCCAACCGCGCGCCCGGCGGGCCGTTCTGCCCGTCGCCGCGGAGCTTCTTCAGCTCGAGGCGCTGCTCTCCCAGGCCGCGCACCTGGTAGCCGCCCTCGGCGCTGGCGGCCGCGCTGGCCGCGCGTATGGTGACGGCGCCGCTGGCCCGGTCGCGGGGCACATAACTCTCCCAGGTATAGGCCCCGGACTCGGCGCGAACCTCGAAATCGGGCTCGCCGCTGAGGGAGACGCGCAGCGTGCTGGCGGGATCGAAACCGCTGATGACAATGCGCACGCGGCCGCCCGGAGCGACCACCTTTGGGGTGGCGCTGACCGAGGGCCGGCGCTCGCGCAGCTTAACCTGGGCCTCGGTGTCGCCGGGGCCATGCTCGATTTCACCGCCCTCGAACTCCTGGTGTCGCTTGCCGTCGATGAGGAAGTCGTCGCTGGCCGGCATGCCGAGCAGGCCGCCGGCCGCGCCCGCGGCCGTGTACCTGGCCAGGATGAGGCCGCGCACCAGAAATGCCTTGCCGGCTTGCGCGCCGGCCTGGCCTGCGTAGATGACGCCGTCCCGGAACGGCTGGGCGGCGCCGGCGGAGCCAGTGAAGGTCAGGAACGCGGCCGCCTCGCCGACCGGCGGCCCGGCCGCGCCGGTCTCGTAGCTCAGCGCGGCCCACTTCGCCAGGATGCCGCCGGCAACCAGGCGCACCGGCGAGCCGGCCAGTGCGGCGTCGTTCTCGAACAACTGCCGCCCGCCCGGCGTTGCGTCGGATGCCGGATAGCCGAGGCTGCCGGTGGCGCCGCCCAGTTGTTCCCAACGGTTGAGGATGGCGCCGGTGACGACATAGGCGGTGGGCGAGCCGTCGGGCTTGGCGATCAGGTAGCGAGTGGCGCCGTCGGCGCTCAGGAATTCCTGGAGGTAGCCGCGCCCAAGGCGGCGCGCCGGATTGGAGGCCGGCAGCCGCAGCGAGAGCCGGTGCCGGGTGATGGCGTCCGTGAACGCCTGCTGGATGCTCACGCTGGGGGCGCCCTCGCCCGGCTGGCAGCAGGGCGCGGTCACCACCACCGTGATCGGCGTGCCGGACTTGCCTTCGCTGCTGACGCTGACGACGGCCACGCCGCCGCCGACCGCCTTCAACAACACACTCGGGCCGGTGGGCTGGAGGCTGACCACGCGGCTGTTCGAGGTGCTCCAGGTCACCTGGCGGTCGGTGAGCTCGACGCCGTTGGGCGCGTACAGTGTCACCCGCAGCGTCAGCGTCTCGCCCAGGTTCAGCCGCGCCGGGCTGGCAGACGGGGTCACCGCGATCGTGCTGACCGGCATGCGCACCAGCGCGCCCCCGCCCGGCGTGTACTCGACCGAGCCTCCTTCAAACGTCTGCCGAAACCGCCCGTCGGGCAGGGCCAGCGGGTCCGAGTTCGGGAAGCCGAGAAAACCCGCATGCGCGTCGTTGGCGGCGTAAACCCCCCACACCGGCTCCTGCACCACGAAGGTGCGGCCGCTGTACGTGCCCGAGGTGATGCGGTAGATGGCGCCCTGGGCGAAGGTCTGCGACCCGGCCGTGGTTCCCTTGCTGGAAGTGATGGTAAGTTCGTTCCTCACAGCCGGGCCAAGCGTTCCGATGTCCCCGGCGGACACCCAGGTGGTGTAGTAGGGATCGCGCACCAGGAAGTTCTGGCCGGCAATGCTCGATTGCTGGTAGACGAACAGCGCGTACTTTCTGTCGAAGAGCTGATACTGGCAGGCACCCGCGCTCGTGGCCGGGCAGGTGCGCGTGTCGGTTGTCGGATAGCCGGCGGTTCCGACCCCCACGCTGCTGAAGTAAGAGTACATGGTCGCCAGCACCTGGAAAGTGTCGATGGGCGGGCCGTCGGATCCGGGCGGCGTGGGGGGATAGGTAGAGGAGGTGTTGGCCTTGATGATGGCCAGCCTGGCGTTGGGCGCATTGGCGTCCTGAAACTCCTGGATCAGCCCGGTGGAGCCGTACTGGCGCACGGCGCCCAGCGGCGGCAGCGAGACCAGCACCGAGAAGTTGTTCCGGAAGAAGGTATTGACGAACCGCTGCCGGATGGCCTCGCTAGGCGCGCCGGTGCCCACGTCGATGGTCTGGCCGAGCAGGGGCAAACCAAGCGCCACAAGGCAGACTGCGCGCAGGAATCTCATCGCGGACGAACCATTCTACAAAAACCCCAGTGCGTGCCGGGAGTTGCGGGGGCCGGGCAGGGGTCGGGCATGCCCGAACCCTACGGGCCGGGCATGCCCGGCCCCTACTCCTTAATGATCTTCCTCAACATCCGCACCCGCGACTTGAGCTCGTCGCTGGCTTCGATGATCTGGTTGGTGTCGTAGATCACCCGCGGGGTCATGAAGACGATCATCTCGGTGCGCTCCTTGCTCATCGACTTATTGCCGAACAGCGCCCCAAGGCCGGGGATGCGGTGCAGCACCGGGATGCCGCCCGAACTGACGGTTTCGGATTCCTGGATGATGCCGCCGATGGCGATGGTGTCGCCGTCCTGAACGGTGACCTGCGTCTGCACGCTGCGCCGGGAGAAGGAGGGCGACTGAATGCCGCCGGCCGCCGGCGCCTGCGGGGCGCTGACCTCCTGGTTGATGAGGAGGGTGACGATGCCGCTGGGGTTGACCCGCGCCGTGATGTTCAGCGTCACGCCGCTCTGGCGGTTCATGATGCTGTTGGTGAACAACGAAGTGCCGCCGGCCTGGACGGGGCTGACGGCCTGGGCGGCCAGGGTGGGCACCTCGGTGCCCACGTTGATGGAGGCCGAGATGCTGTCGGTGGCGATGATGCTCGGCGCTGAAATCACCTTGGCGCGGCCGCTGGTCTCCTGGGCGGTCAGGAAGCCGAGCAGCTCCCGGCTCCGGCCGACCAGCGTGCCGGCGGTCAACATAGCGCCGGCGCCGGTGCTGGCCGCCTGGAGGGTCCGTGAGACGAGCGAGGACTTGCCCACGTCGCCGCCTCCTCGGCTCTGGAGGAAGGCCTGGACGCCGCTGGCGAAGGCGCCGTTGAGCGAGACCTCGTAGATCTTGGCTTCCACCAGCACCTGGCGTGGCGGCACATCGAGGTCGCGCAGGAGTTTCAGAATCTGCTCGTGCTCCTGGGCGGTGGCCTGGATCAGCAAGCTGTTGTCGAAGGGGTTGGGAATCACGCGCGGGATTCGCACGCCCCCCGGCATGGCCCCGGCCGCGGCCCCGAGGTAGGCGCCGGTCAGATCGGGCGTCGCGCCGGCTGCCCCGCCGAACGCCGGACCAGTGGTCGTCATGGTTGTCCCCGGAGCGCCGGGCGTGTACGGCACCGGCATGTAGGTTTGCGGCATCATCGGCGCCATGCCGCCGTAACCCATGCCGCCGTAACCCATGCCGCCGCCACCGTAGCCCATGCCGCCGTAGCCCATCCCTCCGTAGCCCATGCCGCCATAGCCCATGCCGCCGTAACCCATGCCGTAACCCCCGCCGCCGTAAAGCTGCATGATGGCCATAGCCAGCGTCTCCGACCGGCCGTACTTGACCCGGTAGACAAAGTTGTCCACCGTGCCAACGGTGACTTTCACCTCGACATCCAGCTTCTTGAGCCAGTTCTCCACCTGCTCGAAGACGCCGGGGTTGGGCGCCACCGCGATGATGGTGTTGATCCGGTCCAGCGGCATGAACCGCACCGGGGAAACTTTCTCGCTCAGTGAGATGGACTTGAAGATCGTCTCCATCTCCTTGGCGACCTCCGAGGGCCGTCCGTTCTTGACCTCGAACAACCGCACGCGCTGGGCGGCGAAGGTGTCGCTGTCGAACAGCGCGATCAGTTCCATCGTCCGCTTCATGTTGCGGCTGTTGTCCAGCATCAGCAGCAGGTTGGCCGGCTCGTATGAGGTCATCACCGCCGCTTCGCCCAGGAAGGGCTGGAGCAGCTTGGCGACCTCGGTCACGGTGGCGTATTTCAAGAAGACGAGGTTCAGCAGCAGCCGCTCGTCTTCGGGAAACGACTTGATGTCCACCTGCGGGCTGAGCGGCAGCCGCGAGGCGTCGCTCAGCGGCACGATGCGGTAGATCTCGCCCACCTGCACCATGGCGGCGCCGTTGACGCGAAGGATGGTCTCGAGCAGCGGCCGCACGTCCAGCGGGCGGATCTCGCCATAGGTGTTGAGCGTCACCGCGCCCCTCACGCGCGGATCGAGGATGTAGTTGATCTTCAGCCGGCGGGCGAGGATATCGAGCACCTCGGTGAGGTTGGCGTTTTGCAGGTTGAGCACGAAGCCGCCGCTGGGCGCGGGGGCCGCCTGGACAGCGGCGGCCGGCGGCGGACTGAGCGGCTTGGCTGGCTCCAGCGGCGGCTGTTGTGCCCGCCCCAGCAGCCCCAGCCCGGCCCAAAGCAGGATCAGGCGCGCGCGCATCGCATCACTCCTTGGCCCGGTTCCGGAGCTCGCGCTCCCAGGCCTTGCGTTCCATCTCCGTCAGCTCGGTCTTCTTCCTGGTCCAGCGGACCGGGCCGAAGATGGTCGGACGCTCGAACTTGAGGATCTCTCCGTCCTCGACCACCGTCATCCCCGGCGGCAGGTCGTCTTCCGTCTTGGACAGCTTCTCTTCGCTCTTCATGATGCCGAAGGGGGTCTTGTTCAGAATCCAGGTCTTGCCCTCCGGATCGGTGTAGCGATAGGTGTCGGTCTCGATCTGCTTGGCCTCGGGGGGGATCGCCTCCAGCCTGGCCGTCTCGGCCTTCGCAGTCGCGGCCGCGGCTGGCTTGGCGGGCCTGGCGGCCGGCCTGGCCGCCTTCTTCTTTTCGTCGGCGCCCAGCAAAAGCAGCGGCGCCGCCAGTAGAATCAACGCTCGCGATCTCATCATCGTCCTCACTTCCTGACCGGCTCCCAGCGGCACACCTTGCCGAAGGGGCTCTCGGTTACGACTTTTCGATATCCATCCTGCACCGTGCCCGGCGGCGCTTCGTCGCCCGGCTGGCAGGCGCGCATATCGCCGCCCATCGAGGTGCCGGGACCGGAGGCGCTCGCGGCTGAAACGATCGGCGAAGCGGGCTGCAGCGCCGCGGCCCGCGGCGTCATGGCCCCCGCCTCGGCGGGGGCGGCCGCGCCGCGCGGGATCAGCTCCTCCAGCTTCTTCGTTACCTGCTGGCCCTCCCAGTCGAAGACGATCTCCCGCTGGTTGACCGCCGCCAGCGTGAACGGCCCGATCTTCTCTCCGGCACGGAAGGCGCGGCTGGCGGCGCCCGCTTTCTCGCTGAGGATTGCGATGGGCCCGTCGCCGATGTCCACCACGCCGTATAGCACCGGCAGCGGCGGCATCGGCTTGGCCGGCCCGGTTTCGATCACCACCGTGGGGTTGCGGTCGCGGGTGAAGAGCATCTTCTGCGCCACGTCGCTGTAAGCGGCGGCCGTCACCGGCTGGACCGGCGCAAGCGGCGAGAATGGCGGCGGCGGCAGCGGCCGGACCGGCTGGCGCAGCACCATCCGCTCGCGGTGGCGCGCCTCCAGCCACTGGTCGCGCAGGCGCCAGCCCGTGGCGCAGAGAGCGGCCGCCAGCACGAGGTCGAAGATGATGAGCTTCCGCTTCAAAACCGGGTCAGTCCTTTCTTCTCCGGCACCAGCCGCCGTGGCACGACGCCGGAAACCGTCAGCCGCGCGCTCACCGTCTTCTCTTTGGAGTTGGACGAGCCGATGCGGAGGTCGTTCAGCGCCACCAGCTCCGGTGGCGCCGTCAGCTCGGCCAGCAGGTTCAGCAGCTCCTCGATGCGGCACTCAAGGGTGACGCTCACCAGCGCTTCGCCGTACTGCTCGCCGAACGGCCGGATCTGTCCCAGTTCCACCGCGCGGATCTCCAGCGGCGGGGTCTGCGCCTTGGCCACGCGCCGCACTACTTGCAGCACCTGGGCCTGCGCCTGTGCGGCGGTCTCGGCCTGAATGACCGCCCGCTCGCGCTGGTCCAAATCCGCCGTCACCTGCTTGAGCACCTGCTGCTTTCCCGGCACGGCAGCGGCGAGCTGCAGCAGGCGGGCCAGGCGCTTTTCCGCCTCCGGGATTCCGCCCGCCAGGCCCACGACCGCCGGCCGGCTCTCCCCGGGAAACGCAAACTGCACGATCAGCACGACCGCGACGGCCGCCGCCAGCGCCATCAGGGCCCGCTTGTCCCGCTGCCCGAGCTTCATTGCGTCGCCCCTTCCCGCGCCGCCCGTATGCGGAAGGTCTCGCCGGTGCCCACGCGCGCCATCGGCATGGTGAACTCGGAGTTGTGCAGCAGCGGCGACTCGTCGAGCAGCTTCAGCAGCGGCGCCGCCTGCTCCGCGTCGCCGCCCAGTACGACCGCCTCGCCCGTGATCTCAAGCTGGTTGAGCCAGGCGGGCGGCGCCAGCAGCCGGGTCAGTTCCTGGAGCGTGTCCAGATCCGCTTTGGAGCGGCGGCGGAAGTCGTCGAGCAGCCGGGCCCGCGCCCGGGCGGTTTCGATGGCGCGGTCCAGCGCCGCCGCCTGGCGCGCCTGCGGCTCCAGCCGCGCGATCTCGGCCTGGAGGGCGGCCAGGTAGCGCCGGTCTTCGAGCGGTGAGATGGCCGCCAGCCCCGCGCCGACCACCGCCAGCAGGACCGCCAGGACCGCGGTCGGGACGAACATCGCCCGCGAGCTGGAGCCGCGGTGCCGGGCGGGCAACAGGTTCACCGGCAGCGCCAGCCGGGCGCAGGCGCCGGCCAGTGCGCCAGCGTAGGGCAGCGCGCCGCTCGACAAATCAAAATCCATCGGGAATGTTTTGGCGGCCGGCAACAGGCCGCCGAGCGGCCGCGGCTCGCGGCCGTCCTCCAGCCGCAGCTCGGCGGCGCCCATCGCCAGCGCGCGCTCGCGGTCCGGAGGGAACTGCGCCGAGAAGACGGGATGCGATTCACTCTCGCCGTAGAGTTCCAGCGCGCCTTCGTCCTCCCAGGCGGCCAGGATTCCGCCCGCCGGCGGAGCCGCGAGCAGCCGGATGGCGGAGTAGATCGCCGCCGCCGAGAAGGTGAAGGAGGCGACCTTGATCCCCGCCTCGGCGAACAGGGCGATGTAGCGCTCGATCGCCTGGCGGCCGGCGATACCGATGAGCACCGCGCCGGTTCCGGGGATGCGGGCCCAGGCGTGGAGGGCGTCTTCTTCGGCGTAAGGATGCAGCGAGTCGATCTGAAAGCGGATGGCGGCCGCCAGCTCGCGGTCCGGCACGCCGGGCAGCGAGAGGAGCCGCACGATGACGTCGCGGCGCGGCAGCAGCACGGTGGCGGCCAGGTGGCTCGCGCCGAGACGCTTCAAGAAAGCGGTGTACTCGGCGCCCCATTCCGCCGCCGGCCGCTCGCGAAAGCGCGGGATCAGGGTGGCCCCGAGCACGGCCGCGCCCGAGGGCCGCACCCGCGTCACCACCACGCGCAGATCGGCGGCGCCGGCCTGGACGCCGATGCCGGTGCCGATGGCCAGCCATCTACGGAACTGTGCGGTCAGCGGTGAGCTCATGGTGTCCAGGCGTTGTCGTGCCAGCGCAGCACATGGTAGGTGCGGTCAAAGCCCGGCGGGAGGCGCTTGATGGTCGCGGCCACCGTGCGGCGCAGATCCGAGAGCGCGCCGCCGGCCAGCCGCAGCCGCGCCGTGGCCCGCAGCGTGTAGATGGTGCCGCCGCCGATGCCCAGGCGATGGAAGCCCGGCTCGCCCGCGACCGCCGCGAGTTGCTCCATCTTCTGGAACGGCATCTGGCGCCGCGTCTCGACGATCCAGGCGACCGCGGCCGGGCTCAGCTTGACGGCGGCCAGCAGCGCCGGCGCGGCCGTGTTCACGTCGATGCGGCCCGCGCCGCCGTAAACCGTCACGCAGTCGCGGAAGCCGCCTCGCGGGTGGAGACGCCCTTCCGCGTCGGTCACGTAGCTGCCGTGGAAGAGGTCAGGCGTCATGGCTTTGATCAGCAACACTTCCTCGATCTCTTCAAAAGACGCATGGCGGGCGTGAAAAGACGGAGCCAGTCCCAGATAATAGTGGTCGAACTCGGTGGGCAGGCCGCCGGGGGCCGGCGTGCGCCAGTCCACGATGCCGAGGGCGATCTGGCGGGCGCGTTCGGGCTCGGCGCCCAGGCTCATCAGCAGTGCGAACAAGTCCTCCACCGGGGCGGTGTTGAGATTGAGCTTGCCCGACTCGGGGATGACCTCGACCATCGCGTCGCCGGAGGGGAACTGAAACCTCATCAGCGCCGTCCAGGACGCCCAGTAGCGCGGCGAGCCGTCGGGATTGACCTGGCCCGAGCCCCAGTCCATATAGAGGCTGGCGCGCTCCAGCGCCCCCGTGGCCAGGTAGTAGCTGCGCAGGCTGTCGAGCGCGGTCGCGGTTCGCTCGGTCTCACCGCGCACCGTGCTGGCCAGCGAGAAGGCGATCGCCGAAAGCGCCGCCGAGAGCCACAGCACCGCCAGCAGGGCGCCGCCGCGCACCGCTCCCTGTCGGTCGCGGCTCGGCAGAGACGGGCCTGTTACCGAGCCGCGACCAAAGGGAGCGGTGCTAATCGACATAGGGCACCATCGGGATCTTGTTCACCCGGATGGGCGCGGTGAGCGTCACCGGGTCGAGGCGCGCGGGGTCCGGTTCCAGCGGGGCCATCTCGATGCGCACCGCGGTGGGCCACTGTGCCAGCACCCACCGGGGCGCCCAGCGCTCCAGTACCGGCGGCGGCAGTGTCTCGCGGAAGAAGAAGCGGCAGTAGGCCAGCCGGTCGGCCAGCACGAACGAGCGCGGTCCGACGTCGATTGGCCGGTAGAGCGGGTCGGGGCCGAGGCCCAGGCAGAAGGCGCCGGCGCTCCGCGGCCCGGTGTACAGATGTTCATTGACCACCAGCCGCACGCCGCGGTTCTGCTCGCCGGGGATCACCTGGAATTCGAGCAGACGCGGATAGCCCCGCGCCGCCTCGCCCAGCGAGTAGCTGGATAGGAACCGCATCGACTGCGGCTCGCCCTGGAAGAACGGCATCTTCACCGGCGGCCGCTCGGGATCGGGCAGGCAATCGGCCACCAGCGGCATGAAGCCGGCGATCTGCTCCTCCAGTATCCGCTGGGCGCGCACGACGCGGCGGTTGTCCATCAGCTTCTTGTTCGCCCTCTCCATGGAGGTGAAGCCCACCCGCATCGCCATCAGCATGCTGACAGAGAGCAGGCTCAGCAGGCTCACTGCCAACAGCAGTTCGAGCAGCGTAACGCCGGCCCTTTTCATGGCCCCCCCCCCAATACGCCGCGGCGGAAGGCCTCGAGCTGGAGGGTCCTCCTCCGCTCCCCGGCCAGCCACCAGATTTCCAGCTCCACGCGCTCGAGCACCGGCGCGCCCGGCCCGGCGCCGGGCAGCATCTCGAACGGAGTGACGCGCGCCCGCCAGCCGCCGCGCCCCAGCTCGCCGCCGAAATCGGTCAGCTTCGGCAGCCGCGGATCGATCAGCAGCTCGTCCATCTTGCGCTTGGCCACCAGCGCCGCCCGGTCGTGCTCGGTGAGCCGGGCCGCAGTGCGCATGGAGGTGGAAAGGTTGGCCAGCAGCGCGACCACCGCGATCCCCATGATGGTGGTGGCCACCAGCATCTCGAGCAGGGTGAAACCGCGCGTTCTCATTTGGTCTCGATGCGCTCCACCTGCGGCACGCCGGTAATCGGGTTGAGGCTCACGAGGCGCCGGGCGCCGCGGCGGTTGGACAACTCGACGGCCACACGCGGAACCGAACCGCCAGGAAACAGCAGGAACCGCTGCTGACCCTCGGGGTGGATGGCGGTGATGGAAACGCCGTCGGGCAGCTCCAGCGCGCGGCTAAAGCCGGGTTCGGTGGAGCGCAGCGTGACCAGGTTGCGCGAGATGGCCACTTCCACCACCTGCTGGCGCCGCTCGGCGCGGTTCAGCGCCGCGTTGAAGAGGCTGACCAGCGAATCGCCGGCGGTGGTGAGCCGCAGCGAATCCAGCCCCGCCGAGACCGAGGGGAAGGTGATGCCCGCCAGCAGCCCGACAATGGCCACCACGATGAGCATCTCGACGAGGGTGATCCCGGATCTCACTGGCTCTTCCAGCTCACCACGTCGGCGTTGATGCCCTCGCCGCCGGGCTGGCCGTCGGCGCCGTAGGAGATCACGTCCGGCTCATCGCCGTGCTCGCCGGGGTACTTGTAGACGTACGGGCGTCCCCACGGGTCCACCGGGATCTCCTGCGGCAGGTAGGGCCCCTGCCACTGGGTGACGCCCTGCGGCGCCGCCCGCACCGCCTGCAAGCCCTGCTCGGTGGTCGGGAACACGCCGGTGTCCATCTTGTACACGCCGATCGCGGTCATGAACGCGTTGATCTGCGCCCGGGCGGCGGTAATCCGCGCCGTGTCGGTCTTGCGCAGCATCCGCGGCACCACCAGGCCCGCGAACAGCGCGATGATGGTCACCACCACCAGCATCTCGATCAAGGTGATTCCGGCTTCCCGCCTCCGCCCATTCTTGACTTCTTGACTTCTTGACTTCTTGACTTCCTTGGTCACACGGCCACCTCATTGATGCTCGTAATCGCCAGCAGCATGCTCAACACCAGCACCCCCACCATGACGCCCATCACCAGGATCACCAGCGGCTCGAACAGCGCGGTGAAGCGCTTGATGGCGGCGCGGGTGTCGTTCTCGTAGATCCCGGCCATGCGGCCGAACATCTGGTCCAGCCGCCCCGTCTCCTCGCCGACGCTCAGCAGGTGCGCGGCCAGCGCCGGGAACTGGCCGGTCTTGCGCAGCGGGCCGGCGATGCCCTCGCCGCGCTTGACGCCCTGGGCCACCGACTCCAGCGAGCCGGCGATCAGCCGGTTGTGCAGGATCGCGCCGGCGATGCCGAGCGACTGCACCAGCGGCACGGCGTTGGAGACCAGCGTCTCCATGGCGCGGGCGAAGCGCGCCGTTTCGGCCTGGCGCAGCGCCGCGCCGAGCAGCGGAATCCGCAGCCGGAACGCGTCCCACCAGAGCCGGCCGGCCGGCGTACGGACGTAGGTTCTGAGCGCCGCGAGCGCGCCGGCCACAGCCAGGAGGACGATCCAGCCGTAGGCCTTCACCAGGCCGCTGATCTCCAGCATGATCCGGGTCGGCAGCGGCATGGCCAGCCGCGATTCCTGAAAGACCTGGGCGAACCGCGGCACCACGAAGTACATCATCACCAGGATCGAGGCCAGCCCCACCACCATCAGCAGCACCGGGTAGATCATCGAGGAGAGGATGTAGTTGCGCAGCTCGTCGCGGGTGCGCTCGAATTCGGTCAGCCGCTCGAAGATCGGGGCCAGCGCCCCGCTGGCCTCGCCCGCCCGCACGATGTTCACGTAGAGGTCGGAGAAATACTCCGGGTGGGTGGCCAGGCTGTCGGCCAGCGACTTGCCGCCCTTGAGCACCCGCAGCACGTCGAGCGTGACGAGGCGGAAGCCGGACCGCTCGGTCAGCTCGCTGGTGATCGAAAGGGCGCGGTCGAGCGGCACGCCGGCGCCCAGCAGCGTGGCCAGCTCCTGGGTGAAGAACATCACGTCGCGGCGCCGCCAGCGGGTGAAGGCCGGCAGCTTGAGCGCCAAGGTCTTCTTCGGCTCGAGGCCGACGTAGACGGGGATGAGCCCCTGCCGGCGCAGCTCGCGGGCCACCACCTGGTCGGTCTCGCCCGAGAGCGTGCCGGTGCGCAGCTTGCCGCCGGGAGCGACGGCGCGGAAGTAGAAGCTGGCCATCAGAACTCCTGGGTCACCCGCAGCACTTCCTGGACGGTCGTCACCCCGGCCCGCGCCTTCATCCAGCCGTCCTCGCGCAGGTTGCGCATGCCGTTGCGCCGGGCGGCCGCCGTCAGCGCCACCGCATCGGCGTTCTGGAGGACCAGCTTTCGCAGATCGTCAGTCAGCTCCATCAGCTCGAAGATGCCGACGCGGCCGGCGAAACCGGTCGAGGAGCAGCGCTCGCAGCCAGCCCCGCGCCAGCACTCGATCATCTCGCCGTCCGGCCCGGGCCGCCGCCCGTCCGGCGCCTTACAGTGCGGGCAGATCAGCCGCACCAGCCGCTGCGCCAGGATGGCCACCAGCGTCGAGCTGAGCAGGTAGTTCTCCACGCCCATGTCGGTGAGCCGGGTGATGGCGCTGGGCGCGTCGTTGGTGTGCAGCGTGGAGTAGACAAAATGCCCGGTGAGGGCGGAGCGGATGGCGATGTCGGCCGTCTCGCGGTCGCGGATCTCGCCGACCATGATCACGTCCGGGTCCTGGCGCACGATGTGGCGCAGGCCGGAGGCGAACGTCAGCCCGATCTGCGGGTTGACGTGGATCTGGTTGATGCCGTCCATCTGGTACTCGACCGGGTCCTCGATGGTGATGATCTTCTTGTCCGGCTGGTTGATACGCCTCAGCGCCGAGTAGAGCGTGGTCGATTTGCCGCTGCCGGTCGGCCCGGTGACCAGGAAGATGCCGTGGGGCAGCGACGTGTAGTGCTCCATGCGCGAGAGCATGAACTCGTCGAAGCCCAGCCGCCCGAGGTCGTAGAAGCCGCCGGCCGAGCGGTCGAGCAGGCGCATCACCACGCTTTCGCCGTAAAGGGTGGGCAGCGAGGAGACGCGCAGGTCCACCTCGCGGCCGAGCACCTTGATCTTGATGCGGCCGTCCTGGGGCAGGCGGCGCTCGGCGATGTTGAGCCGGGCCATCAGCTTGACGCGCGAGATGATTGCCGCCTTCAGCTCACGCGGCGGCGGCTCCTGGTTGTAGAGCACGCCGTCAACGCGGTAACGGACGCGAAACTCCTTCTCGAACGGCTCGATGTGGATGTCGCTGGCGCGCTTCTCTATCGCCTGGCCGATCATGGCGTTGACCAGCCGGATGACCGGCGCCTCGCTGGCCATGTCGCGCAGGTGCTCCAGGTCCTCCTCGGCGGCGGCGCCATCCACCTCCGGCGTTTCCCTGGCCGACTCGCCGTAGTGCTTCTCGATCGCGTCCAGGATTTCCTGCTCGGCGGCCAGCACCGGCTCGACGTTCAACCCGGTGAAGCCGCCGACCGCCGAGACGGTCTCGAAGTCGAGCGGGTCGGCCATGGCGATGGTCAGCGTCGAGCCGTGCTGCGCCACCGGGATGAACCGGCACTGGCGCATGAAGCGGGCGGCGAGGCCCTCGGTCTCCGGCGTCACCGGCGGCGGGCCTTCCAGCGCGACCAGCGGCACGCCGAGCTGCTCGGAAAGCGCGGCCAGCACGTCGCGCATGGCCACGAAGCCCAGATCGGCCAGGATCTTGCCGATCTTCTCGCCGCGCTCCTTCTGGATCTCGAGCGCCCGGTCGAGGTCTTCGGGGGAGATCAGCCCGCGGGCGATCAGCATTTCTCCGAGGCGCACTGCTTAGAACTCCCTGGTCTGGATGACCGACTCGCCGACGCGGCCCAGCTTGATGCCGACCAGCGCCTGCCGCGGCGCCTGCATCATGACCTGGCCGGGCAGGCCGGTACGGTCCTCCCAGGAAAAGTAGAACAGCGAGACGGCCAGCACGACCTGCTCCTGAGCCGGCACCGTGTCGAGCGAAGCGGCGGCGTCCACCAGCATGTCGCGCATCGTCTGCTTGAGCACCGGCAGCCTGTGCAGTTTCTTGAGGCGCACCTTCGCAATCTGTTCCTTGGTGAGGGCCGGATGGAAGGGCGTGATGGCCGGTCCGGCGACCAGGTTGGCTTCGGCGGTCAGCACGGCGCCGTAGCCCTCCAGGTAGACGCCGCGAGTGGTGCCGAGCAGCATGAACGGGTCGTCGATGCTGAGGCGCTCGATGCGGGAGTCGAAGATCTTCTCGACCGAGGCGAGCGTGGCGCGGCTCACGCGTGCCTGTTGGACAGCCGGCACGCCAATCGCCGCCGCGGCGGCCAGCAGCGTCACCATCAGCTTCATCGCCCGCCTCCTTCCACGTTGCTGGCCAGGTAGATCTGGAGGACGTTCATCCGCTTCTTGAACACCTCGAGGTTCTCTTCCACCGCCAGCAAGTCCGCCTTGCGCTGGAACTCCATCTCCTCGCGCGCGGCGCTCACTGCCTTCTGAATCTGCGCCGCCTGCCGCGCCTCGGTCTCGGCCACCGCTTTCGCGATGGCCGACTCGATCCGCTGCTCCAGGGCCGCGGTATCGACCGGCTGCGTCACCGGAGGCGACGGGGCCAGCAAGGCGTGAGCCAGGATCGCGAGCGAAAGTACCGCCGCCGAGGCGAATCCCAGCCGCGGGCCGGACTGCCACAACCACTGCCACCAGCGGCGCTCGAAAACCTTGTCCGAGACGAAGGCGATGCGCCGCGGCACTTCCTCGTCGCGCAGGGTGAGCAGGGCGGCCTGGGTCAGCCGCAGCCGCTCCAGTTCTTCCCGGCAGGCGAGGCAGGCGCCCAGGTGCGTGCGCACCTGTTGCGCCTCGGGTTCGCCGAGCTCGCCGAGAAAGTAGTCCTTCAAATCAAATGGCGCGCAGCTCATTCCAGACTCCGTGTTTGGATTGGAGCCAGGGTTTCCTTCAGGAGGTCGAGCGCGGTGTACAGCCGGGACTTCACCGTCGAGACCGGACAGGCGAGCACCTCGGCCATCTCCTCGAACTTGAATCCCTGATAGATCCTGAGGACAACCGCTTCGCGCTGCTCCTCGCTCAGCCGGGCCAGCGCCCGCTCGACCGCCAGGCTCATCTCGACGGGGTACATCCGGTATCTCTCGGCGCCCGCGGCGGGTTCGCCTTCCAGTTCGCCCTCCGGGCGGCGCCGGCGCAGCAGCGAGAAAGCCTCGTTGTGCGCGATGCGGTACAGCCACGGCCCGAACCGCGCCGGATCTTCGAGCTTCGCGAGATGCTGGTAGGTCTTCAAGAAGACTTCCTGGCTCAGGTCGAGCGCATCCTCCCGGTTCCCGACGAGCCGCAGCAGGTAGTTGAAGACACGCTTCTCCCAGCGGGAGATGAGAAGGTTGAAGCCCTCCACGTCCCCGCGTCGCGCCTTGGCGATCAGGTCGCGGTCCTCGACTTCCCGAAAGATCAACCCATCGGCTCCTGGTAGAATGACGCCGCTGCGGCCGGAAAAGTCTGTTCTACTGTCCGACTATCTCACGATAACGCCGCCGGGTGCACGATCAGCGAGCCGGAACCGGTCCAACAACTCCCTGGCAAGCGGCTCGCAGGCACGGTCCGGCAGCACTTCGCCGGCGGCGAACCAGTCGGGCGCGGGGTCGCGGGCGCCCCAGGCCAGCAGGGCGATGCCGCGCAGGCTGGCTTCCATGTCATGCATCACCAGGAGGCGGCGCTGGAGAATGTTGGCCCGCAGACGGTTCCAGCGCGGGTCGCGGGCGGCCCCGCCGGCCAGCACGACTTCAGTGGCCGGCTCGCCCCCCTCGGCGCACTCCAGGACCAACCTCTCTTGCAGCGCCACTCCCTGCAACACCGCCTGCACAATGTCGGCGAAGCCATGCTCGGCGCGCACGCCCTCCAGACTCGCGCACAGCTCGTGATTCCAATACGGGGCGCGCTCGCCGTGCAGGTAAGGGCGGAACAGCAGCGCACCCAGGCCGGGCCGCTGGTCCAGCGCGTCGAGGATCTCCTCGTGGGTCTTGCCGAACAGACGGGCCAGCCAGTTGAGGCACTCGCCGCCGGCCTGCGTCGGGCCGAAGTGCAGCTCGAGACCGTGCAGCTCGAGGAGACCGACGGGCACGCGGTACAGGCCCGGATGCTGCCCGCCGCCGCGGCGGCTCATCCCGATGATCTCCGAGGTTCCGGCCAGCACGAAGCCGCGGCGCTCGTGATGCAGGGCGCCGGTGGCCAGCACACCCGCCAGCGCGTCGGACCAACCGACGATCACAGCAACGCCGCTGGGCAGGCCCCACTGCGCGCCAGCCTCGGGCGTCACCTCTCCAACGACGGCCGCCGGCGAGCCGGCCGGCGGGCAGGGCGAGACGTCTTTGCCGAGCAGCGCCAGATACTCCGGGTGGACTTCGCCGCTGGCCAGGTGCGCGATCCACTTGGCGCACCAATGATCGGTCATAAAACGCCCGGTCAGGTGCGCGACCACGTAGTCCTTCGGCTGTACGACCCAGCGTGTGGCGCGCCAGACCTCAGACCGATGGCGTTTCATCCAGAGCAGTTTGGCCGGAGTGGCCGCCGCGCCGATGGGCAGGTCTAGTCCGAACCACTTCGCACGCCGGGCAGCGTCGGTGTTCTCACCGAGCCAGCGCGCCTCCTCCTGACCCCGCGCGTCCTGCCACAGGATGGCCGGCGCCACCGCGTCGCCCCGCTCGTTGCAGAAGACCAGCGTCGGCGTCTGGGTGCTGAAGCCGAGGGCCGCTATCTCGCACCCCTCCTGCGCCAGTTGCCGGCACACGTGGCGCGCCGCTTCCAGGTAGTCCCGCGGGTCCTGCTCAACGAAGTGAGCGGCGGGGCGATGGACAGGATACTCGGCCGAAGCGAGCGCGAGGCGCTCCCCCAACGACGAGTAGAGAGCACCGCGACACGCGCTGGTGCCAAGGTCCAGCGCCAGCACGGCGCGCTCACGGGCAAGGGCGGTCATCGGCAGTCGATCCCTCTGATATCTTAGAGTAATGCCGTGCGGGTCCGTGCTCTGCTCACGTTGGCGGCGCTGGTTGCCTCTGGCTGCTCCGTTCGCCGCTTCGCGGTGAACAAGATCGGCGACGCGCTGGCCTCGGGCGGCAGCACCTACGAGAGCGACGAAGACCTGGAGCTGGTCGGCAGCGCCCTTCCGTTCGGGCTGAAGCTGACCGAGAGCCTGCTGGCCGAATCGCCGCGGCACCAGGGCCTGCTGCTGGCCGCTTGCCGCGGCTTCACGCTTTACGCTTACGGTTACGTGCACCAGGAAGCGGACCGGGTCAGCGTGGACGATCTGGACCGCGGCAGCCAGCTCCGCGCCCGCGCCCGGCGGCTGTTTCTGCGCGCTCGCCGCTACGGCTTGCGGGCGCTGGATCTGCGCTACCCGGGCATCAGCCAGAAGCTGGAAACGGACGCCAGGACGGCCGTAGCCGCGGTTCGCAAGCCAGACGTGCCGCTGCTGTACTGGAACGGCGCCGCGTTGGGACTGGCGATCTCCAGCGCGCGCCACGACGCCGAGCTGCTGGCCCGCATCCCCGAGGTCGAAGCGCTGCTCGAGCGCGCTCTGGCGCTGGACGAGCGCTGGCAGGACGGCGCGCTGCACGAGTTCCAGGTGGTGTTCGCGGCCACCCGGCCCGGCGCCGCCACGCCCGACACCGCGCGCCTCAAGAAGCATCTCGACCGCGCGGTGGGACTCTCCGGCGGCCGGCGCGCCAGCGCCTACGTCGCTTACGCGGAAGCGGTCTCGGTGCGCACTCAAAACCGCGCCGAGTTCCGAAGCCTGCTGGAGAAGGCTACGGCCATCGACCCCGATAAACACGAGGAGATCCGCGTGTCGAACCTGATCGCGCAGCAGCGCGCGCGCTGGCTGCTCGGCCGCGCCGACGATTTGTTCCTGGAGGAGGAAGCCCCGGCCCCGCCCGGACCGAAGCCATGACCGCCCACGCTTCCCGCATCCTGATCGGCCTCGCACTCGCGGCTGCGGCGTCTTTCGCCCAGAATGTTCTCATCAAGATGGGCACGGTGGCGCCCGAGGGCTCGCCCTGGCACCAGATCCTCCAGCAGATGGGCCAGGACTGGACCAGGATCTCCGGCGGCAAAGTCACGCTGCGGATCTACCCCGGCGGCGTGCTCGGCGACGAGCCCGACATGATCACCAAGATGCGCGTCGGCCAGTTGCAGGCGGTGGCGCTCTCGGGTTCGGGATTGTCGCGGCTGGAGCCGTCCGTCTCCTGCCTCCAGATTCCGATGCTGATCGAGTCCTACGAGGAGCTCGACTACGTTCGCGACCGCATCACGCCGCGGCTGGACAAGCTGATCGAGCAGAAGGGCTACATCGTGCTGAACTGGGGCGATGCCGGCTGGGTGCACTTCTTCACCAAGACGCCGGCCCGCAAGCTCGACGACATTCGCAGGATGAAGTTGTTCATCATGGCCGGCGACGCCGACGCGCTGGAGCTGTACCAATCGGCCGGCTTCCGCCCCGTGCCGCTGGCCACCACCGACATGCTGCCGGCCTTGCAGACCGGGCTGATCGACGCCTTCGACGTCCCGCCGCTGCTGGCCATGCTGAACCAGTGGTTCGGCGTCGCCAATCACATGATCGACGTGAAATGGGCGCCGCTGGTCGGCGCCACCATCGTCGCCAAGCCGGCCTGGGACCGCGTTCCGGAAGCGATCCGCACAAAGATGTTCGAAGCCGGCCGGGGGGCGGGCAACCGGCTGCGCGGAGAGATCCGCAAGATGGGCGACGACGCGGTGGCGGCGATGCAGAAGCGCGGGCTGAAGGTGACCAGCCTGGACGCGGCCACGCTGGCCGACTGGCGGCGGCAGGCGGAAGATGCCTATCCCAAGCTGCGCGGGCGCATTGTCCCGGCCGACCTGTTCGACGAGGCCAAGAGGTTGCGCGACGAGTTTCGGGCGCAGGCGCGCAAGAAATCCTGATGGCCCCGAAGCGCTGGCAATCCGGCATCGCCCGGTTCGAGAAGTGCCTTTCGATTCTGGCGCTGGCGCTGATGACGCTGCTGCCGCTGGTCGAGATCGTCGCGCGCAAGGCGCTCGGGCGCGGCGTTCCCGGCGCGGCCCCGATCGTCCAGCACCTCACGCTGTGCGTCGCCTTCCTTGGCGCGACGCTGGCGGCCCGGTCCGACCGCCTGCTGGCTCTTTCCACCGGCAGCTTTCTTCCCGCACGCCTGCGCGGGCCGGTCCGCGTCTTCACCAGTGCGGTGACGGTGGCGGTGACGGCCGGGCTGTGCTGGGCGAGCCTGGAACTGGCGCGCGCCGAACGCCTGGCCGGCACCATCCTGGCGCTGGGGGTTCCGGTCTGGGCCGTCGTGTGCATAATGCCGGTCGGCTTTGCGGTGGTGGCGGCGCGCGTGATCCGGTTGGCTTCGCCGGGCTGGCGGGGACGGTTGCTGGCGGCGCTGGGGCTGGCGGTCCCGGCCGTGCTGGGCCTGGTGGACACGCTTCCGGCGGAGAGCCTGGCGCATCCGGGCGCCGCCGTCATCTTGATAGCGACCGCTTTGGGACTGCCGATCTTCGCCACGCTCGGCGGCCTGGCGCTGTTGTTCTTCTGGAGCCAGGCCACGCCGGTCGCTTCGGTGGCCGTGGAGGCCTATCGTCTGACAGCATCACCGCTGTTGCCTGCCATCCCGTTGTTCACGCTGGGCGGGTATCTGCTCGCGGAAGCGCACGCAAGCGAGCGCCTGGTACGCGTCTTCCGCGCGCTGGTGGGCTGGCTGCCCGGAGGCCCCGCCATCCTCACCTGCCTGGTGTTCGCATTCTTCACCTCGTTCACTGGCGCCTCCGGTGTCACCATCCTTTCGCTCGGCGGCCTGCTGTTACCCGTGCTGCTCAAGTCGCGCTTCCCCGAACCGTTCTCGCTGGGCCTGATCACCGCCTCCGGCTCGATCGGGCTGCTGTTCCCGCCCAGCCTGCCGGTGATCCTTTACGGCGTGTACTCGCACACCGAAATCGACCGGCTCTTCCTGGGCGGGCTGCTGCCGGGTTTGCTGCTGGTGCTTATGGTGGCGGCGTTCAGCGCCTGGAAGGGCGTGCGGGTTGGGGCCGAACGCACTCCTTTCCGCGCGCGCGAGGCAGCGACCGCCGTCTGGGAGGCGAAGTGGGAACTGCTGTTGCCGGTGATAGTGCTGGTGGGCATCTTCGGCGGGTTCGCGACCCTGGTCGAGGCGGCCGCGCTGACGGTGTTGTACGCCTTCGTGGTCGAGTGTGTCGTGTACAAGGACCTGCGCGTGCGGCGCGATGTGCCGCGCGTGGCTGAAGAGTGCACCACGCTGGTGGGCGGCGTGCTGCTGATCCTGGCGGCCGCGCTGGGCTTCACCAACTACCTGATCGACGCGCAGATTCCCATGCAGGCGCTGGGGTGGGTCCGCGCCCATATCGAGTCCCCGCTGCTGTTCCTGCTGGCGCTGAACGGCTTCCTGCTGATTGTAGGATGCCTGCTGGACATCTACTCGGCGATCCTGGTGGTGGTGCCGCTGATCGCGCCGATGGGCGCGGCCTTCGGCGTCGATCCGGTGCACCTCGGCATCATCTTCCTGGCCAACCTCCAGCTCGGCTACCTGACGCCGCCGATCGGGATGAACCTGTTCCTCTCCGCCTACCGCTTCAACCAGCCGCTGGCGCGAATCTGCCGTTACTCATTGCCGTTCCTGCTCATCATGCTCGTCGGCGTGCTGCTGATCACCTACGCGCCGTGGCTGAGCCTGGGCCTGCTGCGGCTGCTGGGGCGGTGAAGAAATGCGCGGCGCTGCTTGTGCCGAGGCTATCGTCGTGCCCGGCGGCGGATGGTCCCCAGTAGTGTGAGACCCGCTCCAACCAGGAGCCAGGTGGTCGGCTCGGGAATGCCTGCTCCTCCTCCTCCCGCCAGCCAGTTCGCGAGGTTGCTCTTGAACAGGGTGTTTCCCGGGCCGGCACCATTAGTGTCATCAATCACGTTGACGCTGAGCAGCGAAATCACGTTGGCGCCCCACAAGGTCACCACGTTCTGGCTGAACAGGGACGTCCCGCCCGTGGCTATCCCATCTGCGGCCGTATTCAACGCAGTGATTCCAGCCGTCACCGGGTGCGCCACGGAGGGCGTGAGGGTAGCGGATGTGTCAGGGCCCAAGTAGGAGCCGCCGACGGCAGAGAGAATTGAATTGTTCCAGGCCGTCCACGCGCTGTTTTCGCCGGTCAGAACCACACGCCGGCCAGTGGCAATGAAGGCTGCCAAGTTGGCGATCTCGGTGGCTGATAAGCTCTGGCCAAAGGGCTGGCGGGCAGTGATCCACAATCGGTCGAAGCCGAGCATGTAACCAAGGTTGGTCAACGGTGAGGCACTCACCGTCACGTTGCCCGCGCCAAACGCCGTGTTCAGCCCGCCAGTCATGCCGGTCCAGTATCCTAAGCCGTAGCCATACCCCAAGTAAGGCGTGACCTGGTTAACCAGAAGCGTACCGGCCAGCATCTGCGCTGGAACCAGGCAAAACAGCATTGCAATCACCACGGTCGTCAATCTCACGCCTCTCATTGCCGAATGTCTCCTTCGCGTCGATGTTATCACCGTTTGATTCTGGCAGCAAGGATTGTCTGCGCAATTCAGTACCAGTACTCCGAAATGTGCGGGGTCCGCGCGGTTGGATCAGGCCACCGTGAGTCCATACGAGCGTCCCGGCCCTTCCGGCGGCGCGACCCATTCCTTCGCACCCAGTGCCCAGGTGTGCAGGCTCACCCCGGTCACCTGCGCCGGCCCCGTGGGGACAATCAGCAGCCGCACCTTCTCGCCCTTGCCGAGCAGGGTGGGCGGTTGCTCGCGGCGTTAGGGTTGGCAGTCCCTGCCGTGCTGGGCCTGGTGGACACGCTGCCGGCGGAGAGCCTGGCGCATCCGGGAGCCGCTGTCATCTCACCTACGCGCCGTGGCTGAGCCTGGGGCTGCTG
>JBBTDS010000174.1:2606-14704 GCA_038060875.1 Acidobacteriota bacterium | reverse complement strand
CCGGTGCGCACGGGGGTCAGCTCGCGGCGCAGCTTCTCCAGGGTCATGGTCTGGATAAGCACCCGTCCTGGCCCGGTCAGTGTAGCCAGGAACAGACCCTCGCCGCCGAAGATCGCCGTTTTGATCCCGCCGGCCAACTGGACGTCGTAATCGACTGATTCGTCGAAGCCCACGATGCAGCCAGTGTCAACTTGCAGCGTCTCGCCGGGCTTGAGCATGAACTCGATGAAGTCCCCGCCGGCGTGAATGAACACCGCCCCCGGCCCCGTGAGCTTTTCGAGAATGAAACCCTCGCCCCCGACCAGCCCGGCGCCGATCTTCTTCACGAAAGCGATATTCACCTGCACGCTGCTCTGGCCGCACAGGAAGCTGTCCCGCTGCACCAGCACGCTCTGGCCGGCGGCCAGCTCGAAGGCCTGGATGCGGCCGGGATAACTTCCGGCGAAGCCCACCTCGCCCGGAGTTGGGGTTTGGAAGTAGGTAAAGAACAGGGATTCGCCCATCAGCTTGCGCTTGACTGCGCCCCAGATTTTGGCACCGAGCGTGTCGCCGATCATGCGGCTTTCCCACTGTACGTTGGCGGTCTTATAAACCATTTTGCCGGCCTCGGCGTAAAGCTCCTGGCCGGGTTGCAGGCGGACGCGGACCACCTGCAGATTGTCGCCCTGGATGGTGTAGTCGAGCGGCGTCGGCATCACCGGGACCGGGGCGGCCAGCGGAGGGCCGGCCACGTCGCCCATCGGACGGCCGCAGTTTGGGCAGAATCGGGATTCCTCGGGGATCTTGTTCCCGCAGTTGGTACAGAAGGACATGCTTTGTATCTTACAATGGTAGTTACGGTTTTCATGCGCAGGTTGTTCCACCTCCTCCCGCTGTTCTGGGTACTGTTGTCCGGCCAGGCCTCGGCCCGCCAGGACCAGGTGGCCTGTGGCACGACGCGGGAGAAGTGGAAGGAAGAGCTGCATTTGCACCGGCGCGCCGAGGGGCTGCGGCGCAGCCCGGGGCTGAGGCGGCAAGGGACAGCGGCCGTACCGGGCCCCGCGGACGCGGCGGCGGCCGCACGGCAGGCGCCAGGCTACCCGGACCTGGTGGTGATGGACGACTCCGAGGGCGTTGTCGCCCGGCGCAACGAGTTCAATCTCGATCAACGCACGCTGACCTTCTGGGCGACGACCGCCCCCGGCGCCAGGTACCGCTTCGGCGTAGGAGAGAACTCCTACGACTCTACGGCGGCTGCGTCCGGAACCCGCGTCGAGGGCCTGGAGGACGACGATACCCGCAGCTACGTCCTCCCTTTCGCTTTCCCCTTCTTCGGGGTCTCCTACCAGTCGGTTTACGTCAATTCCGATGGCAACCTGACGTTCACCGCCGGTGATACATCGACCAGCGAGCGCTCGCTGGGGCGGGTGACTGCGGGACAGCCGAGGGTCGCGGGACTGTTCCGCGACCTGGACCCTTCCAGATCGGCTCAAGGCGTGCGGGTGCTGGCGGCGGCGGATCGCTTCGTGGTCAGTTGGGTCGAGGTGCCGGAATACCGCGAGCAGGGGCTGGGGCCGGTACAGACTTTTCAGATCCGGCTGTTTCCGAACGGGCGCATCGAGCTGGCCTACGCCGGCATCAGCACGCGTAGCGCGGTGGTGGGCATCGCGCCCGGCCGCTTGCAAGGCGCAAGCACGGTAGTCTGTTTTGTGTGCTCCGAAGACAGCGGGCGGGAGTTCTCCGCCGCCATCGCCGAGCGGTTCGGCGGGGACAGCGAGATCGACGTGGTCACGGCGGCTCAGAGACTCTACGAGGCCCACGAGGACGCCTACGACTACCTGGTGATCTTCAACAGCCTCGGGCTGGCCGCCGGCGAGGCCGCGCTCGCCTACGAGATCAGCGTCCGCAGCCAGGCCACCGGGATCGGAGATCCGCCGCGGGACATCGGGCGGGAGTTCGGCTCGGCGAGCCGCCTGAAGGCGATCGTGAACATGGGCCCGTTGAGCCAGTACCCAAGCGATCCGAACACGCCGGTGCCCGGCCGGCCGCTGAGCCGCGAATCGACGCTGGGCATCCTCGCCCACGAGGTGGGCCACCTGTTCCTGGCTTACGCCAGCATTCGCGACCCGCTCTTTCCCGCGGAGCTCCCGATGCTGGGCCGGCAGGCGGCCCACTGGAGCTTCGTGTTCAACTCCGAAGCCTCGTTCCTGGAGGGCAACCGCATCCGGGACAACGGCGCCGGAGCGTCGCCGCGGTTCACGACCGTCGCCAACACCGAGGTGTATTCGCCGCTGGATCAGTACCTGATGGGCCTGCGGGCGGCCGAGGAGGTTGCCCCGGTGTTCCTCGTCACTAACGCGACCGTGCAGGCGATCCGGCAACCCCAGCGCGGGGTGAGTTTCGACGGCGACCGGCTCGACGTCAGGGTCGAGGACATCATCGCCACCGAGGGCCGCCGCACGCCCGATCACACCGTGGCCCAGCGCCGCTACCGGCTGGCGTTTCTGTTGATCGTTCCAAAGGGAGTCGAGCCGGCGCCAGAGGACCTGGCGCGCGTGGATGCGATCCGGCGGCAGTTCGAAGCCTACTACCAGACTAACAGCGACAACCGCGGGGCAGCGGAGACGTCGCTGCGGCGCAGCCTGCGGCTCTCCACTTTTCCCGCCGCCGGGCTGGTCGAGGGCGGTACGATCACCGCTTCGGTGTCGATTGAGAAACCGGCCCTGGCGCCACTCGTGATCGCTCTCGGCGCCCGCAATGGCCTGGTGAGCGCGCCCGCATCGGTCACGATTACGGCCGGCGCGACGCGGGCGAGTTTCCCGATCGCCGGCCTGCGGCCCGGCGTCGAGGAACTCGTTGCCGAGCCGGCCGACAGCCGGTACGAGACGTTGACTGCCCGCATCCAGGTGGCCCCATCGGGGGCGGGCCTGAGGCTGGTGGTGGTTTCAGGCGACAAGCAGGCGGCCTCCAGCGGGCAGGCGCTGCCCGAGCCGGTGGTGCTGCGCGTGGTGGACATCAACAACGTGCCTTACCCCGGGCGGCGCGTCGAGACATCGGTCTCGCAGGGCGGTTCGGTCAGCCCGCCGGCGGCCGCGACGGACGAGGCCGGCACGGTCAGCTTCCGCTGGACACCCGGCCCGGGCCCGTTGCACGAGTTGAAGGCCACGCTGGAAGGGGGCGCGGCGGTGACGGCGATAGCGGTCGGGCGGCCGGTGATCGCCGCCGGTGGCGTAGTCAACGCCGCTTCGTATCAGGCCGGCGTGGCCCCGGGCGCGCTGGCCACCATCTTCGGCGCCAACCTGGCCGCCGGTGCGCGGGCCAGTTCCTCCTACCCGTGGCCCGCGAGCCTGGGCGGGGCGCAGGTCTCCTGGAACGGCGCGCCCGTGCCGCTGGTGCTGGTGAGCGACCCGCAGGTCAACTTCCTCGTGCCGCTGGAGACCCGTCCAGGCGCCGCCGAGGTGGTGGTGAGAACCAGCGCCGGCGTCTCGGCGCCCGCCAGCGTCCAGGTGGCGGCGGTCTCGCCCGGCATTTTCTTCGACGCGGCCACCAACCTCGGCGCGGTCCTTGTGGCTGGCACGGGGCAGACCACCGCCGAGCGTCCGGCCGCGGTCGGGGAATACCTGGAGATCTACGCCACGGGGCTCGGGCAGGTCACCGCCACGCCGGGCCGCTTGAGGCCGACCGAGTTGCAGCCGCAGGTCTTCATCGGTTCGCAGCGGGTCGCCGAGGTCACCTATAGCGGGCTGGCGCCCGGCTTCCTGGGCCTCTACCAGGTCAACGCGCGCGTACCGGAGGGGACGCCATCCGGCCTCCAGCCGCTCTGGCTCGAGATCGGCGGCCGGCGCAGCAACGAAGTGCGGGTGCGGGTACGATAGCGCGGCGCCAAGGCGGCTCGCGGCGCTCCGCGCTTCGTATATAATCTTCTTGTTCACCCTGCTTGGCCAGGGGCAGCATGCTCGTCATTCGCCCGCAGCAGATGGAAGCTTTACGGCGCGCGATGGAGCGCCAGTTCGAGAACCGCGCCCTGGCCCACCTGCGCCTGTATCTGCCCGATGAATGCGAGGCGCTCGGCGAGACGGGCGTGCGGGCGACGATCCGTTACGCCATGCACCAGGCGCGGCAGTACGGCTTCGAGGAAGAGTACGACATCCTGCGCTACCTCAACCTGATGTATGCTCTAGGTTTCGAGTTCGATGCCGACCGCCGCTATACTTGGGCGCGGGAGATCCTCGGGCTGCGTCACATGCAGCCGCGCGCGCGGATGGATCTGCTCACCCAGCGGGCGCTGAAGAGCCTGGAACCGCCGCCCGCGCCGGCGGAGAAGTTCTACTGGCTGCCCGAGGAGCCCGCCCTCAACGACGAGTTGGAGCCCGAGGAGGAATGGGTGGAGCCGGAAGTTCCCGAGGAGGAAGAGGAGCCGGAAGCGGCTGTGGAGTGAGCGGCGTCTATGGGGGACAAAGAGGCAACCGGTAACGGCGGCGGGAAGGGGCCGCCGCCCGAGGGCAAAGGCGGCCCTCCGCCGGGCGGCAAGGATGCAGGCGCCAAGGGCGGGCCGCCCCCGTTGCCCTCCGACGCTCCACCTCCCAATCCGGGCAAGCTGCCAGCGGCCGACAAGGGCGCCGCCAAACAGGACACCGGCGCTAAGGCCGGTGGCACGGCCGCCCCCTGCGACTGGAAGCTCAAAGTGGACGTCACCAGCCTGCATCCTTTCTGGCCCAAGAAAGAAATCAAGGTCGGGCTGTTCCCGCCCGGACCCGCCGACAAGCGGGCAGATCCCGCGCAAACCGAATCCCTCAAGATGGAGGCCAAGACCTCGCCCAAGGCGGTCTTCTGCGGTTCCGGCAAAGTCACCTACGACGTCAGCGCCGCCACTAGCGAAAAAGGCTGGAAGCTGGCGAAGGATTTGAATACGCCGCTGCCGAACGACGCCGAGCGGATCAACCTGAATACCGGCGACGACAAGTACGTCGGGCTGAAGATCCACAACCCGCTGTGGGTCTACCTCCAGTTGCTGTTCAAGGAGCCGGACAGCGAAAACAAGCTGCCCTTCCCGCAGGACTTCCCGGTCAAGGTGGTCTTCCCCGCCAATAAGTTCCAGGAGGAGCAGACGCTGGCCGAAGGCAAGATGAAATTCGAGGTGTCGCGCGACCACAAGTCCTTCTCGCTGGAGTTCAGCTCCGCCTCGGCCGGAGCTCTGCGCTACATCGCCCACAAGACGGGGGAAGCCAAAACTACGCTGAAGGCCAAGGGCGATATCCCGACGCTTCAGAAAGAAGGGCAGCGGTTCTTCAGCCTGCCGGAGAAGTGGAGCCTGGTGCAGTCGATGTGGGACGTCACCGGCGCCCCCTCTTACAAGACGGACACGGCGCGCTTCGACTGCTATACCAACGGCGATCCGGTCCTGTACATCGGCGAGGAGAAGGCCCCCGTCCTGTTGGTGCTGGATCCGCACTGGCAGTTCCTTCGCTTCGAGTACTTCGACCGCTACTACGGCCACAGCGACCACGGCGACTGGCGCGTGAATATCCCGCCGCTCGTCATCGAAGGGGCCAGGACGACAGGCAAGATGCCCGACGTGCCGCACACCAGCAGCCAGTGGACCATTCGCGACGACGACATCAAAACGTCCGTCCACTGCCTGCCCTGGATCATCCAGAAGAGCAAGGGCAAGCCCGAGCCCAAGCCGGACAAGCAGATCCAGTTGCGCTTCAAGACCGAGGCGAAGACGTTTATGGTCTCGTATGATAAGGCGGTGCGCAAGCTGGAGGTGGTCGGCGACACGGCCAAGCTGAAACCGAGCGCCGACCGGTTCAAGTATTACGACCTGCCCGGACTCTGGCGCTCCAAGAACTACTATGTCCGCTTCAAGGGCGGCGGCGGCGGCTTCTTCGAGGACATTGCCAAGAACAAGGAGGAGCGCATCAAGGAGAGCCTGGCGGCCGACAACCCCCTCATCTTCAGCCTGGATGACGTCGTCCTGACCGACGAGAACCAGTTGCAGATCGCACTCGGCAAGAAGGACCCCGTAGCGGTGTTCCACCATCGGTTCTCCTTCGATGTCGGCGCGCTGGCGCTCCACGATCTCGGGATCTACGACCCCGACAGCGACAACAAGAAGTCCTATGCCAGCGCCCTGGAGCTTAAGGGAAAGAACTACATTTTCCGCTACCCCGATTGGGTGCGGCTGGTGATCGACGGCGCCCAGATGTTCGATGTCTTCGACAAGCGGACCAAGCAGCACTCCAAGAACGCGGCGACTGGAGCGCGCGCCGGCGTGCGCTGGGTAGATCTGGTCAAGGGAGGCCTGCCGGCCGGCGCCTCCAAAGCCAATCGGAGGGGCACGCGCAAGGACTTTGACTTCTTCACCGCTCAGCCCTTCTACACTCAGGACCTCGCCGACCGCTTCAAACAGTACACCGGCGGCGCCACGCCCGTCGAGCCCGGCGGGCGCTTCGACCTGGCGCTGCTGCGCTGCTGCGATCACAAGACCGACGACGCAGGGGTGGATCGCGAAGTGGCCACCGTCATCCACTACCTCCGCATGATGTACGACTTCAAGAAAGGGACCACCGTAGACCGTCCCCAGTGGCAGGACGACATCTCGCTCAACGTGGCCAACCGCTGGAACGGAGGCGATGCCGTCAACGCCAGCCGGGTGCTTCTCACCCCGAAGAACGCCGCCGACAAGCTGTGCGGCCAGGTGATCCTCTACACCAACCCGGTGACCAAGGGGGCGCGCGCCCACTTCAAGCTGGACGTAGTCAAGGCCAGCGAGCGCCAGGGGGTGAGCGATTGGGACGGCACCGGCGAGCTGGACCAGAAAGACTCGGCGCCCGACAACGCCTTCGCGGCCGGCTCTTTTACCGCGGCGCATGAATTCGGCCACTGCGGCTCGCTGCCCGACGACTACTGCGAGCGGTGGAGCGCCTGCTCCGGCAACGAGCTGAGCTACCAGAACAACCTCCCGGGAGACCCCTACCAGCGGGACAACCTGGCGATGATGAGCGGGGCGCTGAGCGTGCGGGGCCGCTACCTCTGGCACGCCGCCGAGTTCGCCCGCGCCGTCACCGGCGTCCCCTTCGTGCTTGAACACGACGTCTACAAGGACTACAAGGTCCCGCCCCATCCCCAGTTCCCGTACCGCTCCTACCTCTATTGGCCGATCAACGAGAAGATCAACTTCGTCCAGGGCGGGCGGGGAAAAATGGACCTGCTACTGTACTCGATGGGCAAGGACGACTACACCGTCAATGTGCTTCCGGGCGGTCCCCATCAGGGCATGCTGGTGGTGATGGTCAGGCTCAATGTCACGCTGGACGCGGCCGTCAAGGCGGTGCTCAAACACAACCAGATTCTGCCCCGCCTGAGTCAAATCGTCCAGTTCGCCTTCAACGACGTCTGGTGGGCCAAGGGAACGGTCAAGGAGACAACGCCGCAGGAGTGGAAGTTCGACAAGTGCCTGATTGAGTTCTCGCCCCGGTTCCTGGTCAATGCCGAGTGGACCTCTAAGGAGGTCGCCAAGAAGACAGTCTGGTACTGGAAAGACAACACCAAGGAAGCGACTTACAAGGACTTCCTCAAGAACATACCGCCGCACTTCAATGTCGCCGTCAAGCTCGGCGCCCCCACCAAGAGCCAGTGGACAGCGGCCGGGCTCGAACTGCAAATCGACAACAAAGACCCGAACTGGGACGCGACCATCCAGACGGATTTCATGGACAAGTTCGCCGAGATGGTGGGCTTTGCCAATTGGGCCGCGGTGGACAAGAAGGGGCTGAAGCCGCTGGCCGGGCAGGTGATAACCAAGAATGCCGACGCGGACGCCATCTGATCGCGCGCGTCGGCTCGGAGGCCTCGCTCTGCTGTGGATGGTGGCTGCTGCCGGCCTGGCAGGCGAGATCCAGAAGCCGGCGGCGCGCAAGGCCGGCCCCCGGCGCGGGCCGGCGGCAGGAGGGAAGACGGTGATCGAGGTGACCCGACAGATCGACCTGACCGAACCGCAGGAGGTGACGCTCACCGGTGCACTCATCGAACCGGGTACGCCCAGCCCACTTTCGCGGGCTGCCTTGCCCGCCGAACCCGGCTGCCCGCGCCGCTACTGTACTGCCGAACTCAACTCGCGGCTCCCGGCCTCGCTGCCAGGGGGCGATTGGAGGATCAAGTGGCAGGCGAGTCTCAACCCCGCGCTTCCGCCGGCGGCCATCATCGCCGGCGCCGACCGCGTCGTCACTCAGGGCGCCGGCCTGTGGCAGCTCTTCGATGCGGCCGGCAAAGAGCTTGCCCAGGGGCGCCTGGGCTTCGGTGAGGTGGTTCTGGACCCGCGCCATCGCCTGTTCTATGCGCTGCACCGGAGCAACATGCTCACCGCGCATCAGATGTCCGACGGCGCCGCCGCTTTTAGAACCTCGCCGGCCTACGGGGACATCTTCCGGCGGCCCTTCTTGGGCCGCGCCGGCAACCGGCTGTTGCTGGTGGGTGTGGAGAGGCAGATCCCGGCCATGCCACCGCGGCCCCCGACCCGTTCCCTCGTGGAGTTCATTGAGTTCAGCGAACCCCCGAAGGTGCATGCCAACGGGCTGCTGTTCTCAGTCACCCGGCGGGGCCGGCTCGACCTGGGCACGGCGAAGCTCATCGCGGCCATGCGCGGCGAGACGTTCCTGCTGGCCGTGCCCGGGCGCATCTACCTGGCCGACATCTCGCTCAACGTCCAGCGCGCCTTCGATGCCGAGTTCGAGCCGCTGTTGATGAGCCTGGACGAGTCCGGGCGCATCTATCTGGTGGTCTCGATCGGAGAGGAGCAGAAGGCCCTCTGGGTCCTGTCGCCGGAGGGCAAGCGGCTGGGCGCCTTCGCGCTGAAGCCGGAACACCAGGCGCTGGTCGCGCCGCCCATCGTCGGCTACGACCACCGGATCTACCTGCTGACGCGGGCGCTGGTGGTGGCGCTGGATGCCGAGGGCAAGCTGCTCTGGGAGCGGCCGGCGGGCGGGGCGGCCGCGGGCGCCGGCGTCACGGTCGATGACCGGCTGCTGGTCTCGGCCGGCGAGGAAATCGCGGTGTTTGATGCGAACGGCGAGCGCCGCATGCTTTACCGGTTCCGCGGCCAGCCGCTGCTGACGCCCCCGGTGCTCACCGCCGCTGGCGAGATCCTCGTGGCGAGCGCCCAGCGGCTCTACTGCTTGGCGCGCTGAGCGTCCACCGCCATCCGCGAGGCCCGCCGCGCCAGCCACTCCTGCTCACTCCGCCACTTGCCGGCGATGCCGGCCAGAATCTGCTGCTGCTTCTCGATGAGCCGCTCGCGGTACACGCCGGCCCCGTCGGCGGCCAGACCGGCCGCGGCTGCTTCCAGCGCCTCGCCGTACTGGCCGAACTCGGCGTAGGAGTAAGCGAGGTTGAGGTTGGTGCGCACGTCCTTTGGGTCGATGCGCTGCGCCTGGAGGTAAGCTTCGTGCGCTTCCTCGTAACGTTCCAGCGCGAACAGGCTGTCGCCGAGCACGTTCCACAGCCAGGCGCTGTACCAGGGGTTGAGCTTGACGGCGGCGCTGGCCAGCTCCAGCCCGGCGGCGTAATCGGCCGCGCGCCGGATGAGGAACTCGGCCACCTCGCCGAGCAGCCGCCAGTCGCGCGGGCAGCGGGCGACGGCCCTTTTGTAGCACTCCATCGCCTTCTCCAGGCGGCCCGCTTCCAAGTGCTGGCGGGCCTCTTCCTGCGAGCCCTCGGTCTCGCGGTAGGCCTGGGGGCCGAACTGCTTCTGAAAGGCCTCGATGGCGCCGGGCAGGCGGGAGCGCAGGATCAGGCGGGCGTGGATCGAGCGGGGGTCATCTTCATCGGGCTTGACTACCAGGCGGCCCAGCCCGCCGAAGTGGTGCTGAAGCAGCGGGAAGTTGACGCCCAGGGCCATCGAAGGTCCGAAGCGCTGGGTAGCCGCCTGGGCCGGGATCTGCTCCGGCTGGACCGGCCCGTAGTCATTGACCAGCAGGAAGCCGCCCGGCTCCAGCAGCGCATCGCAAGCTTCCAGGCACCGGAAGGCGCCGTGGTTGAGCACGATACGCTCCAGCCCGATGCCGAACGCCAGTGCCTCCTCGGCGTAAGGCGGCGGGCTGCCGTTAGGCATGAAGGCGGTCTCGAACTCGAACAGGGAAACCAGCGGGATGAGGCGGGCGCGTTCGGCCGCGTCCTTCGACGCCGCCAGGCCGCGCAGCCCGTCCAGGCCAAGCCGGGTGTACTTCTTCAGCCGCGGCGTTTCGTCGGTGAGGTGAATGCGCACGCAGAGTTCGTCGCAGCCGTGCTCCCCGCGGCGGATCACCGTGGCCGGCAGCGAGTCCAGAACGTAGTTGGCGAAGACGGCGCGCAGTCCGCTCAGCTCGACCGGCCCGCCCTCGGGCGGTCGAAATTCGGCCGCGTGCAGCGCGTCGCAGGCGCCCAGCGCCGCGTGCTCGCCATGGTCGGCGAAAACGCCGCGCTCCCGCCACTGGCGGACAGTGGCCGGCGAGCGGTCCGACACGTAGAACGTCAGGCGGTCGTAAAAGTCCTTGCCCTCCTGGCGGCAGCGGGCGCGGAAAACATCCAGCAGGTAACGGGCGAACAGCCCCGTGCCGGCGCCGAGATCCAGCAGGCGGATCTTCTCGCCGGGCGGGGTTTCCAGGCAACTGGCGAAGAGCACCTCGGCGGCGTTCTCCGAGAGCCGGCTGTTGTTGTTGATCGTGTAGGGGACCTCGTTCTCGACGAATGGCAGCAGGCCGGCCGCGGCCCACTGCAAATCGGAGAGGTCCCATTCCAACGACTCGCTCAACGGCCGGAACTCCTGGAGCACGCGCGGCTGCACGTTGACGCGGCCGAGTGTCTCTTCCACGCCCGGCCCGCCTTCGGGCAGCTTCAGCCGCTCCAGCACGGCCGCCAGCGGCAGCGGCACCCGGCTCTCGCTATTCTCCTCCGCCATCGGTTTGGTGTTTTATGGTAACAGAAGGGGGCGCCATCGTGTTGACTTCATCGAAAACGCCGGTGCACAATGAAACCTGTCTGGAGCGCGGCGCGTGATTGTTCGTTGGGGCGGATATCCTTTGTTCCACTTCCTGTGGCGGCACTCCGCCCGCGAGTTCCGGGACCGGGACCTGGCCTTGCAGTTCCTGGGGCGGTTCCGGAACGACGCCGCCGCCATGGCGGAGCTGCGAAGACTGGTGGCGCAAAGGTTCTGGGAAACGGATGTCTCCCGGCTGACCGACGACCAGGTGCTCGGCCAGATCGCCGCGCTGATCACCTCCGGCGTGCTGCTGGTGGGCTACGAATGGGAGCGCGCCTGGGGCCGGGCCGCCCCCGAGGAGGAGGAGGCGCCGGCGCAGGCGGCGGCCGGGCCGGCGCGGCGCGAACGAGCGTCCGCGGAGGAAGGGTCCTCGTTCGGCGGCGGCCACGACGGTTTGGGCCAGGCGCGGGTGTTGAGGTCGGCGGCCGAATCGGGCACGCCGTTCTGCGAGGAGTGCCAGCGGGCGGCCCAGGCTCGCGCCGGAGGGAGCGGCTGATGGCGCAGCCGTACTTGCAGCGGCTGGAGGAGCTGTTCTGGCCTAAGGGCGGCACGCGCGATGTGTGGGCCCTGGTGGACGGCGCGCGCGAGCGCCGCGTCTATATCACGCTGCTGGACTCATACCTCAACTACAAGTGCCTGTATAGCGGGACGCTGCCGCCCGAGCTGGAGGCGGCCGCGCCCTACCTGGTGCAACTGGAGCACGAGGACCAGTACACGCGCCGGCTGCTCAACCTGGCCTGGGGCAACAGTTGGGGCGTCTTCCTGAAGTGCGACACGAGCATCGAGACGCTGCGGCGTCATCTGCGCGGCTTCCTGCTGGTTCAGGACTGGCGCGCGCGGCGCCTGGTGTTCCGTTACTATGATCCGCGCGTGTTGCGCGTCTACCTGCCGACGTGCACGCCCGACGAGCTGCGCACCGTCTTCGGTACCATCGAGCGCTTCTGGATGGAGGACGAGTCGCCCGAGACCATGCTCGAGTTCCGCTTCGATGGCCGCAAGCTGAGCCAGGCGGAGGCGCCGCTCGCGCCGGCCGGCTGAAGCCGGCCCCACGCTCAGAAGTTGTAGCGCGCCACGAGCTGGATGACGCGCTCGCTGGACTTGC
>JBBTDS010000174.1:0-2506 GCA_038060875.1 Acidobacteriota bacterium | reverse complement strand
AAGCCGTAGCTGAGGCCCTTGCTGAAGCGCCGGTTCACCTCGAGCTGGAACCCGTTGTATGCCGAGCGCGCGGCCATCTCGCCCAGCGCGATAATGGCGAAGCCCTTGTAAGGCCGCAGTACGTTGGTGTCGATGCCTCTGTTCTCGGGCTTCTGAAGCGTGCCAGTGGGCAACTGGTTGATGTCGCGCTCGCGCTCCAGGAACAGGCCCACGCGCCCGACGTAACCCACCTCGACGGTGGTGTTGAAGCCCACCTCGCGCTGCACGGCGACGCTCCAGTTGTATCCCTGCGCGATCTTGAAGACGGGATCGGAGGTCATGAAGAACTGCGGAAAGGCGGAGGGCCTGCCGCCCGCCGGGTTGTCGGCCTGTCCATTGGCAATCGAGACCATGGGCTGGAAGGGCGGGTTGCCGCCAAGGAAGATGTTGTCGCTGACGCCCGGCCGGGCAATGAAGCGGCCGAGGCCGGTTCGCAGCGCCGTCTTCGAGTTCAACGAGTAGGCTATGCCGAGGCGGGGCTGGAAATTCAACTTCTGCACCTGGCCCCAGTAGTCGTTGCCGCCGCTGAACAGCCGGTTATACTCGCCGCTGTCGGCAATAGCCACGCGTCCTTTAGCGGCATCGGGCCAGCTCTTGCCTGGGATGACTACTCCGTTGAAGCGGTCGCCGCTCAAGATGTAGCCGGTCCTGGGATCCTGCACCACGGCCTTGGCGGGGTCATAGCGGCTGGGATCGAACGCCGCCATGTTGCGCCACAGGCTGTAGTAGTAAGGGGTCATGATGGTGTAGCGCACCCCCAGCTCCAGACGCAGCTTGGGCGTGACCTTCCAGCCATCCTGGGCGAAGAACTCCCACATCTGGTTGCGATAAGGAGTGTAAGCGCGCGGGCCGATCTCCGAGTAGGTGGTGAACAGGCCCATGGCGGCGTTGCCGATGGCCAGCCCGGTGTTGGGCGCGCCGGTGCGCGTGTCGTCGAAGACGAAGCGGCCGTTCTGGTTGTTGGTGCCGCCGGGGACGCCGGAGACGTTGATCTGGTCGAAGTCGTTCTGGCCGCTGCGCTCGAACAAGGCGCCGAACTTGAAGGTGTGGCTGCCCACAATCTTGGTCACGTTATTGGAGACCACGTAGATGGGGCCGGTGGACATGGAGGGATACGGGCCGCCGTCCAGCATGACGAAGTTCGAGATGTTGACCGAGGGGATCTTGTCGTAGATCTCCTTGCGCTCGGGGAAGAGGTAGGGGTAGTTGATCCCGTACTTCGAGCGCGCGTAGCGCTCGCCCTCCCGCTGGACCTCGATGTAGACGCGGTCCACGCTGGCCGTCATCAAGAACTCGTTAACCATGGTGGGGCTGATGGTCCAGATGTGGTTGAGCGAGGCCGTCTTGTTGGGCCGGTTCCAGTCGGTGACGGCCCGGTCCAGGCCGCCGCGGAAGGCGTCCAACTGAGTGAAGTTGTAGTTCTGGTAGCGGAAGCGGACGGTTTGCCTCTCCGAGGGCATGAAGTCGAGCGAGACAGTGTCCTTGCGCTGGTTGCTGGGAATGGGCCGCACCTGGTAGAAGTTGTTGGTCCCGAGCTGGTAGCCGGGCACGGGCTCCGGAATGGCGCGGAGGAATCCCAGGCCGTTGGGGCTGGTGCGGGCGGCCGGGATGATGTTGCCGGGGAAGGGCTGGCCGGTGTCGGGGTCGTTGACTACCCGGGCCCTGCCGAAGAACGTGTTGGCCGGGTTGAGCAACTCGGAGAAGTCGCCCTTCTTCATCAACAGGGACGGCACCGTCTGGCTGGAAGCGTCTTCGCGGCGGTAGCGGATGAATTCCTGGCTCCAGAGGAAGAACAGCTTGCTGCGGTCGGTGTTCCACTTGTCCGGAATGTAGACCGGGCCGCTCACGATGTAGCCGAACTGGTTGAACTTGTTGGGATTGCGCTTCAGGCCGGTCCGATTCCGGCTCCAGGTATTGGCGTCGAGCTCGGCGTTGCGGAAGTACTCGTAGAGGCTGCCGTGGAAATCCCGGGAGCCGCTCCGGGTGACCATGCGGATCTGGCCGCCGGCCGAGCGCCCGTATTCGGCGTTGTAGTTGGCCGTCAGGATCTGGATCTCCTGGACGGTGTCCGGATCCAGCGCGCCAATGCCGGTGCCGTTGGCGCGGGTGCGGATGGCCGGGGCGCCGTCATGGGTGATGTTGAGGTCCTGGGTGCGGGCGCCGTTGATGGAGAAGCCGCCCGAAGACATGCCCCAGTTAAAGCCCGCCAGCGAGCCGCCCCGGACGCCGGGCTTGAGAAGCGCCAGGAACAGCGGGTTGCGCCCGTTCAGCATGGCGTACTCGATCTGGGTGCGCTCGACCAGCTTGCCGACCGTGGCAGTGTCAGCCTGCACGGTGGAGACAGAGGCCACCACCTCGACGGTCTCGGTTACGGTGCCGACGTCCAACGAGACATCCACCGTCGTATTGATATTCGGGTCCAGTTTGTTTTGGGTCTTGACGAACTTCTTGAAACCCGTGGCTTCCA
>JBBTDS010000173.1:0-13777 GCA_038060875.1 Acidobacteriota bacterium | reverse complement strand
TGCGGCCCGTCTCGGCGTCCACTCGGTCCCGAGCAGGGAGCTTTGGCGTGGGGCCTTGGTTCGCGCCGTGGGATCCGGTGTGGCCGTCTACGACACCTTGTTCGTTGAGCTTGCCAACCGCGAACGTCTTCCGCTGGCGACCTTCGATGCCAAGATCCTCAGCGCTTTCCCCGGAATTGCCAAACGTCCAGGCGCCCTTCTGCCGAATTGATCGCGGCGTGCTGGAGAAGTCCCGCAGCGGCCTGGTCACCGTTTGGGGGCTTCCTCCCTTCCCGCCACGACACGGACCGGACCCAGCAGGCCCGAGGGCAGCAGCGGGGTCGTCTTGCTCCAGGGGATGTTGGTTCGGGTGTACTTCTCGCCCGTTGAAAGCGCGTCGCCGGTCAGGCGGTTCGACCAGGTGTTGGCGACCTCTACTTCCAGCGCGTTGGTCCCGGCGCGCACGGCTGCGGTGATGTCGAGCCGGAAGGGCGGCGTCCACGCGATGCCCAGCGGCTTGCCGTTCAGGCGAGCCCTGGCGATGACGCGCACGTCGCCGAGATCGAGCCAGAGCCGCAGGCCCGGAGCCAGCAACGCCGCGGGTAGGTCGAACTGGCTGCGGTAGGTCGCGTTGCCGGAGAAATAGCGGACTCCCGGCTCGGTGTCCTCGGTCCAGGAAATCAGCTTGGAGAAGACCCGCGAGGCGGGCGCTCCCCAGCCGGGCGGGAAGCTCACCTCCCAGGGACCGGGGACGACAATGGGCTCCGGCACCCGCGCCGTTGGCTCGCGGCGCGCTCTACGGCCGGCGCGGAAGACGACGAAGGTCGAGCCGAACGGCGGGAGCGTCAGGTGGACTCGCGTGCGGTTTGCCGGCGGATCACGAGTTTCTCCCGTCACGGGATCCCAGATCTCCGGAGCGCGTCCCTTCACGCGGAAGGTACACTCGGCCTGCGCCCACTCCTCCTTCTTGTTGCGGACGAAGTAAATGTCGCAGGCGGAGTCGCGGCGGTGGATGAAATCCAGATCGGCGGCGCCGGCTACCGCGAAATCCGGGCCGACGCCGCGGCGCTGGAGGATCTCGCGCAGCGGCACGCCCCAGTAGACCTTGCCTCTCCCGTAAGTGTTCTCGCGCACCTGCCGGCCATCGCAGGGTCCCCAGAGTTGATCGGCCAGCTTGCGGACCTTCTCGTCGCAGGCGGGATAGTCCCTGAGGCTCGTGGCCCGCCGCGGTTTCGGTCCTACGACGGTGGCGCCTTGGCGGACCAGTTGCTCCAGCCGCTCGAGAACCTCCAGGTCCATGTCCGGGTGCTCCGGCAGCACGAGCAGCTCGTAGCTCATCCCATCGGGAAGGACGATGCGGCCGTCCTTGACGGCCATGCGGGTGAGGATCACGTCGGAGTTGACGGCGTCGTAGTCATAACCGAAGCCGAGCGAGGGGCCGGCCTGCTTCTCGGGCGCGAAGTTGAAGCCGCGCTCGCCGTAGTAGTAGCAGACGTCGGCCACGAACAGCCCCTGCCGCAGCAGGTGCGAGCAGCGCGCCAGGTAGTCTAGGAACGGCTTGGCCATCGGCCACCAGGGGTCGTTCGGCCCGAGGTGCGTGCCGGCGTGATAAGCCCAGCCGGGCTTGCCGGCCTGCGGCGGCACGTGCGGCATGGTGTGCCAGACGAAGTGATTGGCGCCGTCGCAGAAGGCGCGGTCGGCGATCTCCTTCAGGTCGCGCGGGCCATCCTGCCAGTGGCGCCAGCTCGTGAACGCCTCCATCTGTACGAGCCGCTGCCCGTAAATATGGGCCGCCGAGGCGGTTTCCTTCACCACCCAGATTTTGTGTTCCTTCCAGAACTCGCCGCGAGGGATGTCGAGCGCGCCCAGCGCCTTCAGCGCGTCCACGGGAACCTGGTGCACCGGCCAGCCCGGCCCACCGGCCTCGGCCACCAGCTTCAGGCCCTCCCGGTTCACGATGGTGCGCGTGGCGCGGTAGAAGTTCTCGACGAACAGATCGGCGACCGTGCGCCGGTAGTCCACCACGAACCGCTCCGAGACTTCTTCGTTTTCGACCACCGCGCCGGCCAACACGGGCAGGAAGCGCTTCATGTCGTAACCGCGCCGGCGGCGGAACTCCTCTGGCAGGCCCGGCGTCCAGATTGATCCGCGCACCTCGTAGCTGCATGCATAGAAATACTTGAGGGCGGACTTGCGGAAGTCGCCGATCTCGGAGCGAAGGCGCCCCAGCATGTACTCGGTGTGCATGCGGGCGGCCTCGGCGCTGAAGTGGTCGATGATAAGCCCGCGCGAGTTGGGGCTCGGCGCCTTGAGCTGCTCGCCGGTGTTCGCGCAGATGAAGCGCAGAACGGACCACTGGCCCGGCGGCGCGTCCCAGGTGAGCCGGCCCTCGCCGTCGATGCGGTCGGACAGGTCGAGTACAGTCCCGTGCCCGGTTGTGGGGATGGCCAGAACGGCCACGTTGGCGTGCCAGGCGGGCGAGCCGTCCGCCGCCCTGGGCGCCTCTTTGGGCAACTCCGCGAGCGGCAGCAGCTCGGAGAAGCGCGCCGGGCCGGCTACGCTGACGCGGGACCAGTACAAGCCTTTGCTGGCGTGCTCCGGCCCCACCCAGGCGCCGCCAGAGTTCCAACTGCTGGCGTTGGTGATGCCGGCTTCGATCCCCAGCCGCGTCGCCTCGCGCATGGCGTGGCCGATGGCTTTGAGCGACTCCGGTCCCATGTAGGCCGGTCCCGGCGGCGCCGCGCCGGCCGGGCGCTGTCGGTCACGCCGTTGAGCCAGACCCAGTAGGTGGAGGGACGCGCCGATGCGGGCGGATCGGCGAACGCGGCGGTGAGCGACTGCGGTTGAGGCCGGGCGAAGCTCGCGCCGGCGGCGACGAGGAAGCCGCGTCGTGTGAGGGCGTTCACGTGCGTTCCAGTGTATCCTTGTTAGAACCATGCATCGCAGAGACTTTCTGAAGGGCTGCGCCGGCTTGGCCGGCGCAGCGGTGCTCGCGCGCTACCACGCGATGGCGGCGCCCCAGAAGGGTCGCGTCAAGATCCGCGACGTCAAGGTCATGATGCTGACCGGGCCGCGGACGTACACGCTGGTGCGGGTTGAGAGCGACGCGGGCCTGTTCGGCATCGGCGAGGCGTACGGCAGCCCCGGCGTCGGCGTGAAAGAGCAGGTGCTGGCGCTCAAGCCGGAGCTGGTCGGGAAGGACCCGCTGGAGATCGACCGCATCTACGTCGGCCTCGGAACGCGCACCGACGGCTCGGCGCATTCGTTGATGCGAGCGGTGAGCGGCATCGAGATGGCGCTGTGGGACCTGGCCGGCAAGATCCTTGGTGTGCCGGCGTGCACGCTGCTCGGCGGCAAGTTCCGCGACCGCGTGCGCCTCTACGATCACTCGGCGCCGAAGGACATGCTGAGCACAGCCTCCTGCCGCGAGTGGGCCGCGCGTGTGCGTGCCGATCGGGCCGGGTTCACCACCCACAAATTCGGCTTCCCGCACACCGATCCGAAGACGGACAAGGCGCGCGACCTCGCCAACCGCGTGCTGACCACCACCGAGCTGCTGCGCATCCGCCGGGGGTACGAGAACTGCCGCGAGGCCATCGGGTGGGACCACGACCTGATGGTGCACTGCCACTGGGAGTACGACCTGCGGACGTCGATCCAACTTGCCGAGGCGGTCGAGCCGGCGAAGCCGGCGTGGTTGGAGGACCCCATGCTGGTGGCGTACTCGGAGAGCTGGCCCCGGCTGGTAGCGGTTTCGCGCGTCCCCATTTGCACCGGCGAGAACTGGATGCGCCGGGCCGAAGCCCTGCCCTTCGTCATCCACCACGGCTGCGATGTCCTGCACCCGGACCTCCGCAACTCCGGCGGGTTTCTGGAGACTAAGCGCATGGCCGACCTCGCGGAGGTCTACGGCCGGCCGATGGCGAACCATAACACCGGCAGCCTGATCAACACCATGGCCACGGTGCAGTGGGCGGCGTCGATCCGGGACTACATCGCCTGCGAGACCGTGCTCGGCAAGGGCGACTGGATGGACGACGTGATCCTGCACGACGGGCCGGTGATCAGGGACGGCCACATCACGGTGCCTGACAAGCCGGGCATCGGCATCGAGCTGAACCCGGACGTGGTGAAAGCGCACCTGGCGCCGGGCGAGATCTATTGGGGGTGATCACATGCGATCAATCGCGCTGGTAGTGACTCTGCTGGGTGTGGCGGCGACGGCCGCCGCGCAACAGACGCGGGTCGAGGTCACCAAGCCGACGACACCGCAGGACGATTCCAAGCCCAACAGCGACAAGGTGCCGGAGGTCTACGCGGTCTCCGGGCAGTTCAAGCGGATCATGGTGCTGCGGTTCAAGTACCAGGCCGACCTGCTGGCCGGGCTGGAGAAGATCATCAAGCAGGAGAAGATCCGCAGCGCCGTCATCCTCTCCGGCATCGGCTCGGTGCGGAGCTACCACGTACACTCGGTGAGCAACCGGACCTTCCCGTCCAAGAACGTCTTCATCAAGGACCCCACCCAGCCGGCAGATATCGTCAGCGTCAACGGCTACGTGATCGGCGGCCGCCTGCACGCGCACCTCACCCTGACCGACACCGACAAGGCGTTCGGCGGGCACCTGGAAGCGGAGACCAACGTCTTCACCTTCGCCATCGTGACGCTCGGGGTGTTCGGCGACGACGTGGACCTGAGCCGGGCCGACGACAAGACGTATAGGTGAGGGGCCCACGGACTCGTGGCGACTGAAACCGAGCGGAGGGAAGCACCAGGACTCATGGTTCGTAGTACCGATGCCCAATCGCAAACGCTGACAAGACTGGTGTTTTGACGACATAATGTCAAGGAGATTGTCGTTTGGAGGAGGAGCCAATGAGAAGAGTGTTAGTGTCCGCCGTCAGGTTGGGATTGCTGGCGGTGGTGTTTTGCGCATCGGCCACGGCTGGGATGATCTTGCTGTCTTCCGGCAGTCACACTTGGGACGGGACAGAATCCCTGCTCAATCCTCGCCTCTTCCGTAACGGCGTCCCCAGTACCTGGGCGTCTCCGAAGCCATTCCCGGGCACCTTCGCGTGCCCGACCTGCGTCTACTTTCCCTTTGCCATTTCCGCCTCGACTCTGGCGGGATTTGAGCGCATCCAGATCGACGTAGACGTGAGCAGCACTGGCTCCCACGTGCTGGCTTACCTGGACTCGTTCAACCCGGCAAGCCTGGCCACGAACTACCTGGGAGACCAGGGATCTTCAATCGACAATTTCTTTCAGGTGATCGTGCCATTGGGCCATGACCTGATGGTCGTGGGCCAAACCAATTTCGGACCAACTATTGGTCAGAGCTTCTCGTTCACGGTTTCCGGCGAGACCCCCGAGCCGGCCACATGGCTCTTCTTGAGCAGCGGGTTGGGGATCATGGTGCTGATGCGCCGCATTAGCCGCCGGTAGAACCGGCGCACGGCAATCGAAGCTCCCTCCTCACAGCGAAGCCTCGCTCAAGCGCCCCGACAGTGGCTGCTATGCCCGGACGGCCGGAGACACCGCCGTCCGCCACGCCTCGCTCACGGCTACACTGGTACAGATGCGCCGACGCGAACCGCTGTTCACACGCAGGGAATTCGCCGGTTCGCTCGCGGCGGCAGGGACACTCGCGGCGGCCGCCCCGGCGAGGAAGCGGATCCTGATCTTGGGCGGCACCGGTTTCCTCGGGCCGGCCACGGTTGAAGTCGCGCGGGCGCGCGGTCACGAGCTCACCCTGTTTAATCGCGGCAAGACGCGCCCCGGACTTTTCCCCGACATCGAGAAGCTGCACGGTGACCGCGACCCGGCCAAGGACGAGGGCCTCAAAGCGCTCGATGGCCGCCACTGGGACGCGGTGATCGACAACTCGGGCTACTTCCCGCGGCACGTCGCCGCCTCGGCGAAGCTGCTTGCGCCGAACGTCAAGCACTACGTGTTCATCTCCTCGCTCTCGGTATACGCGGACAACAGCGTCGAGGGTCAGGACGAGACGGCGAAGGTCGCCACCATCCCCGATCCCACCGTGGAACAGATCACTGAGCAGACCTACGGCGCGCTGAAGGCGCTGTGCGAGCAAGCCGCCGAAGCGGCGATGCCGGGGCGCGTCACCGTGGTGCGGCCGGGCTACATCGTGGGGCCGGACGACCCGAGCGGGCGGTTCACTTACTGGCCGGTGCGGATCGACCGCGGCGGCGAGGTGCTGGCGCCGGGCGCGCCGAGCGACCCGGTGCAGTTCATCGACGTGCGCGACCTGGGGGCCTGGCTTGTCAGTCTGGTCGAAACGGGCACGAGGGGCGCATTCAACGCCGTCGGGCCGGAGAAGCCCCTCGCCTGGGGCGATCTCCTCCTGGCGTGCCAGAACGCCGCCTCCAACCAGAGCACGCTTGCATGGGTGCCAGGGGAGTGGATTGCCACCCAGGGCGAAGAGATCTTTCCCATCTGGGCGCCCTACCAGGGCCGGACGCGCGGGTTCCATCGCTGGAAGAACACCCGCGCCCTCAAGGCGGGCCTCAGATTTCGCCCGCATGATGCGACCGTCCGCGATACACTGGCTTGGTACAAGACGCAGCGTGAAGGCGAACGCACAAAACTGGCCGGCCCGGCGCCCGAGAAGGAAGCGGCGCTGCTGGCGGCGTGGAGACGGAGCCGCGAGGCCGGCCGCTGAGCCGCGCGGGTGACACTTTCGAGGAGAACGCATGATTCGAACATCACTGATGATCGTAAGCTTCACTATGTTGGTGGCCGGCCAGGAGGCGCCGCCGAAGCTGACCGACGACCAGCTCCGCCGCGGCGCGGAGCTGCTCCAGTTCCAGTTCAACCCCGACGAGGACCCGATGCCGCTGGTGAAGAAGTTCGAGGGGCTGCGGGTCACCGACGTGCTGGACGCCCTTCAGGCTATCGGCATCCAGGACCAGACCATCATGGACAAGTCCATCCGGCCGCTCTGGCGGGACAACACCGAGCGGCTCGCCCACCGCGTCTACGGACTCGCCGTGACCTACCAGTACGTGCCCACGAATCGCCCGCCGGCCGGGCAGATGCCGTACGAGAAGTTCCGACAATGGCACAGCCACTGGTACCAGACCTACGCGCCGGAGCTGTTCTCTCGCATCATCAAGCCCGGTCACGTCGTGGTGATCGACTCGCACGGCAGCGAGATGACCGGCTTCATCGGCTCCAACAACGCGCTGAACTGGCGCTCGCGCGGCATGACCGGAGTAATCAGTAACGGGAACTGCCGGGACACTGACGAGCTGATCATCCAGCAGATCCCCGTCTATTCGAAGTATCAGGGCGGTGGGACGCGGCCGGGCCGCATCGAGGCGGCGGCCATCAACCATCCGGTGGTCGTTGGCGGCGTGCTCGTGCGCCCGGGCGACTTCGTGGTGGCCGACGGCGACGGGGTGGTGGTCGTGCCGCGGCAGCATCTCGATCGCGTGGCCGAGATCGCCTGGGACATCGCCAAGGGCGACAAGGCCGGCCGGCTCAAGCTCTACCAGAAGATGGGCATGCCGGTGGACAAGACGGTGAAGTGAGGCTGCCGCAATATGACGTCACTACGTATGCTCATTTGGTGCCTGCTGGCGTGTTGCTCCCTGGTTGCGGCCGAGTTGCAGTCCGGCCCTCCGCTGCCGCATCGCCTGGTGAAGGACTGGGCGCAACTGCCCGTGGGATGGAACTTCGGCGAGTGCTCGGGCGTGGACGTGGACAAGGAGGACAACGTCTGGGTCTTCAACCGCGGGCCGCACAAGGTCATCCGCTTTGACAAGAACGGAAAGTTCCTGGGCGCTTGGGAGGACGCGCCGGTCGTTGCCTCGCACGGCCTTCGGATCGACGCGGAGGGTAACGTCTGGCTGGTGGACCAGCTCGGCCACGCGGTGCTGAAGTGCAATCGCTCCGGCCGCGTGCTGATGGTGATCGCCAATCCGCGCGGGCAGCCCGGCAACGACACTGCCAGGTACGCTTTCAACCAGCCCACCGGCCTGACCTTCACGCCGAACGGCGATTTCTACGTATCCGACGGCTACGTCAACTCGCGGGTGATCAAGTTCAACAAGGACGGCGAGTACCTGACCCACTGGGGCCGCAAGGGCACGGGGGACGGCGAGTTCAACCTGGTGCATGACGTCTGCATCGATTCGCGCGGGCGCGTGTACGTCGCCGACCGCACCAACGCGCGCGTGCAGATCTTCGACGCCGACGGCAAGTTCCTCGGCAAGTGGACCGACGTGGGCGCCCCGTGGGGACTCTACTACGTGGCCCGCGAGAACGCCATCTACATGGCCGACGGAGGCAACAACCGCGTGGTCAAGCTCAACCTGGACGGCCAGGTGCTGGGCGTGCTCGGCGGCTTCGGCAAAACGCCCGGCAAGTTCGACTTCGCCCACAACATCGCCGTCGATTCCAGCGGCGCCATCTACGTGGTTGAAATCAAGAACTGGCGCGTGCAGAAGTTCGCCTTGAAGTGAACGACGGCGGTCACCGGTACGCGCGGTACAAGCGCAGAATGTCGCCCTCGCTCGGGGACGCGGCGACCACCAGCCGTGCGCGGGCGCGCGAGGTTTCCCCGGCCTTGATGGTGCGGCCGAAAAGCGAGAGGTAGAGGGAGTAGTGCGTCTCAGTCTGGTGTGGCGTCGCCAGGGCGAAACAATCCCGCGGGGGCGCCATCAGTATGGCGGTCGTTCCTGATGCCGCATCGCGCCGCAGGCCGAGCGGCGCGGCCAGCGCCGGCATGAGCGCCCAGCTCACGGGGTTGGGCGGGATCTTCCACCGGCCGTCGTTGATCAGCGCGAGCGCATCGGCGTCCCGCGGGAACATCTGCCAGACGCCGCGGGATTGCTCCGCCGCCAGGAAGCCGGGCTTGCCGCCGGTGTCCGGCTCGCCCCGCACGTAGGCCAGCGAGTTGTTGAACTGCTCGGCGAAGTACGAGGACAGGAACACCTCGAATGCACGCAGCTCGGCCTGGGGCCGGATGGAGGTTTCAAGGTCCAAGGTGTCCGCGCCGCTCCAGCGGTACACGGCGCGCATCTCAAATGGCCGATCCTCTGTGGCGGGCCAGCGCACCTCGACGGAGCCGTCGTCGCGCAGGGTCGCGTCGCTCGGCCAGTTCCAGGCGCCGTTGCCGTAACGGCGGCCGGCGGAGAACACGCGGTAGGGGCTGAACAGCCCCATGCCACGGGAGATCGTAATGCCCGACGGGATGTGCACCACCGAGGACAGGCCCACTGATTTCCCGCCCGCCCGCAGCGTGCCGCGAAGGACGCCGGTGTCGAACAGAAACCCGCCGTCCTCCGCGGGCTTGAAGCGCAGGTCTCCGCCGGCGCAGGCCAGCGCGACCATGAGCGCGATGAGCAGCTTCATAGCAGCTTCGTCACACCCGGAATGTACACCGGGTAAATGCCCTCGGCATCGGGCCGGACCGGCGGCTCCATGTCGATGCGGCAATCTTCCGGCCGGGGCGGGAAGTAGAAGTCGGACCGCGAGATCTGGTCCCAGGTGACTTCCTTGCCGGTGTAGCAACTGATCTGGCCCATGATGGCGATCAGCGTGCTGCGGGCCATGTAGTCGCCGTGGTTCAGGGGCGTGCCGGAGCGGATGGCCTGGAACAGCTCGGCGTGCTCGAGATCCTGCGAGTTGTCTTTCGGCCCCTGGTACTCCCAGGTGGTCTCGCCTTCGATGCGCCCGCGCAGCAGGTGGCAGCGGCCCTTGGCGCCGAGGATAATGCTCGAGGTCTCGTTGTAGCAGTTGGGTATGGTGCGGCAGGAGGCGTAGACGCGAACGCCGCCGGCGAACTCGTAAACCACGGCGTGGTGGTCGAAGACGCTGCCGTAGATCTCGCCGCGCAGGGTGGAGCGCCCGCCCATGCCGCGCGCCTTGAGCGGCGCCTGGTTGCGCAGCGCCCAACTGGCGCGGTCGAGGTTGTGCACCAGCGACTGCGGCACGTCGTCGCCCGACAGCCAGTGGAAGTGGTACTGGTTGCTGCCCTGGTATTCGACTTCGGCCATGCCGGGCCGGCGGGGATACAGCACGTAGGGGGCGCGGAGGAAGTTCTCCTCGATGGCCACGATGTCGCCGATGGCGCCGTCGTGCACGCGCCGGATGGCCTCGCGGTAGCCGGGGTGATAGCGGCTCTGGAGGCCGGAGGCCACGCTGAGCCTCTTCTGCCGCGCCAGCTCGCAGGCGGCGGTCACCACTTTGATGCCGGCCGGGTCGATGGCGTGCGGCTTCTCCACGAAGACGTGCTTGCCGGCCTCGATGGCCGTCTTCATGTGCAGGGGGTGGAACTTGGCCGCGTTGGCGATGAGCACCACGTCGGCGCTCTCGATGACCTTCTTGTAGGCGTCGAAGCCGGTGAAGCAATGGTTGTCATCCACGGCCACCTGGTCCGGCCTCTTGACCTTCAGCTCGGTGCGTCTTTCCTGGATGCGGTCCTTCACCATGTCGGCCATGGCGACCAGCCGGACGCCCTTGTCGGCGCTCATGGCCTGGAGGGCGGCGCCGGTGCCGCGGCCGCCGCAGCCGATCAAGCCGACCCGAATGGTGTCGCTCCCGGCGGCATGCACCGGAGCGACGGCCAGTCCACTGAAGCCCGCCGCGGCGGTCTTCATAAAATCACGGCGCGAAGTGGTTTCCGTCATGGTGCTATTGTTTCAGAATCGCCCGCTCGCGTGCACGGCGGCGGAGGGCGGGAGGGCGCCCGGCGAGCCCCCGCGACGTGGGGGCGAATTGACTTACTTAAGTCGCATGACCCACAATCTCTATTGTGAATCGCGAAATGGTCCGCACGAGTCTCGATTTGCCCCGTGACTTGCATCGTCGCCTGCATGAAGCTGCTGCGCGCAGGGGCTGCTCTGCGCGCCAGCTCATTCTACGCAGCATCGAACGGGCGCTCGCAGAAGCGGAACCGCACCGGCCCAAACGCCGCTTGAAGCTCGATCCGCCTATCGTCCCTTCCACCGGAAAGCCGTTCGACCTGACCAACGAAGAGATCTACGCCCTCATTGAGTTTCCCTGATGTGAACGTGTGGCTGGCGCTGCTGCTTGAGGATCACGTGCATCGCGGCGCTGCTAAGAAATGGTGGGACGCCGATCGCTCCGATGTCATCGGGTTCTTGCGTTTCACTCAGGTCAGCGTGCTGCGGCTGCTGACCACGCCGGCCGCCATGAACGGGCACCCTCGGACTATGTCGGCGGCGTGGGCAGCCTATGATCGGTTGTTTGCGGATGACCGGGTCGCGCTCGTGGCGGAGCCGGAGGGCGTCGAGGCCTGTTTCCGCGAGTACGCCTGCGCGGATCGGGCATCCCCGAAACTCTGGGCGGATGCCTGGCTGCTGGCGTTCGCCGAAACGGCGGCAGGCGCGGTGATTACCTTTGATCGCGCGCTCGCCGCTCGCTCCAGGCGCGGTCGTCTCTTAACCTGAGGCGATGCAGTGCCGCATCACCGCCATGCTCACTCAGCCTTTCCCGCAGCCAGCCATTCTACCCGTTCACGTGCACCAGCCTGGCCGGGGGGGAGTCGGTTGAACCGGGTGGCTGAGGCGCTCGCGTAGGCGAGGGAAAAGAATCAAACATCCCGGGCGCACCGGAAACCGATGGTCCCGCCCCGGCCCCCCGGTTCAACGGCGTTCCGGACCGACGAGCGCAGGAACCACCGACCGTAGCCCCAGGAACCGCCCCGCAACACTTTGACGGTTCCAGTAGGTGGACCCTTCGGATCTATGAGAGCTGTGGCGGGGTACCCGTCATACCAGTCGACCAACAATTCCCAAACGTTGCCGGCCATGTCATGCAGCCCGTATGCGTTCGGGGGGAACATCAAGACCGGCGCGGTGCCGTCGTGCGTGCCACCATAATTCGCATGTGCGGGAGTGATCGCATTGCCCCATGGGTACTTGGCGCCTTCTGTACCGCCGCGCGCAGCCCGCTCCCATTCCGCCTCTGTGGGTAGCCTGCCACCGGCCCAACCGCAGTAAGCCGCGGCCTCATGCCATGTGACGCTGACAATAGGATGATCCTCTTTGGACCCCCCGGGATTGAAGGTTGGAGACGACGGCATTGTCCCTCCCGTCTGCTGGACAAACCGCTTGTAGGCAGCAACTGTCACCGGAGTTCGCCCGAGCCAGAAACCCTTCGTGATCCTCACCGCGTGAGGCTTCTCCTCGTCGTAGGCTTCCTGATCACCGGGGACACTGCCCATCCGGAAATCGCCCGGCGGAATCCACACGTATTCGAGACCATCTTTCGGATTGCGAGTGACCGTCCCAGGGGTGATTTCAGCGGTGGTTTCAACGCTGCTCGCGTCGTGTGCGGCACGTTCCAGCCCGGCTGCGCGGAGCTTGAGCGCAGCCCGGAGCTTCTCGTAGCTTCGATCCTCGTGAAGATCCACCCACTGCCATTCGGAAAGCCTCTCCGGGACCCGGCAGTCCTCCAACCTTGCCGGAATGAGGAAAATCGTGCCTTCCGGCTTCTCGTCCGCCGCGTCCAGCGCGAACTTGATTTCTTTCTGGACGTATCCCTCCTTCGTGATGGAACTGTTCGACAGGCAGACTACGACGATGTCCGCCTGACGAACGGCTTTCGGGATCTCTAGTTGCCACTCCTGACCAGGCAACAGCTTCTCCTCATCGAGCCACGGATCGAAGCCATCGGCCCGCAGGCGCTGATAGAGTTGGCGAACCGCCGCCTTGTCGCCGGAGGCATGGCAAAGGAGGACTTTCAGCAACGGCCCACCCCCGTCTGCCCGAGCCTGCGCCCCATAATCCCTATGACCTCCGCATTGCCGATTCTATCGAGGAATCGTTGGGAACGGGGCGGTAGTCACTCGTTCACGTGCACCACCTTGGCCGGGGGCAAGCCGCTCGGCAGGTCGTCAACTCTCCCGCCACGGCGGGCTTTCAAGCAGGCGTTCGGCAAGCGCCAGGAACTCCTCGGCCCGAGTGATGTGTTCCGCGGCCCTGGCCGCTGAGATCCTCTCCCGAGGCGCGCAATCCCTGCTCCTCGGTCATACCGCGACGCCTTCGCGCCGGATATTCCGCAACAGGGGCCCTTGCCGGATCAGGAATTCCTCCTCGGGCACATAGAAGCAAAGAATCACTACGTCGTGCTCTAGCGACAGGTCTGAAACAGCCTGTCCTGTTCTGAAGGTTTCCTCGCCCGGGTCCACCGGCCCTTTCAAAACGACGAGCACGTCGATATACGAGTCAGGCCCCGCATCGCCCCGTGCCTGAAAGCCGAACAACATGAGTCGCGCGAGCCGCTCGCCATAGATCTCTTCCAGGCAGCGGCGCAACTCGTGGAGGATGACTCTCAGCTTCTCGGGCATACCCTGAAACCAGTGTAAAGCCTGCCTGCCGTCACCGAGCCCTCAGTCGTTGACGTGCGCCACCTTGGCCGGCAGGAAGCCTTTGAACCAGGTGGTCGAGGCGATCGAGTAGTTGCCGACGTTTTCGGAACAGACCAGGTCATCGATGTCCAACTCGGCCAGCCTGTGAGCGTCCTCCGGCGAGACTCATCAGTCTCGCTGCTGGCCGCCCTTCCCTTTGAACTCATCCGTGAGAATCGCCGCCATCTGCTTGCTCAATTCCGGGCACTGCTTGCCGGCGGCCAGCCAGACGATGCTCCAATCGATGCCGAAGTAGGCGTGTACCAGGATGTTCCTGAACGCCACTACCATGGACCACGGGACCTCGGGATGGCGGGCCCTGAGCTCCTCAGTCACGCGCGCCGCGGCTTCCCCGATAATCGTGAGTTTCCCCACAACAGCGCTGCGCACCAGTTCCTAGG
>JBBTDS010000172.1:0-16108 GCA_038060875.1 Acidobacteriota bacterium | reverse complement strand
GTGGCAGGTCACTCCGGAGTATGAGGCTCTTCGAGGAATCGAGCGAGCTTCGGGATCATAGCGGCGCGCACCTTTTGCGCGAGCCCGAATGCGGCCTCCGCATCTTCCTGCGTCGACTCGGGAAAGTCGCCCGGATATCGATACTCCACGCCGTATGGGTTGAGTGCGGTCGCGTCGCGGAGGCGTTCGGCCAGGGCAGTATCGATCCGGGCGACCAGATCGAGAAGCTCACCAAGGTTGTGTGTTTTGGGGAAATCGATCTGGTGGGAGATCAAGAAGTTTTCGCCACCCATTGGCGGACGAGATCACGCTTGGCCTCCTCACGAGGCTTCATAGATCACCCGGCCATACCTGCTGGCGGGATGGGCGATTCCGCCGATCACCTCTTTCGTCTCTTCGAATCTTGCCGTCCTCATGACGATGACGTCGAATGGGAATCCGAGTCCGCGCAGGGCATCGCCGATCAGGACGCTCTTCTTGCGCGTGTCTTCCGATGTGGGATCGAGGATCAGCAAGTCAATGTCACTGTCCCGCGTCATCTCAGCTCGCGCCGCGGAACCGAACAGGATGATGCGGTCGGGCTTGGCGACGGTGAGCACCCGGCGAACGACCTCCCGGGTCATGCGGTCATCGATGCCCATCTGCATTCATATTAGTCGAACCGGGCCACCGAGCGTAGCGAATGCGCCGCCCGTCACCAACGGCCCCCTACCGCGGCCTCCCGATCAATTGCAGGTTCTCCAGCACGCTCAGCAGGCCGGGGACCAGGGTGATGACGAACAGCACCGGCAGGATGAAGATGACGATGGGGAACAGCATCTTGATGCCGGCGCGGCCGACGGCGGCCTCGGCCCGCAGGCGGCGGCGGGTGCGCAGCGCGTCGGCGTAGACCTTCAGCGCCTGGGCCAGGCTGGTGCCGAAGCGCTCGCTCTGCACGATCATGCCGGCCAGCGACTTGATGTCCTCCACCCCGGTGCGCCGCACAAGCTGCTGGAACGCTTTGCTGCGCTCCTGGCCGGCCCTTACCTGCATGACCACGGTGTAGAACTCGTTGGCCAGCTCGGGGTAGATGTACTGCATCTCCTCGCTGACCCGCGTGATGGCCTGGTCGAGCGCGAGGCCGGTGCCGAGCACGATGCCCAGCAGGTCCACCGTGTCCGGCAGCGCTTCCTGAAGCCGGCGGCGGTAGCGCCGCACCAGGTAGTGCAGCACCTGCTGCGGGAGCAGCCAGCCCAGAATGCCGGCGGCCACCATGGCGGTGAGAACGGTCACCCCGGAGTTGTTGCGCTGGAGCCAGGCCATGCCGGCCAGCGCTCCGGCCAGGAACAGCAGGTGGCCGAGCGCATAGACCGCCAGCGCTTCGCGGCGCCGCACGCCGGCCTGGTTCAGCTCGCGCTCGGTGGTTCGCAGCCAGTCCTCGCCGCCCGGAAACAGGCTGATCAGATTCAGCACGCCGCCGCCGGCCCGCCGCCGCGGCGCCCGGCCCGGAGTTACCATCGCGTTGGCCTGGAGCTCCTCCAGCCGGTCCCCAAGCGGATCGTCCCGGCCCTGGAACAGCGCGAAGGCCGACCAGATCAGCGCGGCTACGGTGGCGAAGACCAGTACGAAGAACACCGCCAGCATCGCTAAAACCTCACATTGGAGATCCGGCGGATGATCAGGATGCCCACGATCTCCGAGATGATCGCGTAGGTCAAAAACTTGCTTCCCACCGGATGGGTGTACAGCAGCCGGATGTACTCGGGCTTGAGGAACCACATGCCGAGGGCGACCACCAGCGGCAGCGCGCACAACAGGCCGGCCGAGAAGCGCTGCTGGGCGGTGTGCGCCTTCATCCGCGCGGCCAGGTTGAGCCGCTCGCGCATCAGCAGCGAGAGGTTCTCCAGCACGCTGACCAGGTTGGCGCCGGTCTGGCGCTGGAGGATCAGCCCGGTGATGAAGAACTTCAAGTCGATCAGCGGCATGCGCCGCCCCAGCCCGTGCAGAGCCTGTTCCAGCGGCGAGCCCAGCGCCAGCTCCTCGATCACCTTGCGGAACTCCATCCGCACCGGATCGAAGGTCTCGTTGGCCACCGTCTCCAGCCCGGCGTGGATGTTGTGTCCCGCCTTCATCGAGCGGTTGAACAGATCGATGGCGTCCGGCAGGTTCTCCTCGAACTTCCTCAGGCGCTTCTGGCGCACGCGCAGGATGTAGAGCAGCGGCAGGGCGCCCAGCGCCGCCGCCAGCAGCAGGCGCAACAGCAGCAGCTTCAGACCGGCCAGTCCGAGCAGGACAAAGAAGCCCATGCCGAGGAGCAGCGAAACAATCACCACCTCGGCGGGGCGGTACTTGAGGTTGGCCTGATCGATGTAATCCTGCACGCGCCGGATGCCGCCCAGCCAGGAGAGCAGCTTGCCCAGCGAGGCCAGCGCCGAGCGCCGCTCGCGCAGCATCAGCTCGGGGCTGGACCGCGCGCGGGCGCCGGCCTGCGCCCGCACCTCGCGCAGCCGCCCCGACAACACCCGCTCGGCCTGCTGCTGCGGCACCGACCACACCAGGTAGCCGGCCACCAGCAGGGCGGCGGTGAAGATCAGGAAGGCGAGGAAAAAGAATACGGTGACCGTCATCGCTCCTTCACTTCGTGCTCTTCCTGGAAGACCGATTGCGAGAGGTGGATGCCGTAGGACTTGAGCCGGTCCAGGCAGGCGGGCCGGTAGCCGCTGGCGCGGAACTTGCCGAGCACCTTGCCGCGCGGGCTGATGCCCAGGCGTTCGAACTCGAAGACGTCGCGGATCTCGACGATCCCCTGCTCGACCCCCAGCACCTCGCTCACGCTGGCAATCTTGCGGCTGCCGTCGCTCAGCCGCACCATGTGGATGACGATGTGGATGGCCGAGGCCAGCATCTGGCGGATGACCTTGTCGGGGATGTGCTGGCTGGCCATCATCACCATCGTCTCCAGGCGCGAAAAGGCGTCGCGGGCCGAGTTGGCGTGCACCGAGGTCATCGAGCCCTCGTGGCCGGTGTTCATGGCCTGGAGCATGTCCATCGCCTCGGAGCCGCGGCACTCGCCGATGACGATGCGGTCCGGCCGCATGCGCAGCGAGTTGATGACCAGGTCGCGCTGGGCGATGGCGCCGGCGCCCTCGATGTTCACCGGGCGCGTCTCCAGGCGCACCACGTGCGACTGCTGGAGCTGGAGCTCGGCGGTGTCCTCGATGGTGACGATGCGCTCCTCCTCGGGAATGAAGCGCGAGAGCGTGTTCAGCATGGTGGTCTTGCCCGAAGCCGAGCCGCCGGAGATGACCGCGTTAAGCCGCGCCTCGACGCAGCCGCTGAGGAAATCCAGCATCCCGGTGGTGAGCGTCTCGTTCTTCAACAGGTCCTCGGTCGAGAGCAGCTTCTTGCCGAACCGCCGGATGGAGAGCACCGGGCCGATCAGCGAGATGGGCGGGATGACGGCGCAAACGCGCGAGCCGTCGTCCAACCGCGCGTCCACGATGGGGGAGGAGTCGTCGATGCGCCGGCCGATGTTGGAGACGATGCGGTCGATGATCATCCGCACGTGGGCGGTGTCCTTGAAGCGGATGTTGGTCTCCACCATGCGCCCGCCGCGCTCGATGTAGACGTTGTCGAACCCGTTGACCATGATGTCGCTGATCGAAGGGTCCTTGAGCAACACCTCCAGCGGGCCCAGCCCGAAGACCTCGTCGAGCACCTCTTCGATCAGCCGCTCGCGCTCGGCCACCGTCAGCGGGATGGCCTCCTCGGTGACCAGCCGCTCCACCGTCAGGCCGATCTGGCTGCGCATGCCGTCCTTGTTCAGCGACCGCAGTTGCTCCGGGCTGAGCGAGTTCACCAGCTTGGAGTGAATCTGGCTCTTGATTTCGAACCAGCGTTCGGTCCCGGTGCCGGGCCGGCTGAGCGTCCGTGTTCCCATAGTTCCAGTTTAGTCCCCGCCTCGGAATTTCGGTGACAGGCAACGAAATTCAAATACGTGTTGCTTCGGCCTGCTCCGATGACGAATTTCGTCGCCTGTCACCGAAATTCCTCACCCCGCCTTGGCCGCCGCCTTGGCGGCCGTGGCCTTATCGACAAATGCGCGGAAGGAGCGGTCGAGGTCGCCGCCCAGCTTCTGTTCGGCCACCAGCGGGCGGGCGCGGTTGATGGCCGCCAGCACCGCCGGCGAGCCGGCGATGCCGTGGAAGACCGGCTGGTTGAGTGTCTGCTGGATCTGCTCCAGGCTGGCGTGATTAGAGTTGACCCGCTTGGTGAACTGGTTCACCACCACCTTGATCTGGTCCTGGCTGAAGCCCATCCGCATCAGGAAGGAGAGGTAGCGCTGGGCGTTGCGGATGGCGGGGAACTCCTGGGTGACGACCAGGAAGATCACGCTGGAGACCTGCAAGGCGCCGAGCACCACCTCGTCGGAGACCGCCCGGCCGGCGTCGATCACCACCGACTCGTACCTCTCGACCAGGAAGGCGGAAAACTCGCGGAACATCGGCTCGGTAAAATAGCCGCGGTGATCGAGCGAATCGGGCGGGCCGACAAGAAACAGGCCGAGCGGGTCGCGGGTTACCAAGCCCTCGAACAGCGCCTGGTCCATGCGGCTCAGGTTCTCGCCGATCTCGAGCAGCGTGTTCTGCGGTGCGGCCCCGAACTGCATGGCGCAATCGTTGCCCATCCAGTCCAGGTCGATCAGCACCGTCTGCTGCCGCCGCTGGGCCAGCACGGCGGCGAAGTTGACCGCCAGCGTGGTGGTGCCCACGCCGCCCTTGGTGCCGAGAAACGTGTAGATCCTGCCGAGCTTGCTGGCCCCGGAGCCGCCGCGGCGCGGGGCGTGCTCCAGCCGGTTCATCGTCTCGCGGAACTCCAGCCGCTTGAAAGGCTGGTGGAGGAAGTCGTTAGCGCCGGCCCGCACGGTGGCGATGATGGTCTCGCCATCGGCCTGGTAGTTGGAGGCGATGACGAACAGGTCCGGGGCCGCCTGCTTGACCTTCTCCAGCGCCTTCAGCGCCGTTTCGGCGTCGCCGGCCAGGTCCATCACCAGGGCGGCCTCGGGCTGGCGTTCCAGGTCTTGCAGCACGCGGATGTAGAGATTGGGGGTGATCTCGGTGTACTCGGAGATCACCTTGGCATTGGCGATGTTGAGCAGGTTCTCCCGCACCATCTCGCGGAAGTGCTCGTCGCCGGAAGCCACCAACAGGGAAATAGCCATGCTAATACTCCTCTACGGTAAACAGGTGCTGCCCTCCTCGTCCACACTGCAACCGGCGCTTTCCATCGGCATCGAGGCGCGAAAGTCGGGGATGCCGACCGGCGGCAGCCCCAGGAAGGCCTGGAACCGCCGGAACTGGTAATTCTGAACGCGGACGGTGAGGAAGTCGGGAACGCAGGCGGTGCTGCACTCGCCCCCTTCGCAGGCGAACTCCACCAGCTCGCCGGTCTCGGGATCGCGGCCCAGGTACTCGACCAGGATCTCCGCCTGCCCGCTTTGAAACTGGTCCATGTCGATGGTGCGCGGCACGTGCGAGCGCATGTAGTTCAGCACGTTTTCGGCCCCGCTCTGCCAGCAGTGGGTGGCCGCGTACTGAGCGCCGTCGCGGGTGAATTCCACCACCGTGTGCCAGACCCAGAGCAGTTGGGCGGTGAAGATGAGCATGAAGGTCAACGGCATCAGCAGGCCGGCGTAGACCAGCGCGTACTCCACCGTGCTCTGGCCGGACTGGCCGCGCATCCTGGTGCACTCAGACCGCTCCCTTTGGTCGCGGCTCGGTAACTCTGCCGAGCCGCGAGCGTAGCGAGCGGTTGCCTGGAAACAGTACACTACGTCCCTCCATACGGCACCCGGATCTGGGGCTTGAGCGGGAGAGGGGCCAGCATCACGTACGGGATGCGAAGCTGCACCTGGTAGCCGTCGGGAATCGCAATCACCAGGTAGTCCGGCGCCAGGCCGCCGTTGACCACGTCGCAGCCAGGGACGGCGCAATCGCAGTTTTCCAGTTCCCCCGAGTCGGCGTTCCGCCGCTCGATGCTTACTTGCACCAGATCGGGGGTGAGGTTGGCCACCAGCGGGCCGGCCGAGCCGTCTATGGTACCGGTGAGGACCAGGTTCTTGGCCGTCTCGACGGTGGCATCCGCGTCGTCGCAGAAGTTGACGCCCTGCTGGGTCCCCAGCAGGCGGCCCAGCGAGTACAGCATCTTGTGCAGCGTGAAATAGGTGTAAGTGACCCGGCCCACCTCGACCATGCCCATGAACAACAGCAGCAGCAGCGGCAGGAACATGGCCGTCTCCAGGGTGGTGGTGCCGCGCCGCTTCATTGATGAAGAACCACTTTCCCCGGGCCGGCGGCGAGCTGGCAGCCGTCGAAGCGCCCCTGGCGGACCGGGGCCACACTGCCGAGGTAGAGAGCGGCGAAGCGCCCGTTGGAATCGGCCGGGTTGAGGTTGGTGTCATTCGGGTTCGGCTCCACCAGGAATTGCCGGAACCCGACCACCACCATGGTACTGGCGCTGGACAGCGATTCCACCACCGGCACGGTGATGATGCGCCGCGCGTTGCCGATGTAGGTGGCGTAATCATCCAGGTCGGTCAGGTCGCTGTCGGCCGCGTAAGCGATCGAGACCGCATCCACCTCGGGGATACTGGCGCAACTGGAGGGCAGCTCGGTGCTGAACCGGCTGGCCATACCGCACAGCACGGCGCTGACCTGCGAAACGACCGGCTGGTTGCACGCCCGCGGCGCGGCGCTGGACCAGACCAGCTTCTCGGCGTTGACCGCCAGGCAGGAGATGGCCTGGTTGGTCGAGGGCAGCAGGCCCTGGGCGCCGATGCGGTACAACTGCGTCGCCTCGTCGGCCAGCGTCTCGGCCTCGGCGTTGTAGTGGTCCAGAATCAGATAGCGGACGACCTGAGCCGTGCCGGAGAGCGGCGCCGGGGTCGGGGCGCCGGTACAGAAGTAGGCGAGGGTGTATTTCGTGGCCGGGATGAGGCCGAAATCGGTGGCGTCCTCCAGGTCGAGGGCGGCGATGGCCAGGGGTTCGATGCCGCAGGCGGTGCACAGCGGCGCGCTCCGCCCGGCCACCGCCTGGGCGGTGACGCTGGTTTTGCGTTCCTGGCCCAGCGACAGGAAACTCCAGAACAGCAGCGGCGCCTCGGCGGTCACCCGCAGCCGGACGTGCCGCGCGGTGGTCCCGCTGGCTTCCTCGCCTCCTTCCGCGTCGCTGGCGGTGGCATTGGCCACGGTAGAGTAGTAAGCGGGCGTCGGCGTCTCGCTGGTGAGCAGCCCGGTCGTCTGGCCGATCTGCAACATGCCGAAGTTGTACCGGTTCCCGGCGCCCGTTCCCTGGTCCAGCGTCAGCAGGGCCGTATCGGTGGCGATCTCCAGCGCGGCGTCGGTGCCGATCAACTGCCCGGCGGCGGCCAGCGCCATGGCATTGGCGGCCGTCTTCAGCTCGCCGCGGATCAGGTAAAGGCGGCCGAGATCCACCGCGAAGCCCATCAGGCCGAAGATCACCGGCACCATGATGACCAGCAGTTGGATAGAGGTGACGCCGCGGCGGTAGGATAAGCCTCCGGGCTTGTCTTGCCTCGGTGCGGACGGACAAGGCAGGAGCCTTATCCTACTTGGGTTCCTGGTGCCCACGGGGTCCGACGAACTCCGGCTTCTTGGCCTCTCGCTTCTTGCCTTCCTTGGCCGCTTTCTCCGCGATGGCCGGCGGCAGGAAGGCCTCAATGGTTTCCGGCAGCGCCGCCCTCTCCTCCGCGCTCAGCGGGCGCACGAAGCGCGGCGTGATCACCACCAGCAGCTCGTTGGCCGACTTGCGGGTGGAGCGGCCGCGGAAGAGGTGGCCGATGATCGGGATGTCGCCGATGCCGGGGATGCGGCTGAGCACCTGCTCCACCCGGTTGTCCAGCAGGCCGGCGACCGCGAACGTCTCGCCGTCCTTCAGGATGACTTCCGTCTCAGCCCTGCGGGTGGCCACCGCCGGGATGAGGAAGCCCTGCAAGCTGACTGCGTTGGCGAAGTCCAGCGAGCTCACCTCGGGGGCGACCTTCAGCCGGATGGCGCCGGCGCTGGTCACCGTCGGGGTGAAGTTCAACTGCACGCCGAAATTCTTGAACTGCACGCTGACCACCGGGGCGATGGCCCCGCCGGTCGGGGTGGTGGTGATGGTGGGGAACGGGAACTGGCCGCCGGCCAGAAAGCTGGCTTCCTTGCCCTCGACCGTGATCAGGTTCGGCTCGGCCAGGATCTGCAACAGGTTTCGGCCCTGCAAGGCGCGGATGGTCCCGCCGATGTTCAGATCGGGCCGGAAGAGGAAGATGTTCAGCAGGTCCGAGAAGCTGACGGTGGCGTTTTCGAACTGCTGGTCCTGGAACTGGAGCTGGCTGAAGCGGGGTTGGGCGAACTGCTGGGTGGTGAGCGAGCCCAGCGTCTTGTCGTTCCGGCTGAAGTAATTGAAGCCCAGCTCGGCCAGCGCCACCCGGTCCACGCTGGCGAACTTGACCTGCAACAGGATCTGGCGCGGATCGGGGGGCGGCGGAACCTGGATGAGGTTCTCGACCTTCTTGGAATAGGTCGCCGCCAGCGCGGCCGCGTGCCTGGATTCGTCGGCGTCCTTCGCCGTCCCGGTCAGCACCGTCAGCTCGGCGTTGCCGTCGGCCCTGATGTTGCACTGGGGAAACTTGTCCACCAGTTCGCGGCGGAGGGTCTCCAGCTCGGTGGTGTCATTAATCACGCGCACGTTGTACTGAATGGGCTCCGAGCCGGTTTCCCAGATGACCAGCGTGGTGTGGCCGGCGCCCTTGGCGGTAATCATCACCTCCTGGGGCGAGACCACCACCGCATCGGCGATCTTCGGCTCGGCCACGGCCACGCGCTTCACGTCCTGCTGGAAGCGCAGCAAGTGGCCGCGTCCGAGCATGATGGAGAGGTCGCGCGCGGAGCCAACCGGCATGGTGGCCGGCTGAGCGCAGACGCCCAGCGCCGCTACTGCCAGGAACAAGATCTGTCGGATCATCATGGGAAGATTTCCTGCACGTGCTTATCGCCGCGGAAGACGTCCACGATCGCCCTCGGCTTGGGCGGCTCTTTCTTCTCTTCACGCTTGCGCTCGCCGATCAGCTCGCGCCAGGCGGCATCATCCTGGACGTCGGAAGCCCTGCCGGCCCCGACGTTGGGCGGCAGGCCGCGGCGGGCGCGGGCGGTGCGGGCGTAGATCCCCGGATCCAGCGCGTCGAAGGTCACCGGCGGGCTGTCCGGCGCCTTCCCGCGATCCAGCGGATTGCGCAGCGCCAGGCTGAGCTTGCCCTGGTTCTTGGCCAGCTCCAGCTTGCGCGCTTCCTCCGGCGTGACCAGCAGCGTGGCGGTGGCCGCCCGCGGCGCGCGCGGGTCAACGGTGGTTGTCTGGAGGGCCTGGGTGGTACGCCCGATAGCCAGAACCTCGATGTCCTGCAAGATGGTAATGGTGCTGGCCTCGGCCACCGACCCGGCCCGCGTGAACAGCACGTCCACCCGCGAGCGCGGCTGGATGAGGCCGGCCACGCCGCTGGCGTCGGTGATCGGCACCGCGATCGCCCGCTTGCCGGGCTCGATGGTCGCCGAGATCCCGTCCGCTCCGGTGAGGCTGGTCAGCCTGGCGCTGGTCAGCAACTCGTTGGCGCCGACCGGGTAGAGCACCGCCCGGTCCAGCGCGCTGCGGGTGTCGAGAATCGCTCCCTTGGGGACGTTCGGCTGGGACACACTCGCCAGCCTGAGGTCGGTCTTCCGGATACGCGTGCCGGGGGGCAGGTCGCGAGTCGCGGCCACCACCCTGACTTTTTGCTCCGTCTGGACGCCACGTATCCTGCTGTGCAGGAACCAGGTGAGGCCGAGCGCCACCAGGAGCGCGGCCCCGAAGATCATAAACGCCTTTTGCCGGTCCATAAAGCCAATCCTAGTTAAACACTAAAACAGTCAACAAGTTCCATGAGGCCGGGCGTGCCCGGCCCCTACGGCCGCCGCAGAAGCGTGCACACGCCATCGCCGTATAACCTCTTCCAGCCGAGATGCTCCAGCGCCTCCACCAGCGGGTAGTTGTTGGGCAGCAGGGCGTGAGTGAACCCGAGTTCCTCCAGCCGCCGGCGCCACCCCGGACGTAGCTGCACCAGCCGCGCGTACTGTTTCATGAACTCGGCGCCATAGAAATCGCTGCGGCCGTCGAAGAAGACCTTCCGCTTTCCCGCGAACCGGTAGATGAGGTAGCCGCCGTACTTGTCGGGACTCAGCAGGCGGATGTCCTCGGGGAGCTTTTCCAGTTCGCGCGCCGCCGCCACCGGGAACTGGTCCGGCGGAAAGCCGGCCTTTGCGGCCACCGCTGGTGTCGTCATCCACGCCAGCGCCAGCAACGCCAGCGCCGGCGCCAGGGCGGCGCCGTTCAGCCGCGCGTCGATGGCGCGCAGCCGTTCCGAATAGGCCAGGAAGGCGCCGAGTTGCTTGCGGAGCGCCGGCCTCAATCCCGCCGTCGCCACCTTGCCGAGCGCTTCGGTGATGCTCGCACTCGCCAGCGGCAGCAGCGCCAGGGCCACCAGCGGCAGCGCCCGCGCGGATCGCAAGGCCATTGCCACCAGCGCCGCCGAGAGCAGGAACCGGCCCAGCCTTTTCTGGCCCAACGCCAGCACTGCGCCCAGGCCCGCCAGCGCCACCGTCAGCAGGATCTGGAAGGCGCCCTCGACATGGAAGTTGAAGCTCTGGAACTCGCCGATCCGGGTCAGCAGTTCGGAGTCCGTCAGGTAGCGGTACACATGGCGGTGCAATTCCCAGCCGTACGGGTTCGCCAGGCTGCCAAGCGCCGCCAGCGCGGCCGCCGACAGGAACCACCGCGCCCTCCGCCATTCCGCCGCCCGGTCCAGCTCCCAGATCAGCGGACGCGCCCAGTGGGCGGCGGCGTACATCAGGGCCATGGCCGGGGCGAAGAAGAAGCTGGCGTGCAGGTTCGCCCACAGCGCCGAGCCGGCGAGGATACAGGCCGCGTCCGCCGGACGAAAGCGCTCTCCCGCCGTCTCCGCATACCAGACGGCCAGCAGGATCAGGACCCAGCTCAGCAGGTGCGGCCGGGCCAGCCAGTGCAGGTTGGTGGTCGAGAGCATGGGTGCGGCCATCGCGCAGGCGATCCAGAAGTTGCCGCCCAGCGCCCAGTGCAGCCGGAACCAGAGCCAGACGCCGGCGGCGATCGCCAGCAGATAGAGCCAGGCCACGCCGGGCAGCCCCGCCGCCCGGTGCGCCAGTCCCATTAATACGTCTGCGCCCCATTCCCATGCGAACCACGCCTGGCCCGGCCGGGTGAAGGAAAACGGATCGGTGCGCGGCAGAGCGCCGGTGGCCATGATCGCCTCGCCCACGCGAATGTGCCACCCGCTGTCGGCGTCGCGGAACAGCCTGGTGGAGCCGTCGAACAGGAACAGGCAGTAAGCGAACGTGAGGCAGGAAACCAGCAGGCCTACATCGGGCGCCAGCCAGGACCACCAAGGCCGGGGCTGGAGCGCTCGCCGGCCGGCCGACGGACAGGCGACACCTCCGGAGGGTTGCACATCGAGCCGCCGCGGCCTCTACATCTCGGTGGCGCCGATGCTGGACAGGTCCGCCGTAATGCTGGAGTACAGGCTCGCCACGCCTTGCGACAGCGTGTTGACCGTGGTGATCAACGCCAAGCCCACCGCCGCCACGATCAGCGCGTACTCGACCAGGTCCTGTCCCTCTTCCTCCCGCAGGAGTCCGAACAACGTCTTTTTCATAGAGCTCTTCAGTCCATTCGCCTAGGAGGCGGCCTTGGCCGCGTCCGTTCTCTCGTTATCCTCGATCCCGGCTACCACCCGCCAGACCGCCGACCAGAAGCGGCTCCAGCCTCCCGGGCGATGCGGCTTCAGCGGCGCCGCCACCGGCTGGCCGTCCAGTTCCGCCAGCAGGCTCAGGTTCCTGAGCGCGGCCGGATGATTCCGAGTATACCCTAACGCCAGATCCAGCTCCTTGCGGGCCTCGGCGTAGCGGCCCTGCTCGATCAGCGCGCAGGCCAGGTTGTTGTGGGCGGTGGCCGGATCGCCGGCCGCCCGCAACTCGCCCAGGGCCTGCTCGCGCCGCGCCGCCATCGCCATCCCCAGGTTGTTGCGGGCCACCTTGGAATCCGGGCGGAGCGCCAGGGCGCGGCGAAACTCAGTCTCTGCCTCGGCGACCCTGCCCTGTTGCAGCAGGTTGTAACCGAGGTTGTTGTGCAGATAGTCCAGGTCGGGCGCCAGCGCCAGGGCAGCGCGGTGGGCCGCCTCGCCCTCGCGCCACTGGCCCAGCTCATCGCGTAAGATCCCCAGCCACGCCGAAGCCTGCGGCCATGACCGCGGGTGGCTGCCAAGAAACTCCTCCAGTCCCTGGGCCGCCTCGGCGCTCAGGCCCAGGCCGCGCAGACTCCTGGCCAGCTCGGTCTGGACCTCGGCCGAATCTGGGAAACGCGCCGCCGCCAGCCGGCAGTGCTCCAGGGCGATCTCCGGGAAGCCGGATTCGCGGTAGCGGCGGGCCAGCTCCAGCCGCACCTGCAAGTTGCCGGGCTCGGCGGCCATCCGCTCGCGCAGCGTGCGAACGACGAGGTCGCCCTCGCCGGCGTCCACCGCGTTGATGACCTGCCGCTGGAAGGTGACCGCCACCCCGGACGCCGGTGGGATAGGTCTCCCGACCTGTCTGCTCCTTGGCGCACACCCCAACACGCAGACCGCCACCCCCGCAAACAGCGCGCGCTTCCTCATCCGACTTTCTCGAACTCCAACTGATCGCCGACTGCTGTCCCGGTGGCCGCCAGCGTCCCGGCCGGAAGCTCCAACACCGAATGAGCCCACAAGCAGAGCGAAACCCGCCCCGGCCGCATGGCCTGCCGGATCTTGGCCACCTTCCGCTTCCGGTCCAGGAAGACCACGTCAATCGGGAATTTCATCCCGATGGTATGGATCGCCTCGCAGGGGCTGATCCACAGACCCTCCCCTTGCGGCAAGCTCTCGTGCTTCAGGAGGCCGCTCCGCCTTTTCCGGCTGGTGTCGGCCACCTCCGCGCTCACTGCGAGCACAGCATCCCTCTTCAGGTTTCGGACCCGCAGCTTCGGCAACACGATATAACACCAATCCTAGCCGATTGTTGCGGCCGGGCGCAAAACTTCCCGTCGGCGGATGGGTTTACATCTATCGGTGGCGCCGGTTTAGGCGTCGGCGCCGCAGTGGGTTATTCTGGATTCACATGCGATTCTCAGCCATCTATGTTTTGTGCGGCCTCATGGCCGGCGGCCTGAGCCTGCGCGCCCAGACCACCGGAGCCACCTTCGGCGAGGTGATCCCGCTGGGCGGCACGCCCTCGGATATCGTGCTGGACGAGACCCGCCAGCGCCTCTACCTGGTGAACGCCAACGCCAACCGGGTGGACGTTTACAGCTACAAGGACCAGGCGCTGGTTGGCTCGATTGCGGTGGGCCGCTCGCCGATGTCGGCGGCCATGTCGCCCGACAATGCCTACCTGTACGTAGCCGACAACCTGGGGGCCACGCTGACGATCATCGACCTGGGCGCCAACAGCGTGCAGCAAACCATCAGCCTCCCGGCGCGCCCCGAAGGCGTGGCCGTGGGCTCCGACGGCCGGGTGTTGATCAGCACTCAGGGCACCGGCGTCGGCAACCAGGCCAACACCCTGCTGATTTACGACCGCAACCAGGCCGTCTCGCAGCAGGTGATCGCGGTGCAGCACGCGCCGCCGCCGCCGACTCCCTCCAACTTGCCGACAACCACTTTGCCCCGGCCCTTCTCGCCGATCCGCACCCGGCTGATTCCCACCCCCGACGGCCAGTACATCATCGGCCTGACCAACTACACCACGTCCACGCAAATGCTGTTCGTCTACGAGGTGGCCAGTGGGACGGTTCTGCGCAGCCGCGCCCTGTCGGGGCAATCCAGCGTGCTCTCGATGGCCCCGGACGGCTCGCGCTTCATGGCTGGTCTGACCATGTACAGAACCGCCAGCCTCAGCGTCCAGGCCCAGCAGGTCTGGGCCAACACGCCCTTCCCCATCCCCGGCAATTTCAACACGACCCAAAACATCGGCGGCAGCACCTTCTCGCCCGACGGGAAGCTCACTTACAGCGCCTTCAACGTGGCGGCCACATCCCAGCCGGCGCCGCGCCCCCAGTCCTCAATTTTGCTGATCTCCGATTCGACCCACCTGGGCATCCGCCTCGGCATCAAGCTACCGGAGAGCATCGTGGCCAGGATGGTCATCACTTCCGACGGCGCGCAGGCCTGGGGCCTGTCCGAATCGGGCCTGATCTACCTGCCGCTCTCGACCCTGTACGAGTACCCCATCCTGCAACCGGAGACGAACCAGGTCTTCCTGGCGGCGGACCTCTGCACGCCGGCCGTCGCCCGCGGCATGGTGCGGATCAACAACCTCGGCCAGGGCAAACTGACGTTTTCCGTTCCCGGCGTCGGCAGCGCGCTGGTGGCGCAGGCATCCAGCGGGGTGGTCCCCTCCACCATCACCTTCACCCTGGAGCCGGGACGGTTCAACGTCCTGAGGCAGCCCGGCACCAACCTTTACTCCGGCAACAGCGGCTTCCCGCTCAACGTCAACCTGGTGTCACCCGAGGCCATCAACATCCCCAACACCATCAAGGTGTACATGAACTACCGCCAGCCGGATCAGCGCGGCGTCATCTTCCCGGTTCCGACCTCGCTGGACAACGGCCAGGGGCTGCAAGATCTGGTTCTGGACGAAGCCCGCGGGCTGCTGTACGCCAGCAACGCCGGCTTCAACCGCGTTGAGGTCTTTGACCTGAAGAAGCAGAAGTTCCTTGAGCCGATCGAAGTGGGCCAGTTGCCACGGCAGATGGCGATGGCGCCCGACGGGAACACCCTCTACGTCGGCAATCTCGGCGGCGAGTCGATCAGCATCGTGGACCTGGAGCAGCGGAAAGTCATCGCCGACGTCGAGTTTCCGCCCGTGCCGCGCAACGCCTCCGCCGGGGTGGTGGCTCCGCGCGCGCTGGCCGTGGGCCTCTCCGGGCTGCAAATCATCATGACCAACGCGACGCTGTGGAAGCTGGTGGGCACGCAGGCGGTCCCGCGCCCGGAGAACCTGAACATTTTCCCCAACCGCAACGCCGGCTCCGGTCCACACACGATGCTGGCCAGCCCTGGGGGCGAGTACATCCTCGCGTTGAACTACCAGGGCACGGCCTACCTTTACGACGCGCTGGTAGACAACTACACCGCCTCGCGCCAGATCTATACCCCGAACCAGCCGATCATCAGCTACTACGGCCCGCTGGGAGCGGCGCCCAAGGGCAGTTACTACGTGGCCAACGGGCTGATCCTGAGTTCCTCGATCTCGGTCATCGGCGGCGCCGAACGCCCCGGCGTGGCAGTGTTCGGCCCGCCTCCGGGTCCGGGCCAGCCGCCCACGCAAACCATCGTCAGCGCCGGCCAGCGCCACGTGGCCTCGATCGCGACGCTGGACGAGAACCGGTTCATCCGCCTCTCGACCGCCGTTCGGCAGAACCAAACGGCCTCCACCCGCGACGACGTGCGGCCCATCATGGAGATGGTGGACCTGCGCACCGGCGCCGAGTCGCTGGTGGCCATCGCGGCCGAGCAGCCGCCGATCAGCGTCTTCGGCTCGCAGCGTTCGGCCATCTCCCCGCGGCACCTGGTGGTGGATTCACAGGGCAACGCTTACGCCATCACCGTTTCCGGGCTGAGCTTCATCCCCCTGGTGCAGGCCGGGGCCAGCAGCCGGCCCCAGCTCCGCGGCGGCACCCGCGCCATCCTCAATTCCAGCGACGGCACGCCGAACTTCAAGCCCGGTTCGTTCGTCACCGTAAGCGGCTCGAGCCTGGGCCTGGCCGCCACCGCTGAACAGATCCCGCTGCCGTCGGTGCTGGGCGGCTCCTGCGTCACCTTCAGCGACGTCCCGCTGCGGCTGCTCCAGACTTCGCCCGGCCAGATTTCGGCCCAACTGCCCGAGGACATCCGCCCCGGCATGCACGTGGTGCAGGTGCGCTCGCTGGCCACCGCCCAGGCCAGCGACCCGATGGTCATCACCGTGCAGCGGCCGTAAGCCGTGCG
>JBBTDS010000171.1:0-2980 GCA_038060875.1 Acidobacteriota bacterium | reverse complement strand
TTCGAGCAAATGAACTCGACGGAATCGGGCAGGGTGGCGAGCTGGCCGGCGATGAGGGTGAGCCGGATCCCGTAATAGAAGCCGGCCGCATCGAAGCGCCGCATGGTGTGCATGACGCGGTGGCTGGAAGCGGCGCCGGTGCGGGTCACGCGGTGCAGGTCGTGGACCGCTGGCAGGCCGTCATAGGAGACGGTCGCCCCACGCAGGCTGGAGACGATCCAGTCGATGTGCGAATCGCTCAGCACGCCGTTGGTGGCCAGCGAGCTGCGCAACTCGAGCCCGGTCGCGGCTGCTTTCTCGCGCGCGTATTCGAGCGAAGCGGTGAGCACGGGCCAGTTCATGGTGGGTTCGCCGCCGCCGTGGTAGTTCACTTCGAACCACGGGACGCCGCGGCTGGCGGCGTTGCCGGCCACGAAGTCGATCCCGCGCCGGGCCGTCTCCAGGGTCATCGACTGGACCGGCCCGTCGCCGGCGGAGGCGTAGCAGTAGCTGCACCGGAGATTGCAGGCGGTGGTCAGCAGCAGCGTGACCGCCACCGGCGCGGGCTCGCCGGTGAAGGTGGTGACTGGCTGGATCTCGGGCGGACCGTCCAGGAATCCCAGCTTTTGGAGGAAGGCGACGAGCGAGCCGGACGGCTCGCCGCCGTTGCCGGCTTCAAGCACGGCGAGCGAGCGAACCGTGCCGACATTGGCGAGAAAAGCGGCGCGGCGAAGCGGAGCGTATACCAGGTAGCGCCCAGCCTCCAGAGGGATCACGAAGAGTTCGCCGCACAGCCCTGACATGCGTTGGAGACGAAGACAGAATACTGAAGATCCAGGCGCATTGGCAAGCGGACCGGGGTTAGCCCGGATTTCCCGAGGGTGTCGGATGTGGATGGTGGCTGCGCGCGTTTAGGGGTTGACGGATGTCTCGGCCCAGGCCGAGCGTCCGGCCGTATTTTCGGCCGCCACCCGGTACTTGCACGTAGCCGTCGTAGCGCTGGTGTCCGGGTACTGCGTGACGTTTGCTCCCACGTTGAACGTGATCTCCAGCCCACACGTCTGGCGGCCCTTACCGCCAGACAGTTTCCAACGCTCGATCACGAAGCGGTCCTCATTGTTGGAGTTGTCTTGCCAGGTCAGATCGATTCGCTGCAAGACTTGCTTCTTACCCGTGGTCTGGTAAACCTTGTTGGCTTGAAGGTTGGTCGGAGGATTTGGTGGGGTCTGGTTGACCGTGTGCTGGGCGGTGCCTGAACTCGCGTTGAAATTGCTCTCGCCGCTGTAGGTCGCGGTGAGGGTCTTGGTCCCGGCAGTGGTCGAGGCAAGGCTGCAACTGCCCGCCACCACCGAGGCAGAGCAGCTCGTGGCGCCGTCGCTGACTGTCACTATGCCCGTGGGCGTGCCCGCGCCGGGAGCATTCACCGTGACGGTGAAGCTGATCGTATAGGACTGCCCTACCGAACTTGGATCCGGCGAATCGCTGGTGATTGAGGTTGTCGTGCTGGCCTTGTTCACCGTGTGCGGCTCAACGTCCGAACTCGGCTTGAAATTGCCGTCGCCACTATAGGCCGCGGTCAGTGTTCTGGCCCCGGCGGTGGTCGAGGTCAGGCTGCAACTGCCTGTGGGCGCTGGGGCCGAGCAACTCACGCCCGAGCCGTCGCTGACTGACACTGTGCCCGTGGGCGTCCCTGAACCGGAGGCCGGCGCCACGCTGAAGGACACCACGTACGGCTGCCCGACTACCGAGGGTTCCGGCAGATCGCTGGTGATCGTCGTGGTGGTGTCGGCTGCGCCGCAGCCGTCAAACTTGAAGGACGCAATGCGCGTGTGCCAGTTGAAGGTCCCGTGGGCGGGCAGGTATTGCGAGGTATACCAGAATGTACAGTCGTCCACCGGGTCGGTCTCGATCGAGCTGTAATCGCCCCAGCGATTCAGGGTCGGTTGCTGCGAGCCGCTGCCGGCGAGAATCATCTGCTCGGCGCGCAACGTCCCCAGAACATCGGCGGTCTCGCGGCCAGTGATGAAGATACCTGGATAGAGGCCCGGGCCGGACTTGCTGTAACCCACCGCGATGTTGCCCACCCTGTCCATGGCCATGCTGGCCATCCACCGGTAGTCCGAGTCCGGCACATAGGTTCCCTGCTGGTAAACGATGGGGGTCCCGCCCGGATTGCGGATCTCATACCAGCGGACGCCGACGGTGTTGCTCGCCGCCACCGCATGATTGGTGACCAGCGCTTCGTGGGAGCCGAAATTACGGTAAGCGAGGCGGTACATCAGCCGGTCGCCGAGCGAGGCGAGCAGTTGGGTGGAGTCCTTTTGCGGAATGCAGTCTCCTCCGCTGCCGCAAGGGAGGTTGAAGGGCGCCACATTGATGTAAATGGGCCCGGTCATCGTGGTTGCGCCCGGGTTCTGGTAGTTCGGCTTCATCTTGAACATCGCCAGCGTCGACTGGGTGTAGAGCTCGATGAAGTAATTCGGCGAACCCGTCGGCGGCGGATTGTTCCCGTCCCAGTCCGCAGGCAGGAGCCCTGCAAAATTAGGGCTGCCGGTCACGACGCAGATCACCTTGGCGGTCCGGTCGCCCACCAGCAGTTTGCTCCGCTCCCAGGCGCACATGTTGCCGCCCTCCAGGAGAAACCCGAACATAAAGGAGTTGGCCGACATGTACCAGCCGTCAGGCCAGACCGCGAACTTCGGGTAGTCCTGGAGCCGGGCTCCGAAGTCTACGTCATAGCGGTAATACGAGCCGGCAGGATCCTGGGTTGTCGATACGGCCAGGCACTCATGAAAATTCAGCAAGTTGAAATCGGCCGTAAGCTGACTAATGATCCAGCGCTGCGCCTGGCGGTCGTACCGGACGATCGGATCGCCATCGTTGTGCGTTTCGCAAGCTCCGCCGAATCCTGACCAGATCGAGTTAATGGGTTTAGGGAAGCCCGAGAGCATCTGCCCCGTCTTGTCGTATATTCCTATCTGCACATTGACCAACTGCACGA
>JBBTDS010000170.1:0-2710 GCA_038060875.1 Acidobacteriota bacterium | reverse complement strand
CGCGCACGATCTTGGAGGTCAGCACGCCGCAGCCGGAGCCGAGCACCGCGCGCGAGCTCACGAACCGCTTCGCCGACTGGTACTACATCATCAGCGGCGCCGACTTCCAGAAGCTCCGCCTGCGGCGCAAAGATGTGGTCACCGGCCCCGCTCCCACCTCAAAACCCGTACCTTAGCCCCACGAACGCGTTGATGCCCGGCGCGTCGAGCCCCGAGCCGTGCAGGCGGTAGTTGCGGTCGAGCAGGTTCACTACGCCCAGTGAGAGCCTCAGTCGCTCGGTGAGCGACCAGCCGGCCCGCAGCTCCAGGCTCACCCAGCCGCTGGTGCTGAGAACCAGCGGCACGCGCGTGTTGTCATCGATCACCCGCACGCCGTTGACCACCGCCCCCAACGGCAGCACGCGCTCCAGGATCTGCGGCAGCGTCTCGCCGGTGGGAGTGAACACGGCCCCGTCGAGATAGGGCCGCGTCAGCGCGCCGCCGAAGAAGTCCGCACTGTCGGCCCGCCGCCGGGACGCCCCGATGCGCTCGTCGTCGAGGTCGCCGCCGCTCAGCCGCCGCTGCGCCCCCGCGAAGATCGCGTCGGCCTCGATCCACAACTGCCGCCAGTTCCGCGCGTGCCGCAGGCTCAGCGACCCTTGCTGCGGCGGCAACCGGCGCACCGGCCGGTTCGGCGCCAGGTCCCGGCCCGCCAGGAAGCTGTAGCTCGCCTGAGCTGTCCAGCGGTCCGCGAGCTGATACTCGAGCACCGATTCCGTGCCGTAGTATCGCGCGCGCCCGTCATTGACGAACGCCTTAACCGCCCTGGGGTCAAGCGCGGTGGCCACAGGAACGAAGCCCTCGCGTGCCTGCCCCGGCGTCACGGGCATGCCGGCCAGAGCCGAGGGAACGCTCGCGAGCGGGAACAGCAGCGTCCGCCGGACAATCGGGTTGCGGAATTCAGCGTCGAAGACGTGCACCCGCGCGTAGAGCCGCCGCGCCTGGAACCGAGCGCCGAACTCGTAATTCCACAAGGTCTCGGGGACGAGCTTGCGCACCGGCCTGCCGGAGGAGCGCGCGGCCTCGCCGGCGTCGCTGCCGATCAGCGCGCCATATGGAATGGCCTCCTCCGCCACGATCTCATAGCCCAGGTCGTTCAGTCCGACCGCGCCCAGGTCGTTCACGTTCGGCGCGCGGAAGCCGCGCCCCGCGAGCAGGCTGATCCCCGCCCACGGCGCCGCCTGGTACAGCACGCCGGCGTTGAAGCTGAGATCGCGGAAGGATTGCAGGTTGTCCCGGGCGAGGGTGCGGAAGCGGACGCCGGTGAAGCGCGCTCCCGACACCACGCGGAGCCTGCGGCCGAGGAGCTCGGCGGTGTTCTGGGCGAACGCGCCGAAGGTGGCGTAGCGCGAGCCGTTCGGGTACAGCGCGCGCTGTTCCGCGCGGGCGCCGGTGAGCGGATCTGCGACCAGGCGCCGCGAGGAGATCCGCTCGTCGTACGCCTCGCCGCCGATGACCTGGGCGTGGCGGCTGCCCAGGTGCGAGCTGAACTGCGCCGTGTAGCCGTAGGCATCGACGCGGTTGTCTTCCCGCGTGATCGCATCCGTCGCCCGCAGTCCCTGGCGCAGTGAGCCGTCGGATTGCGAGTTCACCGAGAAGGTGGCGGCCGCCGAGTCCAGCGGGCCGGCGCGCTGCTTCTCGTAGCGCGCGTACAGCAACTGGAGCCGCTGCGGATCAAAGCGCGCCTGAAGCCGCCCGATTCCGCCCAGCAGCTCACGGTAGGAGCGCACGCCTTCCAGCTCGCTTTGCTGATACCAGAACGTAAGGTTCTGATCGGCCGGCAGCCGAAGCGCCAGCTTCGTGTGCAGGCCGTGCTGGCCGAAGCCCGAGTCCTGAAGCCGGCCGCCCAGCAGGTCGCGCACGCGCTCCCGCGGCAGGCCGAAATATCGCCCGAACACGTTGCGCGAATCGAAGCCGCGGCCGGCGCGCAGGTCGTTGTGGCGGCGCGCCGCGAAGCCGACCAGCAGCCAGGCGGGCCCCCGGCTGAGGGCGATGCGCCCCTGCGCCGCGCCCGAGGCGTCGGCGGAAGCGACGGTCGCGCTGAGGTCGCCACGGACCTCAGTTCTGCCCGCTGCTCCAGTGCGCGGCTCGGACGTGAGCACCTGGATGGCCCCGCCCAGCGCATCGCTGCCGTAGGCGGCGCCCGCCGGTCCGAGAATCGCCTCGATGCGCCCGGCCTGGGACGGCTCGATGAACGCCAGGTACTGATTGGGTCCCGAGCGGAACAGCGAGGTGTTGAAGCGCACGCCGTCCACCAGGATCAGGGTGTGGTAGCCGGTGAGGCCGCGCAGGAAGGGAGAGACCTGGCCGTGGGCGCTCTGCTGGATGAGGATGCCGGGGCTGCCGGCCAGTGCATCACCCAGCGTCACCTGCGGGCGATGGAAGAACTCCCGCGCCTCGCGCACGCTGACGAACTGCAACGCATTCCTGACGTCCTCGACCGCCTGGCGCGATCCGGTTACGGTGATCTGGGAGCTGACCCTGGCCACGGCCATCTCGATGGTGAGCGCCAGGGACGGCCCCGCGCCGGGGACGTTCAAGCTGGCATCGTGCGGCTCGAAGCCGCGAGTCACCACGCGGAGCGCGTACCTGCCGGCCGGAAGCTCCGCCAGCGCGAAGCTCCCGCGGGCGTCGGTGCGGCCTTCCCGCAGCAGCGTCCCTTGCGCGTTGT
>JBBTDS010000169.1:0-7658 GCA_038060875.1 Acidobacteriota bacterium | reverse complement strand
GTATGACTCTTTCATTCACAACTCCACGCCGGTTTATCCCGACGCTATCCACGCTTTAGCGTGCAGCGGCGAACTTCAGTTCGCCGCTCTTCCGAGCACTCGACCATCCGTACTGAGAAGGATCCGGCGCCAGTTCCGCCCGCACCGGGTTGTTTTCGATGTAGGCAGTGATGCGCTCCAGTTCACCTTCATCCCTCATCCAGTGGTCATATGACTCCCACTGCCAGAATGCCTTCCCGGTTCGTCCCAGCACCAGGTTGGCTTCCCGGGCCGTGGTTCCCTTCAACCACTGGAGCACACGGCTGGCCCCAGCGATCGGACGGAACAGGGCGTGGACGTGATTGCCCATAACAACAAACGCGCGCAGATCATAGTAGCCCACGGCGGCGCCGCGTTGGAGCGCATCCACTACCAGGCCTGCCACCTCCGGACGGCGGAGAAACATCGGCCCCTGGCGGGTGGTGTCCAGATACCGGTCCATCCAGACAAAGGCTTTACCCGCCGAAGGCTTGCCTGGGGGAGGATATAGGGCTCGCGGCAAGCTGCCCTGCAAATGCCAGGTGACGAACAACCAGCGGCCCTCCGGGTAGAGGTGAGGCAGTCTTCTTCGGGACATGTTCCTGGAGAGACAGTGCCCGGAGTATTGCGATTCTCTCCGGTAGAATGCGGTTGGGCTGCGGGCTGAAGCGCTGCGGGCTGAAGCCCGCAGCAGCACACTGAAGTGTGCGCCACGAGGCTGGTACCGAACGCAAATGTAGAAACTCCCACGACAGGCATTCCTGCCTGTCACGCATGCCGGTCCCACCTACCGGCTGAACACTGTCACCCAGTAGCGCAGCACCAGCGGCCGGCCGGGCTCGAGCCGGTAGGGCTTCAGCCCGGGGAAGTTCACGCCGAGGAAGCCGTAGTTGCGGAGGCACCAGCCGCTCGGGAAGTCCGGATTCGACGGGTCGATGTCGATGCGCGCGCCGGCGCGGCGGCCCTGGAAGACGCCTTCCAGCTCGGCCCAGGGATGCGGCGCCATGTTGGTGTCTTTCGCCTCCAGACCCGCGTCGGTACGGATGCGCGTCTCCTGGCGCGGGCCGAAGCGGAGGCTTAGGCCGCCGTAACCTTTCTGCTGGGCCGGCTCGCCGGCGATCTCGACCGCTCTACCGACAGCCTCGAACGTCAAGGCCAGGTCCAGGCGGCGTGCGTTTCCGCGGGCCGGGCGGGCGACAACCTCGACGGTCTCCTTGACCACCTTACGCTCCCCGGAGAACCAGCCGTTCTCCACGCCCAACCGCGCCTGGTCCGGTCCCGCCTCCCGGGCCGTCCAGCGCACGAACTTCTGATGGATGCCGCGAATCGCCCAGAGGTCGTACTTCTCGCCGTCCACGACGACCACCGGCCAGGTCCAGAACAGGCCGCGGTGGTGGTAGTGATCGCGCGGGAAATCGTCGGTGACCACCGTGCCGTTGGGCGTGTAAACCGGGTGCAGGTAGCTCGACCGGCGGCGGTTCTCCGGCACGCCCGACGGGAGCATCATGCCGTGGTTGTACACAAAGACCGGCTTGCCGTTCTCGGTGAGTTCCAGCCGGCCCGCGCCTGCCTCGCGGAACGCGAACGGGCTTTGCGCCCCCACCACCCACAACCCACTCCCCACCACCAGCAGTACAAGCGCCTTCATGCTCCTCCTTTCCGCAGCCGCGCCTCGTCCACCTCGACGCCGAGGCCGGGCCCCGCGGGCACTTCGATCTCCCCGTTCTTCACCACCAGCGGCTGGCGCAGCCAGGTTCCTTCGAGGAACTGCGGGCCGTTTAGCGCCGCCGGGAACTTCAGTTGATAGGCGGCGTAGAGCTGAACCGCCGCCGCCAGCGCCACGTCGGGATCGGTCAGCCCGCTGCCCAGGAACAGCAGGCCGGCGTCCTGAACGATCTCGATCTGCCGCCGCGCGTCCCACAGCCCGGCGGTGCGCGCGGGCTTCATGGCCACGCCGTCCAGCAGCCCGAGCCGGATGAACTCGACCAGCTCGACCGAGGAGACGACGCCCTCGTCCATGAGGATCGGGAGCGCCCCCTGCTTCTTCAGCTCGCGGTAGCCGGTCAGGCGGTTGGCGGGCAGCGGCTGCTCCAGCACGTTGACGCCGATCGCCGCCAGCTTCGGGGCCACCGCCAGCGCGGTGGCCAGGTCGTAGCCGCCGTTGGCGTCGGCCCATAGAAAAGCCTCGGGCGCGAGCTTGCGCACGCGCCGGCAAAGTTCCAGGTCGAACTTCGGATCCGGCGCCACCTTGACGTTGAAGTTGCGGTAGCCGCGGGCGCGGCCCTGCTCGACCAGCTTCTCGATCTCGTCGAGCGAAGTCGGGTTCACGGTCCAGCTCAGCGTCAGGCGGGCAGACGGCTTGCGGCCCCACGCCTCGGTGACGTTCTGCCGGCGCAGGCGCGCGGTGAGGTCGTGCAGCGCCAGATCGACGCCCGCCTTGGCGATCGGCATGCCGGTGGAGAACGACGGCGAGATGGCGCGGTTCATGGCCGCGTGCGCGCCGGCGATGTCGGACGGATCGCGCCCGACCAGGACCGGCGCGAGGTGTTTCTCCAGCGTCGAGACCACCGACTCGGTGGTCTCGTAGCTCCAGGTGGGGATCGGCACGCTCTGGCCCCAGCCGAAGCTGCCGTCCTCGCAGGTGATCTTGACGAACACGGCCGGCCGCCCGCCCCTGGTGAGGAACTTGAAGTGCGCGCTCACCGGGTAACTGACCGGGAAGACTTCCACCCGGGTGATGTGTGGGGCGGCGCCACGCGCCGCCCTCGCCGCCGCCGTCGCGAGGGCCGCCTGCAACAGCCCGCGTCTGGTAAAGATCATCTTCACGTTGTAGACTAAATTTACAATGTCTGTGTCTCGCAAACAACCGAACCGCTTCCGAACCCTGGCCGCGCTCGGCGCGTCGCTGCTGCTGGTCAGCCTGCTGCCGGCCCAGGAAACGCGCAGCATGATCTACGGGCGGGTGCTCGACCCGCAGGGCAGCGCCGTGCCCGGCGCCGCCGTGGTGGTGACCAACACCGACACCAACGTGGTCACCAAGCTCACCACGAATGAAACGGGCTACTACGAGGCCAACCTGCTGCTGCCCGGCAGCTACCAGGTGAGCGCCGAGTCCGCGGGCTTCAAGCGCACCGTTCGCAGCGGGATGACGCTGACGATCTCGACGCGCATGGAGATCAACGTGACCCTGGAGTTGGGCGCGGTCTCCGAAAGCGTGTCGGTCACCGCCGAGGCGCCCATCCTGGACACCAGCACGGTGTCCTCGGGCCGGGTGGTGGACAACCGCACGCTGATGGACCTGCCGGTGCTCGGAAACTCGGCCATCCTGCTGGTCAAGCTCACCCCCGGCATCCAGGTGCCCGGCACCAACAACTATCTCGGGCTGCACTCCAACCAGGGCGGTTCGGGGTACTACACTCCGGGTAACGTCGGGGGCAACGAGTGGTCCATCGACGGCATGCCCAACATGGGCGACGAGCGTCGCGTGGCTTACCTGCCTTACTCCGATACCCTGTCGGAGTTCAAGGTCGAGACCTCGAACTTCGACACCTCGGTCGGGCACACGACCGGCGTCAACATCGCCATGATGTCGAAGGCCGGCACCAACGCCTACCATGGCACGCTCACCGAGCAGCACTGGCAGCAGCGCTGGAACGGCTCGTCGTTCTTCGTGCGGAAGAACTACTACGCCAACATAGCCGCCGCCGAGGCCCGCGGCGACAAGGCCCTGGCCGACAAGCTGCGCTCGGAGGACATGCAGACCTCGGGCCGCTCGAACAACTACGCCGCCACTATCGGCGGCCCGATCGTCATTCCCAAGCTCATCAACGGCAAGGACCGGCTGTTCTTCTTCTTCGCCTGGAACGGATTCAAGGACGTCAAGAGCGAGGACGCCACCAACATCAACCGCACCATCCCCGGGCTGGCCGACCGCGAGGGCAACTTCTCGCGCCTGCTCCAGGTGGACAACCCCGGGCGCTACCGGATCTACGACCCACTGAGTGTGCGGCCCGACCCGGCGCGGCGTGACCACTACATCCGCGATCCCCTCCCGGGCAACATCGTTCCCCGCTCGCGCTTTATCAACCCGGTCTACGACGCCTACGTCAAGCTGCTGCCCACGCCGAACAACGAGCCCACCGACCCCAGGCGCGAGCCGCGCAACAACTACCTGGCCATCGCCACGCCTTACGACTGGGACTACACCGCCTACACCAACCGCGTCGATTTCCAGGCCTCTGACCGCCACCGCTTCTTCGGGCGCTGGAGCTGGAACAACTTCCAGGAAGACCGCGGCGACTGGACCTACGAGTCCGCCCGCGGCTTGAATACGAACGGCTTAAACCGGCACAACGTGGGGGCCACCGCCGACTGGGTGTTCTCCAAGAGCGCCTCTACCGTGTTCGACCTGGCCCTGGCCGCTAACGAGTTCAAGTCCGGCACCAAGTTCAGCGTCCCCCTCCAGTACAACGCGGCCAAGATGGGCTTGCCGGCTTACATCGATCAGCGCGCCGGCAACCAGCAGATCATCCCCACCATGGAGTTCTCCGGCTACCAGACCCTGGGCCGCGGCTGGCCGACTTTCACGCGCTACCGGATGTTAACCGGGAAGATGGACATCTCCCATGTGCGCGGCCGTCACACCTTGCGGGGCGGCTTCGACGCGCGCGGGCACTTCCGCACCGGCGGCGGGGGCGGCAACATCACCGGCACCTACAGCTTCTCGAATAACTACACGCGCAAGTACGACGACAGCCTGGAGCCTTCTGGCGACTACGGCCATAGCTGGGCGGCCTTCATCATGGGCATCCCCAACGGGATCTCCATCCCGCGCAACGAGACTTACGCCACCAACAACCCGTATTACGCCTGGTACGTTCAGGACAACTGGCGGCTGACCTCGAAGCTGTCGCTGAATCTCGGCCTGCGCCTCGAATACGAGCTGGGGCCCACCGAGCGCTACAACCGCGCCATCGCCTATTTCGATTACGGCGCCAAGCTGCCCATCACTGACGCCGCCCAGGCGGCCTACGCCAGGAACCCGGTGCCGGAACGCGCCGCTTCCACCTTCGTGGTTCAGGGCGGCTCGCTCTACACGGGTGTGGGGGGCGTCAGCCGCCGGCTGATCAAGAACGAGCTGAACTGGCTGCCGCGCGCCTCGCTGGCCTACCAGATGAACGACAAGACCGTGCTGCGCGGCGGCTACGGGCTGTTCTTCGACACCATCAACGTGCTCAACCAGGGCATCGACCAGGCCGGCTACAGCCGCTCGACCGGCACCACCGTCACCACCAACTTCGGCGTGAACTGGCTGGTAGGCGACCCCAAGAACGGCGTCTCGAGCCTGCGCGATCCCTTCCCCGTGCGCGCCGATCGGACGCGCTTTAACGAGCCCACGCGCGACGCCCTCGGCCTGATGGCCCGCGTGGGCCGCGGCTGGAGCTTTAACGACTTCAACACCAGGCACGCTCGGATGCAGCGGGTTCGGGTCGGCCTCCAGCGGCAGATCACCACCAACCAGGTGGTTGAGGTTGCTTACGCCGGCAGTTTCGCGGACCGCGTGCCGCTCGCCAAGAGCCAGTCTCCGCTGCCGGAGAAGTACTGGGCCGATGGCCTGAAGCGCAATGACGCGGTGGCCAGCAATATGAACGCCAACGTCACCAACCCGTTCAACATCAACAACTTCGCGGATTTCAGGACCTCCCTCCCCCTGGTCTACCAGGACATGAGCACGCAGGGTTTCTTCACCTCCTCAATCATAGGCAAGAACCGGCTCCTGCGCGACTTCCCCCACATGAACGGGCTGACCAAGAGCACCGTGCCCGACGGCGCCATGCGCAGCCACGCCCTGGAGGTCACCTTCGAGCGCCGCTTCTCGAAAGGCGTGAGCATGAACGTGGGCTACACGCGGCTGAAGGCCCGCGAGCGAGACTATTACGCCAACGAGTTCGATCCGCTGCCAAGCTGGCAGACGACCAACGACGGCCGCCCGCACCGTTTCATCGCCACGAGCATCATCGAGCTGCCCTTCGGACGTGGCCGCGCGTTGTTACAGCACGGGCCGCTGAGCTGGATCGTGGGCGGCTGGCAGCTCGGCGTCACCTATGAGTTCCAGCCGGGCAGCCTGCTGGGCTGGGGCAGCACGGTGTTCTACTACGGCCAGAGCCTGGAGGACATCCGCAAGGGCGAGCGAACGCTCGATCGCTGGTTCAACACCGGCAACTTCGAGACCAACTCGGCCAAGACGGCCACCAGCTACCATCGCCGCGTTTTCCCCACCCGCCTCGAGGGCGTGCGCTCCGACATGCTCAACCAGTGGAACTCGAACATCCAGCGCGACTTCAAGATCAGGGAGCGCGTCACCTTCCAGCTCCGCATGGACGCCATCAACACCTTTAACCGCGCCCAGATGTCGGGCCCCTCGACCAGCCCGAACTCCACCGACTTCGGGCGCATCACCTCGCAGTCCTCGGCCACCAACCGCTGGATCCAGATCCAGAGCCGCATCCGGTTCTAGCCACTGAAGTTCCGCTTGGCGCTCTTCCCGAAGGGCAGCCAGCAAGTCAGTTCCTCTGGCCGCTCCTCGCAGCGCGCGCCAGTCGGCGGCAAGGGACAGCACGATCTGCCGGCCCCGGACCTGGAGCTGCAAGACCGTACCCCGCTTCAACTGGAACCGATCCCGGATTCTCTTGGGGATCGCGATCTGGCCCTTCGAGGAAACCGTCACCGCGGCCAGGCGCCGCGGAGCCGCGGCCGCGTCACAATATCGTTCTGGTATCGTTGTGATAGTATAGGAGATGCGATGCCGGACATCCTGATCAAAGATGTGCCAGCGGCCGTTCACACCAGGCTGAAGGAACTCGCCAGTCGCAACCGCCGCAGCATGAACCGGCAGGCGCTGGTGCTGCTCGAAGAAGCCCTCGCGCAAGCCGGCCAGGCCCGGCAGTTGCCGCCGGTCTTCAAAGGCCGGGTGCCGCTGACCAGTGGGCTCATGGACAAGGCCAAGCGGGCGGGCCGGCTGTGATTGTGCCGGACACAAATGTGGTGGCTTACGCGCTGATCCAGGGGCCCCGAACGGCGCTGGCGCGAAGGGTGCTGACGCTCGATCCCGAGTGGCGAGTGCCGGATTTGTGGCGGCACGAGTTTCTCAACGCCCTGGCCACCTACGTTCGCTTCGGAGGCGCGACCGTGAAGGAAGCGGTGAGCCTGTGGCTGGAAGCCACGCGGCTGTTGGAGGGTTGCACGGAGCCGGTGGACATGGCGCTGGCCCTCCAACTCATCGTGGAGCACAACATCGGCGCCTACGACGCGCAGTTCATCGCGCTGGCGCTTGAACTCGGGGCCCTCTGCATCACGGAGGATCGGCGCATCCTGAAGGCATTCCCACAGGCCGCCATGTCGATGCAGCAGTTCTCCACTGCCGGCGGGAGTCCGTCGCGAGGATGAACCTGGCGCCGGCCTGGTTCAGCATCCCCACCGCGGCGTTCACCAGCACCCCGGCCATCCCGAGGGGGGTCAGCCGCTTCCAGCCGACCGTGGCCGCTCCAGCCTTTGCCTCGGTGTGGGGCGGTGGCCCAACCTCAGCCCTCTGTTGGACAAACCAGCAACAAAAGCCTGTTGAAAACCCAAATTCTCGGACG
>JBBTDS010000168.1:0-11402 GCA_038060875.1 Acidobacteriota bacterium | reverse complement strand
CTACTCTGGGCGGCGTTGAGGAACATGGAGCCGTCGGCCCAGTCCACCCAGCCGTGCAGGACGAGGACGGAACGATTGACGGGCGCGCCGAAGTCCAGCTCCAGCCAGTGGCGCTCGGCGACGCCGGCCAGGTTGCGGCGGAAACCGTCGGCGTAGCTGCGGTCGCGGCGGAGGAGGCGGGGCAGCACGTCGCGGCCGCGGTGATCGGTCGCGCGCACCGGATAACGGCGCTCGCGCACGCCGAACAACCGGAACTCGGGGAACGGCGGCGACTTGAACTTGTCGTTGGTGACGATCTCGACCTCCCTCGGGTGGTCCACCGCGATGAGCCGCAACTGGTCGAGGTAGGAGACCTCGCGCAGCTCCTCGGTGATGCGGATCTCGTAGCGGCCGGCAACCGGCGCGAGCGACTCGCCGGGGATCTGGATGTACTCGTCGTGGTCCACCGGGAAGTAGCGCCCCTCGCCGGCGGCGGCGCCAAGCGGGGCCACGCCGAGCACGTCGGCGATGAACTCGAAGCGCCGGCCGTCCCAGGCGAAGACCATCGGACAGGAACCCGAGAGACGCGGCGCCTCGCGTAAGGCGGCCAACTGGTTCGAGGGCTGCCGCGTCTGGTTCTGGATAGTTCCGTTCGGCCAGGTGATGCGAACGGTGTCCGCTTCGGCGTAGGCGCCCAAACCGAACAGCAGCGGCAGGCCCTGGTAGACTCGCTTCTGGTAGTGCGCCCCGGCGCGGACTTCGACCTCGGCGGCCGGCGCCAGCGCCAGGTTGCGGACGCCGGCGAGACCGACGCGCAGCCAGCGGTTGGCGGTGGAGGTGCGGTTTGTGAGCAGGTGCACGCTGCCGTCCTGCGCGACCGCGGCGAGGTCGGTGCGGCCGTCCTGATCGAAATCGGCTTCGGCCCAGGCGACGGCGCGGGGAAAGCCGGAAGGACTGCGGGGCGGCGCGAAGCGGCCGAGGCCCAGATTACGGTAGACGGCGTTGCCGGCAACCAGGTCCGCCAGGCCGCGGTTCTCGAGGTCGGCGAAGATGCCCCCGTAACGGGCCGGGGCCGGTTCGAAGCGCCCGCCGCGGTTCAGCAGGAGCGAGCCGGCGAAAGCCAGGTCCAGCCAGCCGTCGTTGTCGATGTCGGCAGCCTGTAACTGGCCGCCCTCGGCGGTGAGCGGCGCCGGGGAGAACTTACCACCCAGTTGATCCCGGTACAGGACGGCGGCGCGCTCGCGGTAAGCGACGGCCAGATCCACGCCCCTCGTGCCAGGCACTACGCGCAGCGCCACGGCGTCCATCGCTTCGCCCGGCAGGAAAGGGAACTCGACGCGATGAAAGCCTGCCGCGCCCTGGTTGCGCACGAGCACGGAATCCTTGCCGAGAAGGAACAGGTCGAGGTCGTAGTCGTGATCGTAGTCGAGCCACAGGGCCTTGTGGTATTGGCCCGGCGGAAGGCCCGCCTGGTGCGGTTCGTACTTGCCCTTGTGGTTGCGGTAGAGCGCAGCGCCGCGGGCGGTGAGCAGGCACAGGTCGGCCAGCCCGTCGTTGTCGAAGTCGCCGGCGGCGGCCGCGAACCCTGGGAGACTGTGGTCGGTGACCCGCACGCCGCTCCGCGAAAACACGAGGAGGTCGGGCTTCGAGTCCCCGTCGGCGTCGAGCACGAGCAAGCCCGCCGTGGCCGCATCGGCCCTCCACGGCAGCCGCCGGGCCTCGAACTTCAGCGCTGGCGCCGGCGTCGCGGCGGGGGCTGCCGGCTCCACCGGGTCATAGATCTCGGCATAGCGGCACCACTCGACGTCCTCCTGCTCGTCGGCGGTCTTCCGCTTGCGGATCTCCTGAAAGAGCGCGAGCTCGCGGGCGGCTTCGGCGTCGCGCCCAGCCAGGCGGTGGGCGTTGAAGAGCTGGTAGCGCGGGGCGGCGAAGTTGGGATCGAGCTCGGCGGCGATGGCGAAGTGCTTGAGGGCCAGATCCTCGCGCCCGGTGAGGTTGTAGAGCAGGCCGAGGTTGTGGTGGGTGACAGGCTCATCGGGGGCCTGGCGCGTCATGCCGAGAAGCTGCTCCAGGGCGCGGTCGTAGCGGCCCTCGCGCTTGTGAGCGATGCCGAGGTTGAACCAGGTGTGCGGCAGCCTGGGGTCCTGCTTCTGCGCCGCCTCCAGCTCGGCGATGGCTTCCTCGGCGCGGCCGGCGCGCAGCAGGGCCATCCCATAGTTGAGGCGCTCGCGGAAGGACTGGGGCGCCAGCGACAGTGCTTGTTTGAATTCGTCAACAGCCTGGGCTGCGGCGGCCGGGTTTTCGTAGTGGGCCTTGCCGAGATGGCGGTGGCGCCAGAGACGGTCCGCGTCCTCGCCGGCGCCGCGCAACAGGAGCAGGGCGGCGGCCAGTAGGGCGGCGGGGGCGGTGACTTGAGAGCGGCTCATGCTAAGGATAATTCTATCCGTCCAGGCCACCGGGGCGGCCTTCGAGGCCTCCTCCGGCCCGGCCCCACCCATGATTGAAATGGCGGGCGACACGGTTGCGTGTAGCGCGTGACCGCAAAAGGCTCCTTTGGCCGGCGGCGACGCTCATCCGTTCGCTTCGGTGGTTGTGGGAAGCCCTGCGAGGAGATCTATGCCTTCCTCGGAGGCCACCCGGACAATCCCGAGTTCCTGTTTCTTGCGGCTGTATTCCTCCGGGGTGTAGCGGAGGACCTCAACCGGATAGGGCGCCTGGAGCGTCCACAGAACTTCCCCGGCCCTCGACAGAACCGGCCGATAGCGCTCGATAAGCCGCGGCAGACGGATTTTAGCGAACAGTGCTACGCGCTGATCCGCGATCCGAGCCATTCAATGACCTCCCGTGCGGCGCGAACCTTGGACAGAGCGGTCTCGCGATCATACAGCTCGAAGGGAACTCCATTGGCCGCGTCGGTGTACCGGCTGACCGTGTAGTCAGGATCGACAAAAGCCAGGTGGCGCAAGAGCGGGCCGGGCAGCTCCCGGGGCCCTGTCCAAGCTCGACCAGGTAGTGGGTATGAGGCGACAGCTCGGCCTTCGAGACAATCCATGCCGCCTTAAGGAACTTCTCCACTGCCTGTTCGGCCATGAAAGCGGCAACCTCGTAGGCTTCAATCTCGATGTTTTTTCCGGCGTTGAGCGGATCGCGGTCCGCCTGTTTGATCAACCGCTCGGCTTCGCTCCTCATCTGTAGTCCCCGCGCGCAGGAAGAGTACCGCGCAAATCCATTATCTCCCGACTTCAGGGGACCGGCATTGTGCTTCCGGGGCGGCCTCGGCCGGTGTCCAGGCGAGCGAGCGCCCTCCGAAGCCGTGCCGTCATGCAGGAGCACGGCGCGCGCGGGCCGCCCCTGGGTGTGATAAATTGTGTTACCAGGAGGGCTACATGAAGGACAAGGGCCCCAAGGTGATCCGGCGCAGCGTGGCGCTGCCGCGCCAGTTGGTCGAAGAAGTGCGGTCGGCCGCGCCCCCTGAGATCAAAGACAACTTCAACCGCATCGTCATCGGCGCCTTGCGGCAGTTCGCCGCCAGCCGGAAAGCGCGGGCCTTCGAGGAGGCGATGGAGCGGATGGCTGCCGATCCTGCCATCCGAAAGGAATGCGGCGCGATTGCGAGGGAGTTCGCCGGAGCAGACATGGATGGCTTGAGCAATGATTAGCCGCGGGCAGATCTACTTCGTCAATCTCAGCCCCACGCGGGGCCGCGAGCAAGCCGGGCGCCGTCCCGTTTTGGTGGTTTCTTCCGATGCGATCAACGGGCAACCGCTGGTGGTGACGGTGGTCGTGGGCACCGACGCCAGCAACGTGCCGCGGGATTACCCCACCAACGTCCGTGCCACCGCGAGGGAAACCGGTCTGCCGATGGACACCGTCTTCCTCTGCTTTCAGCTCCGCTCCCTGGATCCGGGGCGCTTTCTTGACCCCGCCACGAGAATAGCGAACCCGCGGGGCGGCCTGCCGCCAACTCGGATGGCTGAAGTTGAACAGGCCCTGAAGCTGGTGCTGAACCTGAGCTGAAGCTCCGACAGGCAAGAATGCCTGTCCCACAGTTACGCCTTGATCCAGGCGTGGCGGGGGTCGTCGCTCCAGGCGCCGTAGGTGCGGGCCTCGCCGGCGAGGAACCACACGTAGTTCAAGGTGTAGCCGGGGCAGGTGGCCACGGGGTGGTAGCCGCGCGGGATCAGCACCGTGTCGCCGTGCTCGACGGCGAAGGCGTGGTCGAACGGCTCGGGGTCGTCGGGATCGGTGTAGACGCGGATGAAGCCAAAGCCCTGCCTGGGATCGAGCTGGAAGTAGTACACCTCCTCCATCGGGACCTCGGAGGCGGCGAAGCGGTCGTGCTTGTGGGGCGGGCAGCTCGACCAGCCGCCTGGGCGGCTCGCCGTCTCGCCGACGATCAGGTGGGCGGCATCGACGCTATCGGCGATGTGCGTGTAGACCGTGCGCGTCCAGTTGTCCCTGCCGACTACGTTTTTGACGGCCTGCTCGGCGGAGACCAGCACCGGCCGCACACCGGGCTTGCCCGGGGCGCCGGCCATGGCGATCCTGGCGGGGCCGTCCAGCGCCGTGAGCCTCACCTTCGAACCCGAAGGCACATAGATCATGGGCGCCGCGTCGCCGAGCGAGCCGCGAGCGGCGATCTCGGCCGACCACCCATCCACGTCCACGCGGACCGGGCCGGTGTAGAAGTCGAGCGCCAGCTCCTCCTCGCCGCTCTCAAAGGCATGCTCGCGCAGGCTGCCGCCCAACTCGATCACGGTAAAGGAGAGGTGCTTCAATTCCCTGCCCCGGCGGGCGATGGGATACACCCCCGGGGCCTCGCCGGGCGATTTTATGTGCAGACTCATGGAGACCACGCTATCATAAACTGATTGACCGGTCGCATCCCCAGGCTGTATCCGATTCTCGATACGGAGTCGCTGGCGCGGCGCAACCTTGCGGTTGAGCGGGCTGCCGAGGCGATGCTCCGCGGGGGCGCGCGGCTGCTCCAGTTCCGGCACAAGGGGCATTTCTCGCAGGCGGTGCTCAAGCAGGCCGAGCGGGTGGCCGAGTTGTGCCGCCGCGCCGGCGCGCTGTTCATCGTGGATGACCTCGCCGATGTGGCGTTGCTGCTCGATGCGGGCCTGCACGTTGGCCAGGACGACCTGCCGCCCGGAGAAGCGCGGCGGCTGCACGGCCCTAAGCGCATTCTCGGTTTTTCGACGCACAACCTGGCCCAGTTCGCCGCGGCCTTGGAAGAGCCGGTGGACTACATATCGTTCGGCCCGGTGTTCCCGACCCAAACCAAGGTGAAGCCGGATCCGGTGGTGGGCCTCGGGGCGCTGCGGATGCTGCGCGCACTGGCCGAGCGCCCCCTGGTGGCCATCGGCGGGATCACGCGGGAGAACGCCGTCGAGGTGCTGGCGGCGGGGGCCGATTCGGTGGCGGTGATCAGCGACCTTCTGCCCGAGCCATGCACGTGGGAGGGGCTGCGCGCGCGGATGGAGGAATGGCAGCGACTCGTGAGAACTTAGACACCGGTCTCGTCAAGAGCCTGGGGCTGCTGGACGCCACCACGCTGGTGATGGGCGGGATGATCGGCTCGGGCATCTTCATTGTCTCGGCCGACATTGCGCGCCAGGTGGCTTCGCCCGGCCTGCTCATCATGACCTGGGTGGTGACGGCGCTGCTGACGCTGATCGCCGCGCTGAGCTACGGCGAGCTGGCGGCCGCCATGCCGCAGGCGGGCGGCCAGTACGTGTACCTGCGCGAGGCGTTCGGCCCGCTGACCGGGTTCCTTTACGGCTGGACGCTGTTCCTGGTGATCCAGACCGGCACCGTGGCCGCGGTGGCGGTGGCCTTCGCGAAGTTCACTGGCGTGTTCGTGCCCTGGATCGCGGCCGACAACTACCTGCTGCGCCTGGGGGCGTTCGGGTTCAACACACAGCAGCTTGCGGCCATCGCGGTGCTGGTGTTGCTGACCTGGGTGAACACCCGGGGGGTACGGGCCGGGGCGGCGGTGCAGAACACGTTCACCATTACCAAGACGGCGGCGCTGCTGGCGCTGGTCGCCTTCGGCCTGCTGCTGGGCCGCAACGAGGCCGCCACCGAACGCAACTTCGGCGATTTCTGGCAGGGCGCGGATTGGGGCTTCACCACCATCCGGCTGGTCGGGGTGGCGATGGTAGGGGCGCTGTTCTCGGCCGACGCCTGGAACAACGTGACCTTCACCGCCGGCGAGATCCGCAACCCGCGGCGGAATGTGCCGCTGGCGCTGGTGCTGGGCGTGGCCAGCATCTCGGCCCTCTACGTCGCCTGCAACTTCGCCTACCTCAGCGTGCTGCCGCTGGAAGCCATCCAGCGCGCGCCGGAGGACCGGGTGGCGACGGCGGCGGTGGCGGTCATGCTGGGGCCGCTGGCGGTGAAGGTGATGGCGGCGGCCATCATGATCTCCACCTTCGGCTGCGCCAACGGGCTGGTGCTCAGCGGGGCGCGGGTTTATTACGCGATGGCGCTGGACGGGCTGTTCTTCCGGCGGCTGGCCCGGCTCCACCCGGCGCGGCGCACGCCCAACGTGTCGCTGGTGGTGCAATGCGCCTGGGCCTGCCTGCTGACCCTGAGCGGCACCTACAGTGACTTGCTGGACTATGTTATATTCGCTGTCTTACTTTTCTACATTCTGACGATCGCCGGCGTGTTCGTATTGCGCTGGAAGAGGCCCGGCATGGAGAGGCCGTACCGCGCGCTGGGGTATCCGGTGCTGCCGGCCGCCTACATCCTGCTGGCCGGGCTGATCGAGGTGCTGCTGTTGCTGTACAAGCCGAAGTACACGTGGCCGGGGCTGATCATCGTGCTGCTGGGGGTGCCGTTCTACCTGATCTGGCGGCGGAGGCAGGCCGGCGTGGAGAGAGCATGAGTCTGTTCACTAGGAAACCTCTGGCAGAGCTTCAACGAGAAGCCGAAGCGCACACGCTGAAGCGTGTGCTGGGCCCGATGAACCTGGTCTCGCTGGGCATCGGGGCGATCATCGGCGCGGGACTGTTCTCGCTCACCGGCATCGCGGCGGCCGAGAACGCCGGGCCGGCGATCGTCCTTTCCTTCGTGGTGGCGGCCATCGGCTGCGCTTTCGCCGGCTTATGTTACAGCGAGTTCGCCTCGATGATCCCGATCGCCGGCAGCGCTTACACTTACGGCTACGCCACCATGGGCGAGTGGCTGGCCTGGATCATCGGCTGGGACCTGGTGCTGGAGTACGCGGTGGGGGCCTCGACCGTCTCGATAAGCTGGTCGGCCTACGTCGTCTCGCTGCTGCACAGCATGGGGGTGGACCTGCCGGCCAAGCTCTGCGCCGGCCCGTTCGAGGCGATCAAGCTGCCGGACGGCACGCTGATCCACGGCGTCATCAACCTGCCGGCGGTATTCATCATCGTGGCCATCTCGGTGCTGCTGATGACCGGCATCAAGGAGTCGGCCCGCGCCAACGCGGTGATCGTGGTCATCAAGATCACGGTGGTGCTGGTGTTCATCGCGCTGGGCGTCTGGTTCATCCAGCGGGCTAACTACACGCCGTTCATCCCGCCGAACCAGGGCGAGTTCGGCAAGTTCGGCTGGAGCGGCATCATGCGGGCGGCCGGGGTGATCTTCTTCGCCTACATCGGCTTCGACGCCGTCTCGACCGCCGCCCAGGAGTCGAAGCGCCCGCAACGCGACATGCCGATCGGCATCATCGGCTCGCTGATCATTTGCACGGTGCTGTACGTGGCCTTCTCGGCGGTGCTGACCGGGATGGTGAGCTACAAGGAACTGGGCGGGGCGGCGCCGGTGGCGGTGGCCATCGACCGCACGCCTTACGACTGGCTGAAGGGGCTGGTCAAGTTCGGCATCATTTGCGGATTCACGTCGGTGATCCTGGTGATGCTGCTGGGGCAGTCGCGGGTGTTTTTCTCGATGTCGAGGGACGGCCTGGTGCCCCGGATTTTCTCCGACGTTCATCCGAAGTGGCAGACGCCCTGGCGCTCGAACTTCGTGTTCATGCTGTTCACCAGCCTGTTTTCCGCCTTCGCGCCTATCTCGGTGGTGGGGCAGATGACGTCGATCGGCACGCTGCTGGCCTTCGTAATCGTCTGCGCGGGCATCATGATCATGCGGCGCACGCAGCCGGATCTGCCGCGGCCGTTCAAGACGCCGCTGGTGCCGTGGGTGCCGATCGGAGGCATCCTGGTCTGCGCGGCCATGATGTACTCGCTCGGGCCGGACAACTGGTTCCGGCTGATCGCCTGGCTGGTGATCGGGCAGATCATTTTCTTCAGTTACGGGCGCGGGCACAGCAAGCTGCGGCCAGCCGGCGAGCGCGGCCGGTTCACGCTGTTCGACCGCGTGATGGCTTTTGGCAACGCGGGTTTCCTGGTGGGCGGCATCGTGGGCTTCCTGCTGCGGCCTGCGGCGCCTTCGGGTTCGCAATTGGCGTTCAACGCGGTAATCGCGCGCGGGTCCACCTTGCGGGACGCCGCGCTGATCGAGACCGCCAGGGCGTCGTTCAACACGATGATGCTCGGCGTGGTGATCGGCGTCGCGGCCGGCGTGTTGGTGGGCTACCTGATCTTCGCGCTGCGGGACCGTCCGGCGCGGCGGTAATCAACGCCTGCCGCCGCCCGCCGCGCCCGCCGGCGGGCCGAGCCGACGAATCAGGTCGTCCACCGTTGAGATGATAAAGTTCAAGCGGCCGTCGGTGTGGCGCTGCACGTCGGTGATCGGGTCCACCTTCGCCGCCAGCCTGCCGACTTTCACCGCCAGCTCGTCCACTTGCGCGGCCAGCTTCGCCACCGCCGACGCCAGTTGCTTGATGGGAAGTCCCACGCTGGCGATCATCCCGGCCTGGGTCTCCTGAACACCGATGACCCGTTCCAGGTGTGATCTCAGCTCGCCGTCAGACCTGCGTAGGAATGTAGCCGCCCCACCAGAGGTAGCCCGGATAACACGTCCCGCTACGGCGATCCTGAATCGGGTACTTGTAGCCGTAAAGCTCGATTCTGTTGCCCGTCGGGTAAATCGAGGTCGGGAGAGAAAAGTAAGTGCTGCGCAACGATCCCATGCCTGCGATCTGCCAGGCGCCGATCGGCCGGTCGAGCCCGCTCCCCGCGAGCACTGGCTGGCCCTGGCGCACAAACTCCAGGCCGCCTTAAGTGGCCAGACGTCGTTGCTACCAGACCCCCAACTGGACTCGCTCGTCGATCGGATCTAGGCCCAACCGCGGGCTGAGCCCAGGCCCCAACTGCTGAGCGTGGTCTCCGGTCAGATCAAAATCCAGGAGGCACGGCTGGTGCTGGACGGCGAGGGCTTTGCCAAAGCGCATGAAGTTTTCGACGGGAACCGGAACGACAGCACCACGGTCGAGGAGATGCTGGCGGCTTTGGAGAAGCGCATCGGGGTGAAGGCCGGGGCCACCGTGACGGTGGACCGCGGGATGGCTTACGAGAAGAACATCGAGCAGATCCGTGGCCGCGGCTATCACTACCTGGTGGCCGCCCGGCCGGAGCAGCGGTGGGAGCACGAGCGGGAGTTTGAAGAGGAAGCAGGCTGGGAGGAGAGCGCGCCAGCCCTCGCCGGCCCACCCGTTGCAGAAGAAGACGCGGGTGTGGATCAAGCCGTGCCTGTTCGGCCAGGAGGTGCGCATCTTGTGCCGGAGCGAACAAGGCCAGCGGAAAGACCGGGCGATTCGTGAGCTCCAGGAAAAGCGGGTGCTGGCGGATCTGGAAAAACTTTCGCGGCGGATCAGCAAGAGGAAGAAGAAGGCGCTGAGTGAGCCCGAGGTGCACCAGGCCAGCGGACGGCTGCGCGAACGCTATTCGCGGGTGGGCCGCTATTACCAGATCCACTACGATGCCGAGCGGCGTGCGCTGAGCTGGCAGGAGGAGGCGGAAAAAAAGCGCCGGGCCGAGCGACTGGACGGAGGCTACCTGCTCAAGACCGATCGCCGGGACATGACCAAACAGGAGAGCTGGCGCAGTTACATCCTGCTGACGCGGCTGGAGTCAGCCTTTCGGGCGATGAAGAGCCCGTTGATGGAACGGCCCATCTTTCATCCGCCGCTCGCAGCCCCGCCACACCTGCGCCGATGATCAGGAAAGCAGTGGTCACTGGTTTGAGTGTATCATCTAGGGATCGCCCCGGCGGCTGGAGAACGAATGTCCCTACTGACGCTGAAACTAGATGCCATTCAGGTGCTGGCGCTTTCCTGTTTCGGCGTAGCCATGGGTGTGTGGCTGAAAAAGCAGCTTCCGATCCTTGACCGGCTCAACATCCCTGCCGCCATTGTGGGCGGCATGTTTTATGCGCTGGCGGCGCTGGTGTTGCGCGACCGGTATCTGAACCTCGATATGGATATGGTGCTGCGGGATATTCTGATGATGGCATTTTTCACCTCCATCGGGATGAGCGCCAGCCTGCGATTGATCCGGACAGGCGGGGTGCAAGTCGCCTACTTCTTCGGTATCGCAACGCTCGGAGCGGTATTGCAGAACGTGGTCGGCATGGCTGCCGCCAAGCTGTTTTCGCTGGACCCGCTACTGGGGATTGTCTCCGGCTCAGTCGCGCTGACCGGCGGGCCAGCCACCGCCCTTGCTTTCGGCGATACCTTCGAAAAGATGGGCGTGGCCGGGGCTACAACGCTGGGCCTTGCATCGGCCACATTCGGCATCACGGCCGGCGGAGTTCTCGGGGGCTACATCGGGGCGTGGCTCATTCGGCGCCACCGGTTACGCCCTGTGGAGGCTCCTCTCTCTGCCGGGGACAGCAGTGGTCCGGAGGCAGTTCCCCTGAGCGACGAGAGCGCGGTGGAGTACTCCCGTCTCCTCCGCGCCGTCGTCGCGATCGCGGTGGCCATGGGGCTGGGCACCCTGCTGAGTGGCGCCTTCGAAAGAATGGGGGCGATTTTGCCCTCCTATGTCGGAGCGATGATCGTCGCCGCGGCTTTCCGTAACCTCGACGATCGCCTTCGTTTCGTGAGGATCTCACAGCGCCACGTGGAGGCAGTGGGAAGCGTCTCGCTCCACATCTTTATCGTAATGGCTTTGCTTACGCTGCGGCTGTGGGAACTGCTACACCTGGCGCTGCCCCTGGTGGTGATGCTGTTCCTCCAGGTGGCCCTGGTGTGGGTGTTGTGCGTCACGGTTGCCTTTTTGGCGATGGGGCGAGACTACGAATCGGCCGTGATGGCCGGCGGGTATTGTGGCTTCATGTTGGGGACCACAGCCAATGCCATGGCCTGCATGGACGTCCTGCGGGAGAAGTTCGGACCCGCCCCGAAGGCGTTCATCGTGGTCCCGCTGGTGGGGGCCTTCCTCATCGACTTCACCAATGCGCTGGTGATTACAGCCGCCGCGAACTTAATCCGCTAGCCTGGATTTCCACAGACAACTATTCCCCTAAGCGCGGACCGGTTTTCC
>JBBTDS010000167.1:0-5546 GCA_038060875.1 Acidobacteriota bacterium | reverse complement strand
GAGGACGTGGTCAACGCCGTCGAGCTGAGGCTCGATGACCTCTACGCCGCCCGCGAAGTGACCCGCGCCGTCGAGAAGATCGCCGGGCCGAAGCTGGCGGCCACCAACTGGATGGAGCAGAACCGGCAGATCTTCAACGCCCTCCGCATGGAGCGCGCGGTGACGGTGATCACCATCGGCCTCATCGAGCTGGTGGCGGCGTTGAACATTTTCATCACCCTGGTGATGATGGTGATGGAGAAGTACCGCGACATCGCGGTGCTGATCTCGCTGGGGGCACGGCGCGAGCAGATCCGCAGGATCTTTGTTTACCAGGGCATGCTGATCGGCGCCGTCGGCACCGCGATCGGCCTGGCCGCCGGCTACGTGCTCGCCTTCCTCGGCGACCGCTATCGCTGGGTGCGCCTGGACGAAGAGGTCTACTCGCTCAGCTTCGTCCCCTTCGAGCCGCGCTGGGTGGACGGCCTCTGGATCGCCGCCGCCGCCTTGCTGGTCAGCTTCCTGGCGACCCTCTACCCTTCCCGCAGCGCCACCCGCGTCGCCCCCGCCGAGGCCCTGCGCTACGAGTAACGCCCGGTGGCGCACGCTTCAGCGTGGATAGCGTCGGGACAAACCGGCGTGAAGTTGTGAATGAAAGAGTCATACAGGAAAGGAGTAGCGAACCATCCTGGCCCCGAGCCATGCGAGGGCGACCGTAAGGCCGCACTTGAAGCGTTGGACAGGGGTATATGCAGGCTGGGTATCCGAAGTTGTGAGCTCCGAAATCGCGAATGCAGGGCGCCGACGGCGTCACGCAGTCCGGAAGGCAACACAGTGGCACGCGCCAGCGCGAGCGTGCTGCGGCCCTGCGGAGTCGAAGACCCCACGCATGCGTAGAAACGGGGCGCCCTCTGGGCCCGCGAGAACCGAGAGGCCCCGTGGCCGTCCGCTGCAAGGAGGCGGGCCGCGTGTGCGACAGGCAGCGACGAGGATGTCGCCCATCACGCCAACCTGCTGGCGGCCATGAAAAGCCGGCAGCCGGTCGTGGAGAACGAAATTTTCGGCTACCGGGCAGCGGCGCCGGCGTTACTGTGCAACACCGGTTATTTCGAGAAGAAGGTCGTCGAATGGGATCCCGTGCGGATGCGGCGCAAAACGAGCTGACACGCGGAACGGATTTCCGCGGTTGACGAAGGAGGATTGATACCGTGTCTCTGACCCGAAGAAACTTTATGGCGCGGTCCGCCGGGTTGGCCGCGGCCGGCCTGGCCGCCCGGCCCGTGTCGGCGGCAAAGCGGCCGCACGACTACATCGTCATCGAGGGCCATCGCGATATCTGGGAACTCAGCGATCGCTTCAAGCTGCGGGACAAGAAACAGCAGTCGCCGCTGCGCGACTTTCTGGTCCCTAACCTGATCGAGGCCGGCGTCAGTATCTGCATCATGCCCGCGGGCGGCGACTCCGTGCCGGAGCGCGACGGTGTGAGCGCCCTGCTCGAAGGGTCGTTGCGCGTGCTCGACATGCTGCTCGTCGAGATCGAGAAGACGGACGGCAAAGCGTCTATAGTTCGGACGAAGGCCGATCTGCCGGCCAAGCCTAACCGGGGCAAGGTGCAATTCTTCCTCGATCTCGAAGGCGGCGGGTCCATCCAGATCGATCCCGAGCCGGGGTATCATCCCGACCGCAGGCTGGCCCTGCTGCGCCACTTTTTCCGCCTCGGCGTGCGCGGGATGCAGTTGACTCACAACGGCCGGAACATGCTCGGAGAAGGGATTGAAGGCGGCAAGATGGGGACGCGGCTGTCGCAGTTCGGCGTCGAGTGCGTACGCGAGATGAACCGACTCGGGATGCTGATCGGCGTCTCGCATCTGTCCGCCAACGGCGTGCTGCACGTCTGCGAGATCACCAGGCATCCGATCGTCTCGACGCACCAGAACATCCAGCCCTTCCTAAAGACGCCGCTCGAGCTGACCGAGGAGGAAGTGAAGGCGATCGCGGCCACGGGCGGCGTGATGGGCATGCGCTATATCGTCGGGGTGACGCCCTATCGGCTCCTGGTTGACGAGATCGAGCACGTGGCCAAGACGGTAGGCGTGAAGCACATAGGAATCGGCTGGCTCGGGCACGACAAAATGCACCCCGCCACCGGCTCGGTGCCCGGTTACGACCGGACGAACCGGCAGTTCAGCGGCGTCGAAGCGCAGAGCACGTACGAGCACTGGGAGACGTTCATCCGAATGCTCGAAGAGCGCGGGTTCAAGGACGAGGAGATCGGCATGATCGTAGGCGGGAACTTCCTGCGCGTCATGCGCGAAGTGCTGCCGGCCGCGTAACACCGCGCGGCAGGCCCGGTGCGCCAGGGAGAGTCGAATGGCCAGGACAGTGTCCAAGGGCGCATTGATCGGGGTGGCGGCGGTCGCCACCCTCGTCTACGGCATGATCTCCGCGCTTGCTGGCACTATCGTGCCGCAGCTTTCCGGGAAATTGAACCTGACGCCGGAGTAGATCGGAAATGTGTTCCTGGCTCAGGCGATCGGGATGGTGGTGGCTTCCGTCTCGGCGGGGCCGCTGGTCGATAACAAGGGCAAGAAGACCGGCTTTTTGCTCGCCCTGACGCTGATCGGCGCTCCCCTGCTGATTCTGCCGAGCGCTTCCAGCCACGCAACCATCCTGGCATGCATGATCACGCTCGGGTGCGGCGGCGGGATGCTGGTCGCCTCGTCGAACACGCTCGTCAGCGACGTCGGCCGGCAGCGCCGGGCCTCGATCCTCACGTTGCTGAAGTGCTTTTTCGGCGTCGGCGGATTCGCCACGCCGTTTCTCGGCGCGAGCCTGCTGAGCGGAAACACGATCGCGCTGGCGTACGTTATCGCGGTGCTGACCGGGCTCACGTTCCTGTTTGGGGCGGCGACGGCCGCGAGGAGGACGAAATGAAGCAGCTTTCCCGACGCGAATTCGGCGGGCTCGCCCTAGCCTGCTGGACGGCCGCCGCGGCGCTGGACCTCGGACACTTCGTGGCCGCCGACGGCGACCGCCGGCAGCCGTGGAACACGAACTGGACGGATCTCCAGCCGCGCACGGGCTACGGCCTGAGCTTCCTGCCGTTGAACGGCACCGGCGGCAACGGGGGTGTCGTCCAGACCGGCTACGCGCGCCGGACGCCGTTCGTGGCCACCATCGGCGGAGGGCTGAACTCCTATATCCCCGGCCTGCCTGGCACCGGCACGTTCGCGAATCCGTTCCCGAACGGGATTCTCGAACCCTACGGGCCAGGTCTGGGGCCGAAGACCCAGTTGGGGCAGGCCGCGGCGAACATCACTCGCGCCCAGTCTCTCAGCGCGTTTCCGCAGTTCACGGCGGTGACGCGCAACGGCGACTCCCTGGGCAACACCTCCTACAACGCGCTGGAGATGCGGTTCACCTAGCGCCTGAGCTCGGTGGTGTCGATCACGAGTTCCTACACTCTGGTAAAGACGCTGGAGGCGATGGCGTTCCGCGAGCCGCAGTATGAGTTCCTGGAACTGGTGATCGCGCCTTTCGACCGCACCCATCACCTTTCAGTTGCTGCATTGTTCGAGTTGCCGTTCGGACGCGGCAGGAGCATCGGCGGCAACTGGAGCAGGGCATTCGACCTTTTGGCGGGCAACTGGCAGTACAACTTCATCCTCGATCACATGAACGGGACGCCGACCGCGATGCCGGACGCCATCCCGGCGCGCGATCCGAGAATGCCCGACGGCCAGAAACGGTTCGACCGGTGGTTCAATACGTGTACGCTGCTGGCCAACGGTACGCGCTCGAGGTGCGCCTCGCCCGACGAACCGCTCGCCTGGCTGCAACTCAGGCCGAACCAGCTACGCACCTACTCGAGCTCGTTCCCGAACCTGCGGAACCACTGGAAACCGCAGATCAACATGTCGCTCTTCAAGAACGTCCAAATCAACGAGCGCTTCGCGTTCGAACTACGCGGGGAGGCGTTCAACGCGTTCAATACCCCGATTTACACGGGTCCCAATACCAGCCTGACCAGCGCGAACTTCGGCGTGGTCGTCCTGGACCAGCAGAACTTTCCCCGCAACATGCAGTTTGCGTGGCGTCTGCGCTTCTGAAGCGGCCACCATGTTCATAGCGAGAGTTAAACTCATCTTCGACACTTTGCGCCGCAAAGTGCGGCAAGGCGGAACGTAAGTCACTGATACCACGGGAGGGTCTGTTGTCCTGCGTTCGAGTGCGTGCGTTGTGTAGTGTCACGTGATGGCCATCGCCCCGCACTTTTCTATTGATTTGTAGCTGGTTCTGGCGATATGATCGTAATGACAGTTTGGAGTTCCCATGTTCGTCCGCGCCCAAACCAGCGGCTCTCGCACCTACCTGCTGATCGTCGAGAACGAGCGCGTCAACGGACGCATCCGGCAGCGCGTGCTGCACCGCCTCGGCCGCCTCGACCAACTGCTCGCCTCCGGCCGGTTGGACGGCCTGCTGAGATCGCTCGGCCGCTTCTCGCAGAAGTACGCCGTGCTGGGCGCTCATCGGAACGGCGAGAGCCTCACCGTCGGCACCACCAGGATCGGTCCGCCCTTAATCTTCGAGCGCCTCTGGCGCCAGTGCGGCGTTGATGCCGTGTTGACCGGCCTGCTGCGGGAGCGCCAGTTCGAATTCGCCGTCGAGCGGGCGGTGTTTCTGACGGTGCTGCATCGGCTGGTGGGGCCCGGCAGCGACCGCGCGGCGGAAAAGTGGAAGCAGGACTATGCCATCTCGGGAGCCGAACGGCTGTCGCTGCACCATCTCTACCGGGCCATGGCCTGGCTGGGGGAGCCTCTGCCGGTTGACGAGCAGGCCGGGGCGACCCGGTGGGTACCCCGCACCACCAAGGATCTGGTCGAGGAAGAGTTGTTCCTTCGGCGGCGCGATCTGTTCACCACGCTGGACATCGTCTTCTTCGATACCACCTCGATCTACTTTGAAGGGGAAGGGGGCGAGACGTTTGGGCGATATGGCAAGTCCAAAGACCACCGGCCGGATCGCAAGCAGATGGTGGTGGGGCTGGTGCTGGACAACGATGGCTATCCGGTCTGCAGCGAGATGTGGCCGGGCAACGCCAGCGATCTGAAGAGTCTGGTTCTGGTGGTGGAACGACTGAAGAGCAGGTTCCGGGTGGGAGAGGTCTGCGTGGTGGCGGATGCCGGGATGATCAGCGCCGCGACGATCGAGGGGATCGAGCAGCGCCAGTGGAGCTACATTCTGGGGGTCCGGATGAGGCAGAGCAAGGAGGCGAAGGAGGCAGTGTTAGGGCGTGCCGGGCGCTATGAGGAGGTTCACCCGCCACGCAGCCACAGCAAGGATCCGGCGCCGCTGAAGGTGAAGCAGGTGGAGGTGGAGGGCAGACGCTACATGGTCTGCCTGAATCCGGATCAAGTGGAACACGACCGGCGGGACCGGGAAGCGATTGTGGCCTCGTTGCAGGATGCGCTGAAGCGGGGGGACAAGTCGCTGGTGGGCAACAAAGGCTATCGTCTGTATCTGAAGACGGTGGGGGAACGGTTCACCATCGACGAGGGGAAGATTCA
>JBBTDS010000166.1:0-2565 GCA_038060875.1 Acidobacteriota bacterium | reverse complement strand
GAATTGCCGTCGGGAGCAAGGCTGGGGTACGACTCCTGTCCGGGCTGATCCGTGAGCTGGGTGAATGCGGCGTTGTTGAGCGAGGCGCTTCCGCCAGGCCGCAACCACAGGTAGAATGCGGCGGCTGCGCACGAAAGCGCCGCGACAACCGACGCCAGGATGAGCCACACCGGCCGTCGCGCGCGAGCTTGGGTGACCAGTGCCGGCTTGGCCGCAGTTGCCGGCCCCGGCGGCGGGAGTTCCTCCACCTCGCTCACCGTCGCCACGAACCGGTACCCGCGCTTGGGGACCGTCTGGATGTAGCGCTGCTCCCCCGGACCTTCGCCCAGCGTCTTCCGCAGCACGGAGATGTTGTGCGTGAGGTTCCCCTCTTCCACCACGGTGTCGGGCCAAACCGCCTTGAGGAGTTCCTCTTTGACCACAACGCTCCCGCGATTCTCGATCAGCACAAGCAAAGTCTCGACAATCGCGGGACTTAGGGGGATCAGCTCCGAATCCCGGAGCAGCACGCGGCTCAACCCGTCCAGCCGGAAGGGGCCGAACTGGTAGAAGCGCCGGGGCCGGGCAGGCGTAGCCATTTCGGAACTTTTCAGAAGAATTCAGCTTTTCCTAAGGACTCGACACCCGCCCCTCCGCTAGTATCGAGCGAGGCCGGAAGCCGGTACCCAGATCCGTCCTGAATTCCCGAAGTTGATTGTACTGGAAGGCTCCGGTCTTCACAAGGGGGCTCTGCGCCCCCGGATTCTTGAGGAGGGAATATGAAAAGGAGTGCGCAGCTTATTGCCACCAGCCTTGCGCTGATCTTCGCCCCGGGGGCTATCGCCGGGCGCTACTCGATAACCACGATCGACTACCCCGGCGCCGCAGCTACGTTCGTGTTCTCGATCAACGACGCCGGGGACATGGTGGGACGGTATACGACGCCCGACCAGAAAATACGAGGGTTTCTGCTGAGACGCGGCGAGTTCACGACCGTCGAGTTCCCAGGCGCAGTGCGGACCGGTCTTGTGGGGATCACCCGGGCCGGCGACATCGGCGGCTACTATGAGGCAGCGGACGGGCGAGAGCACGGGTTCATCCTCAGCGGGGGCCGCTTCACCGCGATTCCCGACTTCCCTGGGGCCGAGATGACGCGCCCTGTCGGGATCAACGCGAAGGGCGAGATGGTGGGCATGTACTGGAATCGGACCGGGGACACCCTCCACCGCGGCTTTGTGTACAGCGGAGGCCGCTTCATCTCGGTTGAGTATCCCGAGCCCAACCTGATGAGTTGCCTGTTCCATATCAACGACGAAAGCGACGCCATCGGGCATTGGCAGGATACCGCCGGCATCCGGCACGGCCTGCTGTGGAGCAAGGGCAAGCTGACGTCGTTTGACTTGCCGGGAGCGTCGCAGACGATGATCGACAGCGGCACGATCACCCCGGCCGGAGATATCGCCGGGCCCTACCGCGATCTGCGCGGGAAAGCCAAGGGCTTTCTGCTCAGTAAGGGGACAGTGACGCGGCTGGAGGTGCCCGGCGCCCGTCAGACTATAGTGGCGGACGTGAACAGGCTCGGCGAACTTGTGGGCAACTACACGGATGCCGGCGGCGTCACGCACGGTCTGCTGATGAGGCCCGCGCCCGCGGTGCCGCTGGTCCTGACGGTGGACGATGACGGCGCCGATTGTCCCGGCGGCCTCCGGACGATCCAGGAAGCGGTCGAGCGTGCCCCCGCCGGCGCTACCATCCTGGTTTGCCCGGGGACTTACCGGCACACCGTCCAGATCAAAGGCCACGCCAAGGACGGCCTGAGGCTCATCGCCGCCGGTCAGGAGGGCGAAGTCGTGCTCGAAGGCGACTACACCGAGCCGAATGGGTTCCTGCTCGAGGACGTCAACAACGTCCTGCTCCGCGGGTTCACCGTGAAGGACTTCGGCAACAAGCCCACCACCGCGGCGCAGTGGGGCGCCGGCAACAACATTCATCTCCGGAACGCCCACTACAACACGATTGAGTACAATCAGGTGGTGGACGGGGACATGATGGGCATCATGCTGAGCGACTCCGGCAACAATACCGTGCGGAACAACGTCGCCTATGTGACCCATGCGGACCTGGCCAACTGCGGCATCCACGTCGGCGGGGGGAAGTCGGCCAATAACTTCATCAGCCAGAACCTGGCGTTCGGCAACAACGTGGCCGGCATCATGCTTTCGGGCGCAGGCCCCGACAATGTCGTCTCCGACAACACCGTGCTCAGCAATGGCCGGTACGGAATCACCAACCAGAGCGCCGAAGGGACCCGGATCGAGGGCAACCGCGTCAGCTACAACCGCGGCGTGTGGGGCGCCACTCCCTGGGGGAAGGATCCCGGGATCGGGATCGACGTTCAGAATTCGAACAAGGTGACGGCCTTCGATAACCGGGTGCGGAACAACAGCGGGGTCGATCTGAATTGGGACGGCAAGGGCGAGAACAAGTTCGACGCGAACGCCTGCGACAAATCAACTCCCGCGGGCGCCTGCGCCAGGTAGTGGCGGCGCCGGCGGGAAACGTGCCCGCTCCCTCGCGCAAGCTAGC
>JBBTDS010000165.1:4345-42556 GCA_038060875.1 Acidobacteriota bacterium | reverse complement strand
GAGGAGAACCGTAGATGAAGAAAATTGCAATTGTGTTGTGCCTGCTGTGCGCGGTGGCGTTCGCGCAGAGCAGCGGCAATTTCAGCGCAACAGCCGTCCCGGCGACGTGCTCTATCGGCGCCGGTGGCGCTCTTGGTGGGGGCACGGGAATCTACCTTTGGAGCTCCAACATCTCGACCTCCAATGGAAAGGGCGTGACATTGAAAATCACGCCGTCCATGGTCACCGGCCTTTTCACCCGGACGAAGATCGACACAAGCATTCCAACCGCATCGGCCGACGTCGGAATTCAAGTCTGCGTGAAGGTCGATGGCAGCGGTGTTGGAATACTGCCCACGGACTGCGTTGTCTACGACCAGCGATTTCAGCAGGTCAGCTCCAATCTGTTCTCACAGATCGCCGCATGCAACACCATCGTCTGCACGACGGACGCCAACTGTCCAGCCACCGCTACCTGCTTCAATCCAAACCGTATCGCTGGGGGCGGGGTCTGCGTGGCGCCCACGGCCGAAACCTGCACCGTTCCCGCCGATTGCGATGTGGCGGGCCAGATCTGCCTCGGTGGGTTCTGCAACGCTGTGGTGGGGGTGGCCAACCCGCTGTGCGATTTCGAGCTGATCTTGAGCACGTTGTCTGCGCACAGCTTCGACTTTGTGGTGCCGGTGGGGTGGGGCAAGCCTCACACGGTCACAGCGACGTGGTCGGTCATTGGGACCGGTCCCACTGGAAACTCGAGTGTAGACGCTTGCGTGGGACCGGGCATCCTCACGGTCGAACAAGTGAAGGTGTTCAACAACAGCGGCGGCCTGATCACAATTCCCTGAGTTCCCAATCCGCGCAGACATTTGACAGGCGGGCCGGCCCTGAGCGCCAAAGCTGAAGGCGGGCCCGCATCTTTCTCAGAGTCCATCCCTCAGCCAATCAGTGTCCCTGGGCGCCCAAGTCTCCGTTTGCCATCGCGGATCAGAATCGTCATACTGGAAAGCTTCTTATGAAAAATGCACTGCTATACGTATCCTTATGCTTGGCGCTGCCACTGGCTTCCTTCGGCCAAGCCCCGCCTACAGCCAGTTCCGGCGCCCCGGTCGCCGTTGTCGGCGGCCAGCCCATCCTCGAGAGCGACCTGGAGGCCGCTCTGGGCCCGCAGCAGTTGATGCAACTGCGGAACCAGGAATTTGAGGCCAAGCACAGGGCGCTCGAAAACCTCATTCGCCTGCGGCTCGTTGAGGCCGAGGCCAAGAAAGTGGGGATTCCGGCTGAGAAGTTGCTGGACCGGGAGGCCGATTCCAAGGTTGCGGATCCGACCGATGGCGAGGTCGAAGCCTTTTTCCTGGGGCAAAGCAGGGCCGGGGGCCGGCTGGAAGACGTCAAAGAGCAGTATCGGACGGCCCTGAAGCGCATGAGACTGCAGAAGGCGCGACAGGCCTACGCCGATTCTCTGCGGGCGAAAACCGAGGTCGTCATTCACCTGAGGCCGCCCAGCGTTCAAGTGGCCTACGACCCGGCTCGGGTGAAAGGAGATCCGAACGCCCCGGTGACCATCGTCGAGTTCTCCGATTTTCAGTGCGCCTACTGCAAGAACACGCAGACCACTCTGAAAAACATCCTCACCAAGTACAACGGCCGCGTGAAGCTCGCCTATATGGACTTCCCCCTGCGAGAAATCCACCCGCTGGCGCAGACCGCAGCGGAAGCGGCCCGCTGCGCCGGCGAGCAAGGGAAGTTTTGGGAGTTTCACGACGCCCTGTTTGCCGACCAGTCCAAGCTGAGGGAAGCCGATCTGGCCGCTCATGCCCGGGCGCTGGGCCTGGACGAGAAATCGTTCCAGTCTTGCCTCGCCAGCGGAAAATACAAGCCGAAGGTCGAAGCAGACCTGCAGGAAGGAAGCAAGGCGGGCGTCGCCGGCACCCCCGGCTTCTTCATTAACGGGGTGTTTTTGAGTGGGGCTCAGCCGCAGGCCGAATTCGAGAAGATCATCGACACCCAATTGGGGTTTCTCGGCAAGCAGCCCTCCTCGCGATGAGTGCGCTTGACCGGCGGAACTGATTTGGCTTTCACGCAGCGCATGGCGGTGCGCCATGGCCCCTCACTGCTTCTCCGACACGAGCGTCTGAGTTGTCTCCCCTTGTGAGCCGGACCACTGGCGCACCAGGGTCAGCGTTTTGCCGTCCTCTGACAGAGTCCACTTGTCCTTCAACGTGACCTCGCCGGCGGTGTGCTCCATCAAGAGGTCGCGGCCTTCCCAGCGCACCTTGCTCTTGATCTCGATGCTGCCGATGGAATTGGTGTTCTCCTTGCCGTCGGTGGTGAAGGCGAGCTCGAAGGTGCGCTCGCCGGAGTCGCCGACAGTGATGGACGTTATCTTCAGGGTGGGATCCTTGTGATCGATCTTGTTGACCAGGCTTTGAGGGGGCGGGAGGGCGCCGAAATTGCTCTTGGAGTTGTCCACCTTCCAACTGCCGGTCAGATCGGGCTTGGACTGCGCGAACGCGAGGCTGAGAGCGAGCAGGCCGAGTAGGGCGATGTAACGGGTACGCATAAGGGGTCAAGTATACACCAAGGTGGGGCAGGCGGTTTCGCCTGCCAAGCTTGCGCTGGACCACGGCCAGTCCTCAGGAGTGGCTGCCAAGCCTGCCGAGACTGGGTTCCGCTTGATATATCGTGTCAGCTTCTGCAACTCTTCGTCATTGCGTACCCAGTGATCCCATGATTCGCCCTGCCAGAAGGGCTGCCCTGTACGTCCGAGCAACAGGTTGGCTCGGCGAGCGGTGGAACCCTTCAGCCAGCGCGTGATGACGGCCAAATCGCGAAAGGGCCGGAGAAGACAGTGCACATGGTTCGGCATAACCACCCAGGCGCGGATCTCATAGAAGCCGCGCTCTGATTCCCCAGCCAGGAGGGTCTCCACCGCCAGGCTGACGACGCGGGGATCCTTCAGCCAGAGGGAGCCGCCGGTGGCCCGGTCGGCCTGGCGGTCCAGAGCCGCAAACGCGTGTCGCGCACGCTCGTCGTGGCGCTTCGTCCAGCGGAGGTGGGGCAGCGAACCCGCCAAGCGCCAGGTGACAAACAAAAAGACGCCCTCCGGATGCCAATGCGGAAGGCGTCGGCGGTACCAAGACATAGTGCGGGGGCGGCTGGCAGGCGAAACCGCCTGCCCCACTGAGCCCACTACTAAAGTGCGGTCGGCTCCCACTTTTTCTCAAAGCACGTGGAAACTCCGGAGGCAGGCGAAACCGCCTGCCCCACCTCAATCCCCGGCCGGCAGCGGCTTCAGCAGCGGGTCCTCGGAATCGATGAGCCAGTCGGTGAGGGCCGCCTGCATCTGGCGGCGAGCCGGCGCGGCGGACGGATCGTCGTAAAGGTTGTACAGCTCGTGCGGGTCCTCGCGCAGATTGTAGAGCTCGCCGTGGGGCGCGTGCAGGTAGTGCACCAGCTTCCAGTCCTCGGTGCGGATCATCTTGATGTTGGCGAACTCGGCGTGCGCCGGCTGCGAAGTCTTGCGCATCAGCGAGCGGCCCTGGACCCGGCTGGGCACGGGGAGATCGAGCAGCTCGAGGATGGTCGGCAGAATGTCGATCGTCTCGGCCATCGCGCCGACGCGCCGGACGGCAGGCAGCTTCCCAGGCGCGCGGATGATCAGCGGCACGCGCACGACCTCGTCATAGAAGTAGCCGCCCTTGAACAGCAGGCCGTGGTCGCCCAGCATCTCTCCGTGATCCGAAGTGAAGACGACCAGAGTGCGGCTGTCCAGGCCCGATTCGGCCAGCGTGTCCAGCATCAGGCCGATGTACTTGTCGTTCAGCGAGATCATCCCGTAGTAGTGGCTCTTGATCCGGTCCAGGTCCCGGTCCGTCATCGTGCGCAGGTCGAAGCCCACGCTCTGCGCCAGGTACTTCTTCTGCGACGGCGGCTTGTTCTCCATCTCGCCTTCGCGCCGGTGCGACGGAGGGAAACGGGCGCCCTCATACATGCGGTCGAAAGGCGGCGGCGGGTCGAAGGGATGATGAGGACGGCGGAAATTCACGTGGAGGAAGAAGGGCCGGTCGCGGTGGGCCTTGAGAAACTCGACGGCGCGGGCGGCGAAGAAGGCGGTCTCGTCCAGCTCCTCCGGCCACGGCACGGGCGCGGCCTGGAACTGCTTCGCGCTGCGCTGGCGGTACTGCTCCAGCAGGGCCTGCCGCTCGGGCGTGAGCTTCGAGCCGCGCCAGCCGCGCGCCTCCTGGAAGGCGTGATACTCGGGATCGCTGGCAACCACGGTCTGGAAGCCGCCGAGAAACTTCGTCGGCGCAAACGGCAGCTCGCCCACGGCGGCCGTCACATAGCCGTTCTGGTCCAGCAGCGTGGCCAGGGTCTCTTCACCGGGCGGGAGCCGGAACAGGTTCGACGGCGTGCGGTTGACGTGCGGGTAACGGCCGGTGTGCAGCGCCGAGCGCGACGGGACGCACTGCGGGCACTGCGCGAAGAGCCGTTCAAACAGCACACCCTCCTGCGCCAGCCGGTCCAGCCGCGGCGTGCGGATGACGGGGTTGCCCATCGCGCCGAGGCAATCGGCGCGGTGCTGATCGTTGGTGATCAGCAGGACGTTCCAGCGGTCCTGCGGCGGCGCGGCCCCGGCGGCGAGCATCGAGGCGAACTGGCGGCGGGTGATCGGCATCTTCGGGCCTTTCAGAAATCGAATCGCAGGGCGAGCTGCGCCTGGCGCATCGGGCGGATGACGCGGTTGATGGTGGCTACGGTGTTCACGTTGGAGATGTTGACGTCGGGCGCGCCGTAGTTGGGGTGGTTGAGCAGGTTGAAGATCTCGAGGCGGAACGTCACCGTCTGCCGCTCAGCGGCGAGGCGGAAGCTCTTGGCGAGGTTGGCGTCGAAGATGTGCAGCCCCGGGCCGGCCAGAATGTTGCGCCCGGCGTTGCCGAAGCGCGGCTGGCCGGCGGCGGGATCGACGGCGGGCACCTCGGCGAAGGCGGCCGGGTTGAACCAGCGGCTGGCGCTGCGCTGTCCGCGCGGCAGGTTGGCCTGGACGCCGGCCACCACATCGGGACGGTTGTTGTTCAGGCCGCCGGTCGAGGCGAAGCTCGGGGTGAGGAAGCGGCCGGTGGTGTAGCGCCAGATGCCGCTGAGGCGCCAGCCGCCGGCGGCCGCCTCGGCCCAGCGCGGCAGATGGCCGAGGAAGGCCCGGCCGCGGCCGAGCGGCAGTTCCCAGGCCGCGTTGACGTTGACCAGGTGGCGGCGGACGTAATCGCTGTCGGCGCGGTCGCGGCCGAGGTTCTCGATGTCGAGCAGCGCGGCCTGCACGGTGGCGCCGACGTCGTCGATGCCCTTGGCCCAGGTCCAGTTGCCCTGGAAAATGAGGCCCTTGCGCGCGCGCCGCCGCAGCTCCAGTTGCATGGCATTGTAGATGGAGTTGCCGTCGGTGCGCCGGAAGTTGATAGTGCTGGTGCCGTAAGTGGAACTGTAGCGGCGGCGGACCTGGCCGGTTTGCTCGTCGAAGTAGCTGCCGTTGGCGTTGATGGAGCGGAACAGGTGGGCGCCCTTGTTGCCGATGTAGCCGAGGCTGGCCACCGTGCCCCAGCCGATTTCGCGTTCGATGGTGAGGTTCCACTGCTGGTTATCCGGCAGGCCGAAGTCGCGCTGTAGGCCGGTGGGCGAGACGCTGGCGCTGGCGCCGGCGCCCGGGTACGGCGCGTCCAGCGTAAGTTCGGGACGCCCGTCCTGGATGCGCTGCGAGTAACTGAACAGGCCGGCGAAGGGCGGGTTGACGGCCACGGTCTGGAGCAGGTACTGGCGCGGGTAGCGCGAGTAGAAGATGCCGTAGCCGCCGCGGACGACCATGCGGGCCGCGGCGTCCGGCTGAAACACGAAGCCGAAGCGCGGGCCCCAGTGGCGGTACTGCGTCTCGATCAGGCGGCGCGGGGTGAAGCCGGCCTCCTTGTCGCTCAGCAGCGGGAAGCGCCAGTTGCCGGCGGCGTCGGTCAGGTTGGCTTTCACCAGCGGGTGGTATTCCTGCGCCGGCAGCCGGCCGCCGTCGGAGGCAACCACGATGGCGCCGGTGGCGGGGTCGAACATCGCCAGCCGGTTGCGCTCTTCGTAAGGGCTGAGGAACAGCTCGTGGCGCAGGCCGAAGCTGAGGACCAGCCGCGAGGAGACGCGCCAGTCGTCCTGGATGTAGCTGGCCAACTCCATCTGGCGGAGCAGGATCTTCGGCTTCACCGGCACCTGCTGGCTGGAGCCGGCGAGCGCCATCAGGAAATCGGCGAAGGAATAGCCCGAGGACGCGCCGCTGCTGGCGCCGCGGAAAGTGATTTGCCCGCGCGCGTTGGACTGCTGGAGCACGTTCAGGTCGGTGCGCCGCGCCTCGAAGCCGGCCTTGAGGTTGTGCTTGCCGCGGAAGTGGGAGAGGGCTTCCGAAAGCGTGTAGATGTTGCTGATCATCGACAGGGCCGCCTCGCCGTAGGTGGCGGTGTCGCCGTACTTCAGTTGCGTAAAGGCATCGGTGCCGGTGAAGGTGATCTGCGGCATCGGCGGGATGCCCGGATTGCCTTTCTCAAAGCCTCGCCACCCGAGCGACTCGACCGTGGGCAGGCCACCGTCGAGGTAGGTGACCATGTCGGAGAAGTTCATGGCGCCGAAGCGGAGCTCGTTGACGGTGCGGCTGCCGAAGGGCGCGGTCCAGGCGAGCGTGCCGTTGCGGCTGTCCAGCGGCTCGTCGCGGCCGACGCCGGGGATGCCCATCAGGTTGGGGACAAAGCCTCCGGTGTCGGACTTGGTGAGTCGCAGGGCGAGGCTCTGATTAGCGGGCAGCATCTGGTCCAGGCGGACGGTGAATTGGTCGCCGGTGTCGGTGCGCGCCGGGAACTGGAGGGAGTTGTTGGCCAGGCCGGGTCCTGTCGGGCTGCCGAAGAAAGGCCGCAGGGCGAGCGCGGCCTTGCTGAGGCGGGCGCCGCCGAGATACTGGTCGAGGCGGTTGCCGGGGATGAGGGGGCGGTCCGCGAGCAGCGGGTCACGCAGTTGGATGCGGCGGGCCAGCAGGGTGGAGAAATCGCCTTTCCAGAACTCCTCCGGCGGCACGGTGGCGACGCGTGTGACGTTCTCCGTCTGGCGATTGCCCTCGTAGTTGAAGAAGAAGAAGGTGCGGTTGCGCCGCACGGGGCCGCCGAGGGAGCCGCCGAACTGGTTGCGGCGGAACGGCTGCTGCCGCATGGTGTTGAACGGATCGCGGGCCTGCAAGGCGTTGCCGCGGTAGTACTCGAACAGGTTGCCGTGGAAGCGGTTGGTTCCGCCGCGCGTCACCACGCTGATCTGCGTGCCGGCCTGGCCGTATTCGGCCGGCGCCACGCCGGAGGTGACCTTGAACTCGCGGATCACGTCGATGGAGACGGGCGCGGCCGAGCGGCCCTGGAAGACGTTGTTGTTGGGCGCGCCGTCGAGCAGGTAGTCGTTGGAGTAGGAGCGGTTGCCGTTGACGGCGACGCCGCCGAAGTCGGTGCCGCCACCCACGTTGTTATCGACCGCGCCGGCGGCCAGCAGCACGAGCTGGTTGAAGTCGCGGCCGTTGAGCGGCAGCACCTCGATCTGTTCGCGGACCACCGTGCTCTCGACCGACATACTGTGCGTGAGCGCCGGTGCGCCCTCGGCGGAGACGGTGACCTGCTGCTCGAGGGCGCCCAGTTCCAGCGTGAAGTTGCGCGTAACGGTGGCGGCCACTTCGAGCCGCAGCGCCACCAAGCGCGCCGGCTTGAAGCCGCTCGCCTCGACGGTGACGGCATAGGCGCCCGGCGCGAGCGGATAGATGAGGTACTGGCCGGCGGTGTTAGACACGCCGGTGCGCTGCGCCGAGGTCTCGGCATTGGCGGCCGTCACCGTGGCGCCCGGGACAACCGCGCCGGTGCGGTCAAAGATAGTGCCCATGATGCGGCCGGCGGTGGTCTGCGCGCCGAGCACCGCCACCGAAGCAAGCCAGGCGACGACCTTCATGCCCATCCATTGTAGCCGCCGCCGGGGCGGGGGTGCGCCGCGCGCCCGGCCGCGCCGTAAGGTTAAATTAGTGAAAGCGTAGCCTGTCACCGAATTGATGTATGAGGAGATTGCTGCTGTTTCTGTCGCGCCGCCGCGGCGTCCAGCGCTGGCTGGAAAACCTGCCGATCGCCAGGCGCGTGACGGCGCGATTCATCGCCGGGCGGAAGCTGGATGACGCGCTGAGACTGTGCGAGCGGCTGAACCGCGGCGGGGTGCTGGTCACACTGGATCACCTCGGCGAGAACGTGACTTCGCTCGCCGAAGCGGAGGGCTCGCGCGATGCGTACCTGGAAGCGCTGGGCAGGGTCGCCGAGCGGGGATTGCGCGCGACGGTGTCGATCAAGCTCACGCAGTTCGGGCTGGACCTCTCCGAGTCCGCGTGCCGACGCAACGTGGACGCGCTGGCGCGCGAGGCGGCGCGGGCAGGCACATCGGTCGAGGTGGACATGGAAACGATCGACCACGTGGACCGCACCTTGCGCCTGGTGGTGGAGATGCACCAGAGCCACGGCAACATGCGCGGCGTGATCCAGGCATACCTGCGGCGCAGCGAAGCGGACCTGGAGATGCTGTGCTCGCGCGGCGTGCCGGTGCGGCTCTGCAAGGGCGCCTATAGCGAGCCGGCGGCGGTGGCGTTCCCGCGCAAAAGGGAAGTGAATGCCAATTTCGTCCGCTTGATGAAGATCCTGTTCGACCGTGGCGTCGATCCGGGTTTCGCCACCCATGACCACAGGATGATCGCGGAGGCCCGACGGCACGCGCGAGAACTCGGCATCCCGTCGGACCGCTACGAGTTCCAGATGCTGTACGGGATCCGCAGGGACCTGGAGAAGCGGCTCATGCGGGACGGTTACCGCTTGCGTCTGTACGTGCCTTACGGGGATGCGTGGTATCCCTACTTCATGCGGCGGCTGGCGGAGCGGCCGGCCAACCTGTTCTTTCTGCTGAGGAACCTGCTGCTCCATCCGTGAGACAATAGGATCGAGCGTGGCCGTGCGCATTCACGTCTTCCTGAAATCGCGGCTGGCCATGGTCGTGTTCGGCCTCGGGGCCGGGCTGGTGGCCGTGGCGCTGGGCGCCTTCACCTTTTACTACGTCCGCTACGCCCGGCTGATCGAGAAGAAGCTCGGCGCCGGGCCGTTCCAGTCCACCGCCATGATTTTCGCCGCGCCGCGGACGGTAACGGTCGGCGACGAGATCCTGCCTGCCGAGATCGTCGAGCAGTTGCGGCGCAGCGGCTACAGCGAGTCGCGCACCAACCGCACCGGCTGGTACCACCTGCGCGAGGACGCCGTCGAGATCTTCCCCGGACCGGATTCCTACTTCGACCAGGAGGCCGGGGTCATCAAGTTCGCCGGCGGGCTGGTGTTCGAGATCATCTCGCTGCGCGACAACACCGGCCGCCTTCAATACCTGCTGGAACCGGAGTTGATCACCCACCTGTTCGACCACAACCGGGAGAAGCGGCGGTTGGTGAAGTTCGGCGACATCCCCAAGGTGCTGGTGAACGCGGTGATTTCGGCCGAGGACAAGCGCTTCTTCCAGCACGCCGGCTTCGATCCGCTGCGGGTGCTGAAGGCGGCCTACGTGGACCTCAAGGAGCGGAGCATCGAGGAAGGCGCCTCGACGTTGAGCATGCAGCTTGCGCGCTGCCTCTGGCTGGACCAGCGCAGGACCTGGCGGCGCAAAGCGGCCGAGGCGCTGATCACCCTGCACCTGGAGCAGAAGCTCTCCAAGGAGCAGATCTTCGAATACTACGCCAACCAGATTCCGCTGGGCCGCCGCGGCAGCTTCAACATCCACGGCTTCGGGGAAGGGGCGCAGGCTTACATGGGCAAAGACATGCGCGAGCTGACGCTGCCGGAGGCGGCGCTGCTGGCCGGGCTGGTGCAGGGGCCCAGCTACCTGAATCCCTACCGGCATCCGGAGCGCGCCAAGGCGCGGCGCAACGTGGTGCTGCGGCTGATGCGCGACAACGGCTACGCCGGCGAGAAGGAATACCAGGAGGCGAGCGGAGCGCCGCTGGAGCTGGCGTCGGCGGGCATGGAATCCACCGACGCCCCCTACTTCGTCGATCTGGTGAACAACGAGCTGACCGGGGCCTTCCAGGATCACGATTTCCAGTCGGATTCCTACCGCATCTACACCACGCTGGACATGAATCTCCAGCGGGCGGCGGCCGAGGCGCTGCGGGTGGGATTGCAGGAGATCGACGAAAGGATCAAGCGGCGGCGCCGCCGCACGCCCGATCTGCCCGACCCGCAGGTGGCGCTGGTGGCGCTGGAGCCGGCCACCGGGGCGGTGAAGGCGCTGATCGGCGGGCGCAACTACGGCGTCAGCCAGCTCAACCGCGCGCTGGCCAAGCGCCAGCCGGGCTCGGCCTTCAAGCCGTTCGTATATGCCGCCGCGCTGGAATCGGGGGTGACCGGCGCCTATCCGCCGTTGACGCCGGCCACCACGGTGGTGGATGAGCCGACCACCTTCTGGTTCGACAACAAGCCCTACAGCCCGAGCAATTTCAAGGACGAGTTCCACGGCGAGGTCACGGTGCGGGTGGCGCTGGCCAAGTCGATGAACGTGGCCACCGTGAAAGTGGCCCAAATGACCGGCTACGACGCGGTGGAAAACCTGGCGCGGCGGGCCGGGATGAACCTCGACATCCGCGCCACTCCGGCGATCGCGCTGGGCGCTTACGAGGTCATGCCGCTGGAGATCGCCGGCGCCTACACGGTCTTCGCCAACCAGGGCGTCTACGTCAAGCCGAACTGGATCCACCTGATTCGCGACCGCCAGGGCCGCGTGCTCTACACGCACAAGCCGGTGCAGCGGGCGGCGCTGGACCCGCGGGTGGCCTATCTGATGGTCAGCATGATGGAAGAGGTGCTGCGCAGCGGCACCGGCGTGGCCGTTCGCGGGCGGGGGTTCACGCTGCCGGCGGCCGGCAAGACGGGGACCTCCCACGACGGCTGGTTCGCCGGCTTTACTTCCAAACTGATCTGTGTCGTCTGGGTGGGCTTCGACGACAACCGCGAGTTGAACATGGAAGGCGCGCACTCGGCGCTGCCGATCTGGACCGAATTCATGAAGCGGGCCAGCCAGTTCCGCGAATACCGGAACGCGGTGGAGTTCACGCCGCCGGACGGGGTGGTGAGCGTCGAGATCGACCCGGCCAGCGGACGGCTGGCCACGCCGGCCTGCCCGTCGCCGCGAACCGAGGTTTTCGTCTCCGGCACGCAGCCGCTGGAGCTTTGCCGCCTGCACGGCGGCGGCGCCACCCGGGTGGCCTCCTGGGAAACAGCGCCGAGCGCGCCGCCTTCAGCCCAGGCGGAGCGGACGGCCCGGATTGCCCGCGCGCCGGCGAAGCCGCCTTCGGCCGCCGGACCGCCCGACCAAACCCAGGCGCAAGAGCAGAAAGAGAAAAAAGGGTTCTTTCGCCGGCTTTTGGGTGTGTTCAAATGAGAGGTGCCAGGTGATTCGCCCGCTCATAATGCTGTTGCTCGCCGGCACGCTGCTGGCGCAGCCGGATCCACAGACGGCGCCGCCGGTGCAGATGCCGCCCCCGCCGTCCGAGCCGCTCACCCTGGAGCGGCGCGGCGACATTTACATGGCCCGCAAGATGTACCGCGAGGCCATGGACGTCTATAAGCAGGCGCCGCAGAACGCGGTCATCCTCAACAAGCTCGGCATCGCCTACCACCAGTTGATGGAGCTTGACACGGCCAAGAAATACTACGAGCGGGCGCTGAAGCTGAACTCGAAATATGCCGAGGCGGTCAACAACATCGGCACGATTCATTACGCCAGGAGGAGTTACCGCCGGGCGGTGGGGCAGTACAAGAAGGCGCTGAAATTCAGCCCCAACTCCGCCTCGATTTACAGCAATCTGGGCACCGCCTACTTCGCCCGCAAGAAATACAAGGACGCCTCGGTAGCCTATGCTAAGGCGCTCGAAATCGATCCGGACGTCTTCGAGCACCGCAGCACCTACGGCACGATGCTCCAGGAACGCAGCGTGGAGGAACGGGCGAAGTTCCACTACTATCTGGCCAAGCTCTACGCGAAGTCCGGAATGACCGAGCGCGCGCTGCAATACATCCGCAAGGCCCTGGAAGAGGGGTTCAAGGAACGGAAGAAGTTTGTCGAAGAGCCCGAGTTCGCCGCGCTCCAGGAACTGCCCGAGTTCAAAGAGCTGCTGGCTTTGCAGCCTCGTGTGCTGTAGATCTCTCCTCCTGACGTGCCTGTGGCTGGCCGGCTGCTCCCGCCCGGCCGGCGAGCGCTTCGAGCGGATCGCGATTCCTCCCTTTGAGAATCTGAGCGGGGACCCCGAACTCGACGCGATGGGCCGCGGTCTGGCCGATCTCATCACCGGCGAGATCACCGGTTCAGCCTTGTCCCACCCGGTGCGAGTGGACACGCCCCGCGACGCCCCGGCGGCCCGGCCCACTCACATCCTGCACGGCTACTTCTCGCGGGAGCGGGGGCGGCTGCGCGTGCGGGCGGTGCTGGAAGATGCCGGCAGACTCAAAGTCACGGGGACGGCCACCGCTGAGGGCGCCCCGGAGGCTGGACCCCAGCCGCTGGCCGGCCTGATCGCGGGGCAACTCGGGCGGCGGGGTGGCCAGGGTCGGGAGGCGGAACGAGCCCGCCTGGCGGTGCGTGAGGCTGCGCAGGCGGGCGGCCCGCAGGCGGGCGCCCCGCAGGCGCAGTTGCGCGCGCTGGAGGCGCTCTCGCGGCTCACGCCGGCCGATGGCGAGGTCTTCATGGGCATCGCCAGCCTCCGCCAGGCCACGCGCGACTACACGGCGGCGGTGCGAGCCTACGATGAGGCGCTGAGGCGCGAACCCGACAACCCGGTGTTTCTGAACGAAGCGGGCTACGCCCGGGCTTACGCGGGCGATCTGGCGGGCGCCACCGCGCTGCTCAGCCGCTACCGCGATCTGCGGCCGGGCGATCCCAATGCCCTGGATTCGCTGGGCGATGTGCACTTCCACCACGGCCGGTTTGCCGAGGCGGAGAAGTTCTACCTGGAGGCCTACAGCAAGTCGCCCGGTTTCCTGGGTGGCTGCGACCTCTACAAGGCGGCTCAGGCCCGCCTGAAGACCGGCGATGTGAAAGGCGCCGAGGGGCTGCTCCGGCGCTTCACCGAGCGCCACCGCGCCGCTAACCTGAAACCGGGACAGTCACCCGTTTCGGAGGTTTGCCGGCTGCCCCCGGCTATTGGGCCTGTTTCGCCGAGAGGTACGCGGCCAGGTCGGCCAGTTCCGAGCCGTTGAAGCGCGGCCAAGCCAGGTTCTTCCGCTTGAGGCCGGCAAACATGGCGGGCCCGTGTGTCCAGACGGCGGCGGTCGCGGGAATTGAACTCAGGCCGCCTTGTGAGGCCAGCGCCGTCAAGCTGGGCGCGCCTGTTGTGGCCCCGTTGTGACAGGAAGCGCAGTTATTTTTCACGAAGACGTGCCGGCCACGGCGCTGATCGCCGCGCTCGTCAAAGAACCCGGCCGACCACAGGTAACCGACCAGGGCGCGCATCTCCTGGATCTCCAGTGCGGGGCGTGTATCGCCAAGCCGTAGCGCGTGGTTCCACATGGCGGCGGCGAAGTCGGTCAGCGTGCGTTCGGAGCGGCCCTGAAGAGATAGCCTGCCCTGGTGGCAGTTGCCGCAGCCCTTCGTCTGAAAGAGGGTCCGGCCCGTCTCGGGTGGACCAGGGCAGAACTGCATGGTGGCCGGCCGGGTCTGGCGCAGGTTCCGGAAGTAGACGAGAAGATCCGCAACTTCCTGGGAGGTGAGCTTGTGCCAGTGGATGTTGGTTTCCTTCGAGAGTTGCCGCATCTGCGGCGACCGGTTCCACATCTGCTGGGCAGCCGCAATCGGATCGCCGAGCGACTGCCAGGCGGCTACCGGCCGGGCGCGGCCCTGGCCGGCAGGGGAGATGGCATGGCATTCCCCGCACCGCCGGGATTGGAAGATCCGCTTGCCGCGCCGCGCGTTGCCGGATCGCTCGAAGTACCGGGCGGAAGCGAAGTAGGCGAACAGGTCCGCCGCCTCCTGGGTATCCATTTCGCGGCCGGGCGCCAGCAGCGGCACATGGTTCCACACCAAACTGCTCATCCGGGCGGGCGTGTACTCGTGGGCCACTCTGGTTCCGAGTTCAGGGGCCCGCTGGCCACCGGACCCGTAGAGCCGGTGGCAGCTTGTGCAGGTCAGGCGAGCAAACAGCTTTTCGCCCTGGGCTGCATCGCCGGGAACAACCTGCTGCGGAAGCGCAACGGCGAAGCTGATCGCCAGCAGGCCGAGCGCTTTGAGATGTGTTCTCATATGGTCCCCCATTACGGCATGGTAGTCTCCGCAGTTTCAGTGTTACACCGGCAGCGGCGCCGGGAGATGCCATCAGGCGCCAGGGGGGCCGTGGCGCTATTTGGCGCTCCTGGGCCGGTGGCCCTTGAACATTTCCCGCTGGCCGGGTAGAATAAGACAAGGAGATCCGATACTCCTGTGATGACGGTCTCCCCCGGTCCCGCCGCTGAGCCGCCCCAAGGGGAATGCCTGTACTCGTGGAAGGAAATCGCCGCCTACCTGAAACACGGCGTCCGCACCGTCCAGCGCTGGGAGCGGACCGAAGGACTCCCCGTCCACCGGCACGCCCACCATAAGCGCGATTCCATATACGCTTACACCGGCGAACTGGATGCGTGGTGGAAGAGCCGCGAAGCGCACCTGGGGCGTGACGAGGAAGACGCCGCGTGGCCTTGGTCCGGGGAGGGATGGCCCGGGGGGGTGATGGCCTGGGGCCTGGTGGTGGGCACGATACTGCTCATCGTGCTGCTGGCGCTCTGGGTCAGCCGCTAACGGCCGCCACGACCCTCTAAGCGGTCGTAGGCGTGTGAGGCGTTGGTGGTGCCCAGTGAGGTGTTGTAAAAACTCACCAGGCCCAGGGCCGCGCGCGCGTCTGCCTCGACTGCATGCAACGCATTGAGCTGAGGGGCGAGCGCGGGCTCCTGGCGGCCGGAGGGGGTGCGCCAGAACTTCTGGTACCCGCCGTCCACCAGGGCGGCGATCTCTCCGCCGATGAGCGAGCCGGTCCGCTCGATCGCGAGCTCGTCCGTGATCAGCACCGCGCATCCGTCGCGGCTGGCCAGGACGAGGCCGTCGGGCCGGCGCTCGATCTCGAAGCCGGACTGGCGCAACCGCTGGAGCCGCTCTTCGAAAGTGGGTTTAACAGGCCGTGGCCGGCGGAAGAACATGATTTTATTATAATTGCCGCGTGGGCTTCATTCTCGCACTTGACGAAGGGACGACCAGCGCGCGGGCCGCGCTCTACGACCAGCAGGGCCGGCGGGTGGGCATGGAGGCGTGCCCGGTTCACTGCCGCTACCCGCAGCCGGGCTGGGTCGAGCAGGACCCGCTGGAGATCTGGGAGGCCCAGCTTGCCGCGGCCCGCCGGCTGCTGGAGGCCGGCCCCGCCGCGCCTCGCGCCATCGCCGCCATCGGGATCACCAACCAGCGCGAGACCACCATCGTGTGGGAGCGCGCCAGCGGCCGGCCAGTGGCGCCGGCCATCGTCTGGCAGTGCCGGCGAACGGCGGACTTCTGTTCGGAGCTGGCCGGCTCGCCGCTGGCGGCCACCGTCGCCGCCAAGACCGGCCTGGTGATGGACGCCTATTTCTCGGCGAGCAAGATACGGTGGATTCTCGAGAACGTCCCGGACGCTCGTGCGCGGGCGCGCGATGGCGAGCTGCTGTTCGGCAACGTCGATACCTGGCTCATCTGGAAGCTGACCGGCGGCAGGGCGCACGTCACCGATCCCTCGAACGCCTCGCGCACCATGCTGATGGACCTGGCGCGCGGCGATTGGGACGACGAGCTGCTGGAAATCTTCGGCGTGCCGCGCGCAATGCTTCCGCGGATTACGCTCTCCAGCTCGGTGGTGGGCACGGCGGCGGCGAAGCACCTGGGCGCGGAGATGCCCATCGCCGGGATCGCCGGCGACCAGCAGGCGGCGCTGGTGGGCCAGGCCTGCTTCCGCCCGGGGCTCTCGAAGAACACGTACGGCACCGGCTGTTTCGCGCTGATGCACACCGGCGGGCACGCGCCGGTTTCGCGGAACCGCCTGCTGGCGACGCGGGCCGCCTCAACCAACGAGCGCCCGCAGTTCGCGATCGAGGGCAGCATCTTCATCGCCGGCGCGGCCGTGCAGTGGCTGCGCGATCAGCTCGGCCTGATCGCCTCGGCCGCCGAGTCCGAGGCGCTGGCCGGCTCGGTTGCGGATACCGGCGGTGTTTACTTCGTGCCCGCGTTTGTCGGCCTGGGCGCGCCGCACTGGGACTCGTCGGCCCGCGGCCTGGTGAGCGGACTGACTCGTGCCACCGGGCGCGCCCACCTGGTCCGCGCCGCGCTGGAAAGCATCGCCTACCAGACGCGCGACCTGATCGATGCCATGGAAGCCGACGCCGGCGAATCGCTGAAGGAGTTGCGCGTCGATGGCGGCGCGGCGGCCAACAACTTCCTCATGCAGTTCCAGGCGGACATTCTCAACCGCCGCATCGCGCGGCCGGTTGATACCGAGACCACCGCGCTCGGTGCCGCCTACCTGGCCGGGCTCGCCACCGGCTTCTGGAAGAGCGTCGAAGAGCTGGAGAGCTTCTGGGGCGTCGAGCGGGTCTTCGAACCGAATATGGCTGACGCCGTGCGCGCGCGCCTGTTGGAGGGCTGGCAGACGGCGGTGGCCCGCTGCCGGATGCGGTAGGCGGCCTTACCAGAAGTGGTGACCGCTTGGAACCACGCCCGGGAACACGTAGGCGTAGAGCATCACGATCAGGCCGACGATCAGGGCCAGCGCGATGCTGTGCTTGAGGACGGCGCGGAACAGGTCGCCTTCCTTGCCCTCTTGCTGAGTAGCCGCGCAGGCGATGATGATCGACTGGGCGTCGATCATTTTGCCCATCACCCCGCCGGCGGAGTTGGCGGCCGCCATCAGCACCGGGCTCAGGCCAAGTTTGTTGGCGGTGATCACCTGGAGGCTGCCGAACAAGGCGTTGGAGCCGGCGTCGGTGCCGGTCAGGGCCACGCCCAGCCAGCCGATCAGCGTTCCGAACAGCGGGAACAACCAGCCCGTGTTGGCCATCGCCAGCCCCATGACCGCGTCCATGCCGGAGTAGCGAGTGATGAACCCGAGCCCGAGCATCGCCAGGATGGCGGTCAAACTGAAGCGCATGCGGTAGAGGGTGCGTACGAACACGCGCAAGGTATCGCGCAGCGACAGGCCGAGGATGGGTCCGGCGATCACGCCGGCAAGGAAGGTGGCCGTGCCGACGCAGGAGAACCAGGCGAAGTCGAAGAGGGCCGGCTCGGCCTGGCTGGCGGCGACCACCGGAGGGGTGCGGACCGCCTGAAGGTGCAGCCACGGCACCGGGTAGCGCAGGGTCACCAGGTCGAAGACGTTCTTGACCTTGGGCATGCCCCAGATGATCACGAATAACGAAAGCAGCAGGAAGGGCGACCAGGAGTGCAACACTTCGCGCCAGGAATGTTTTTTCGACTGCCGGGCCAGGTTCACGTCGGACGGGTAGCGCCAGATGTGGCGTGGCCTCCAAAGGCGGAAGAAGACCGACAGGACCAGCATGGTCCACATGCCGCCGACGATGTCCACCAGCGCCGCGTCCATGTAGTTGGACCAGAAGAACTGGATGGAGGCGAAGGCGAGGCCGCAGGCCAGCAGGCCCGGCCAGACGGCCAGCGTCTCGCGCGTCTTCACTTGGGAGCGCACCAGCCAGAAGGGCAGGATGATGGCCGTCCAGGGCAGGATGCGGCCCACCATCGCGCTCAGGTCGGCCTCGGGCAGGCCGGTCACCGCCACCAGCGTCCGAATCGGATTGCCGACGCCGCCCCAGGCCACCGGCGCGGTGTTGGCGATCAGGCACAGCACGGCCGCCTCGAAGGGGTGGAAGCCGATGCCGACCATCATGGCGCCGCAGATGGCCACCGGCGCGCCGCCGCCGCCGGCGCCTTCCAGCAAGGCGCCGAAAGCGAACGCGATCAGCAGCACCTGGAGCCGGCGGTCATCGGTGATGCCGCCAATCGACTCCTTGATCACCCGGAAGTGGCCGGTTTCCACCGTCAGCTCGTAAACGAAGACAGCGGCCAGCACCGTCCAGGCGATGCGGACCACGGCGTAGACCAGCCCGTGGGCCACCGCGCCGGCCACCAGCGCCGCCGGCATGCGGAAGACCACCAGCGAAAGCGCGATGGCCGAGAGGAAGGCATACACGGCCGCCTTGTAAGCGATGATCTTCCGCACCGCCAGCAGGTAGAAGAGGAAGCACACCGGGAAGGCGGCCACGGCGGTGGAGAGGACGACGTTGCCGAGCGGGTTGTAGTTCTGATCCCAGGTCAACCGCGCATGGTAGCACGTTCAGGGGGGACAGCCTGCGTGTTTCCTGGCGGAAGGCGCGGACAGCCTGCCTGGGGGCCACCGGAAACACGGGAAACATGCAGGCTGTCCCCGTCAGGCCAGGTCGAACTTCTCCTGCTGCATGGCGGGGTCGCTGGTGACCAACACCGCGCGGCCGAGGATTTCTTCCAGCTCCTCCAGGTAGTCGTTCTTGGGCGACTTGAGCACCTTGGCGACTTCGGGGTTAACGCGCAGCATCACCTCGCGGCCCTCGACGGCGCGGGCGATCCGGCCCGCCTCCTGGAGGATCTCGCCGATAACGGTCTGCACGCTCTTGACGTAGCCGGCGCCGTCGCAACAGGGGCAGGGCGAACACAGCGCCCGTTCCAGGCTTTGCTTGACCCGCTTGCGGGTGATGGCCACCAGGCCGAAGTCGTTGAACTGGAGAATCTTGTTGGGGGCGCGGTCGGTGCGCATCGCCTCCTCCAGCGTCTGCATCACCCGCTGGCGGTTCTTCCGCTCGTCCATGTCGATGAAGTCGATGACGATGATGCCGCCCAGGTCGCGCAGCCGGATCTGGCGCACGATCTCCTTGATCGCTTCGGTGTTGGTCTTGAAGATGGTGTCCTCCAGCCGGTTCGATTTGCCGACGAACTTGCCGGTGTTGATGTCGATGGCCACCAGCGCCTCGGTCTGGTTGATGACGATGTAGCCGCCGGACTTGAGCCAGACCTTGGGCCGCAGCGCCTTCTCCAGTTCGGAGCTGACGTTGAAGGCGTCGAAGATGGGGGCGGGCCGCGTATACAGCTTGACCCGGGAAACCATCGACGGCTGGAAGCGCTGGACGAAGCGGACCACCGTCTCGTAGACCTCCTCGCTGTCGGTCCAGATGGCCTTGAAGTTGTCGGTCAACTGATCGCGCAGGGTGCGGCTCACCAGGTCCAGATCGTGGTGGATGAGCGCGGGCGCGGGTCTCGCCTCCGCCTTCTGCCGGATGTCCAGCCACAGGTTGTAGAGGAACTGCATGTCGGCGGCGATGTCGTGCTCGGACTTGCCTTCACCGACGGTGCGGACGATGTACCCGCCGGGGATGCCGGTGCGGTGCTTTTGCAGGATGCGCTTCAGGCGCCCGCGCTCCTCGTCGGAGGCGACTTTGCGGGAGACGCCGTGGTGTTCGATGGTCGGCATGTAGACGACATAGCGTCCCGGCAAGGTGATATGGGAAGTGATGCGGGCGCCCTTCTGGCCCAGCGGCTCCTTGGCGATCTGGACCAGGATCTCCTGGCCCTCGCGCAGCAGCTCGCTGATGGAGGGCAGGGGGGGCCGGGAGCGTGGCGCCTCGGCTTCGCCGGCGGGGGGTTCGGCGGCGGGTTCGGCGGCGGGTTCGCGGTGCTGCGGTTCTTCGCCGCGCGCTTCACGGTCGGGGCCGCGCGTCTTGCGGCGCATGCGGCGGGAGGCGCGGTGCAAGTAGCGGTAGTCCTGCTCGCGCAGGGTGGCGGTGAGGCTGACCGGCATGCGGGCCGGCTCGACCTCAGCGGTGTCAGCCGGGGCGCCGGCCTCGGGTTCCGGTTCTGCCTCGGCCGCGGCGGCCTCGATCTCTGGGGCCGATTCCAGCTCGGGCGTGGCCTCAAGCTCCGGCTCCGGCTCGGCTGCTTCCGGCGGGTCCGGCTCTACCGGCGGCTCCCAGACCGCGGTGGGTGCCTCCAGAGCCGGGGCCGCGAGGTGATCTTCCGCTTCTTCGGCCGCAGGCGGCCGGTACTTGGCCAGGGTCTCCCCGGGAAGGACGGCGAACTCCCCGGCGGGAACGTCGCTGGGCTCTTCCACCAGTCGGGTGCGGGGGGCCTCAAACTGGGGGGAGACGTACTTCGATTCGGGGAAGCCGCGTTCAGGCGGGCGCCGGCGCCGAGGCCGGCGGCCGCGGCGGTCCCTGCGGTCGCCCTCGGCGAAGCGCTCGTGGCCGCCCGCCGGCGCGGGCGGGCGTTCCACCGGCCGGACAACCGGCGCCGGCACGCTGGGAGCCTCGGCAGGCTCCACCCTGTCCATGCTGCCGAGCGGGATCTGGTCGTACTCCTCGGTCTCCTCGAAGAAGTCGGAAACGTAGAGGAACGCGTCCCGTTCCAGCCCGATCTCTACAAACGCCGATTGCATCCCCGGCAGCACGCGCGTCACGCGGCCCTTGTGGATGCTGCCGGCCAGCGAGTACTCGTTCGCCCGCTGAAAATGAACCTCGACAAGCTGCTCGTCCTCCAGCACCGCCATCTTGGTCTCGTGGCGGTTGGAGGAAATCACCAGTTCCTTACCCATGTAATCGCTCCCGCCGGGGTGAGCCGTTTGAGGCTGCACCCCGTCTCGCTCACGCCCGGTCAAACGGAACGTGAACCGTTGCCGTCTATGAAGCGAGGAGCGGGTGGGCCAAAGGACGGAGGCTGTGCTCGCGGGTTTGAGACCGGCGGGGCCGCTCGATGGCGGCCGCCCGGCCGGGCATCATCAACGAACTTGTGCAGGCCAGGGATGGAGCCCTCGCTCTACATCCCCAGCTCTAAGCCATCCTCAATCTCTCTGGCGCGACCGCGTGCGATCGCTTCAACTCACAAATCGCCGGAGCCGTACACTGTTGACCAGCCCCAGCATCAGAAATACCGACAGGATGCTTGAGCCGCCGTAGCTCATCAGCGGCAGCGGAATTCCGGTGACCGGCATCCTGCCCACAACCATCCCGATGTTCACCAGGAGGTGAAACAACAGCAGCGCGCAGACCCCCATCGAGATCAACATCCCGGCGCGGTCCGGCGCCATCTGCGCGTTTTGCACCACCTGCATCAGCAGCAAAAAGTACAACCCCAACATCACCACGACCCCCAGGAAGCCGTGCTCCTCGGCGAAGGCCGAGAAGATGAAATCAGTGTGGGGGACGGGCAGGAAACGCAACTGCGTCTGTGAGCCCTGAGTAACTCCTTTACCCCACATCCCACCGGCGCCAACCGCAATCTGGGACTGGATCACCTGATAGCCGGAGCCGCGCGGATCGCGGCCCGGATCCAGGAACGTCACCAGACGCGCCTTCTGGTAGTCCTTCAGCAGATACCAGCTTGCCGGCAAGACCAGCAGCGCCACCAAGGCGATGACCACCACATGCTGCCAGCGGAGCCCGGCCAGAAACACGCCCATCGCCAGGATCGGCAGATAGGTGAGCGCGGTACCCAAGTCGGGTTGCTTCATCACCAACAGCATCGGCAGCGCCACCAGCCCGGTCAGCTTCGCTAAGTCCCGTGTTTCCAGTCGATCGCCTTTCAGGTCAGTCACGTACCGGGCTACTAGCAATATTAGCACCGTTTTGACGAACTCCGAAACCTGGAGGTGGAAGCCGGCCGCCAGCGGGATCCAGCGCCGCCCGCCGAAGACCTCTTTGCCGAACAGCAGCACCACCACCAGCGCCGCCAGCGCCAGCAGGTAGTAGATGAACGCCTGGCCCATCAGCGTGTGGTAGTCGATCGAGGCGGCCAGCCACATCAGCAGCAGGCCGGCAAAGACGTACAGGGTCTGTTTCCACCAGGCGTCGGCCCAGACGGTGCCGAGGGTGGCGCTATAGATCTGGAGCACGCCCATGGCGCAGATGGCCACCGTGACCACCAGCAACGGCCAGTCCAGATCGCCGAGGGAGCGGTAGCGGGCCATGTTCAGGGATTCCGAGCCGCGACCGTCAGGGAGCGGCTGTCCTCCTTCGGCGGCGCAGGGCCAAACTGCGGCAGCCCCCGGTTGCCGGCCACCAGGGCCGCCGTGCGCGCCTTCTTGTCGAAGTGCGCCTTGATCACGTCGCGCACGATGGGGGCGGCCAGGTAGCCGTGCTCGCCGCTTTCGTACAGGGCGGCCACGACGATCTCGGGGCTTTCGCACGGCGCGAAGCCGACGAACCAGGCGTTGTCCTTCAGCGTCAGGCCGAGCTTGGTGTTCTTCAGCGCCTCATTGGAGGCGAGTTGGGCCGAGCCGGTCTTGCCGCAGACGCTGATGCCGGGCAGCCGGGCGCGGCCGCCCGTGCCGCCCTCGTTGACCACTCCGTACAGGCCGTAGACCACTTTGCCGGCGTTGTTCAGGTCGATCTTTTCCACCCGCGGGCGCTCCTGGCGGTTCGGGTCCTTCACCAGGTGCGGCCGGTACCAGACGCCGCCTGTGACCAGCCCGCCGATGGCATAGGCCAACTGGAGCGGAGTGACCGTCAGCGCGCCCTGGCCGATGGCCACCGAGATGGTCTCGCCCGCATACCACTTCTGCCGGAAGATCCGCATCTTCCAGCGCGTGGACGGCACTACGCCTTCGGCCTCGTGCGGCAGGTCGATGCCCGTCTTGCGGCCTAAGCCGGCCAGCTCCGCGTAGTGGGCGAGGTTATCGATGCCCACCCGGTTGCCCACGTTATAGAAGAAGACGTCGCAGGACTGGGTCAGGCCCTTGTGCAACTCGACGGCGCCGTGTCCTTTCTTGATATGGCAGTTGAAATAGTGGCCGTAGAAACTTGCCCCGCCGCCGCAACGCACATGGAACTGGTCGTCAATCAGGCCGGTCTCCAGCCCGGCCAGGGCCACGATCGGCTTGAAGACGGAGCCGGGGGCAAGCTGCGCCTGGATGGCGCGGTTCAGCATCGGGTTCTCGGGGTTGCTGGTGATCTCCTTCCAGTCCTCGGAGCGGATGCGGCTGGTGAACTTGTTGGGGTCGAAGGCGGGCCGGCTCACCATGGCCAGCACCTCGCCGTTGCGCGGGTCCAGCGCCACCACCGCGCCCTTGCGGTCCTCCATGGCCAGATCGGCCACCACCTGGAGGTCAAGGTCGATGGTGAGCCGCAGGTTCTTACCCGGCACCGCTTCTTTGAAGCCGATGAGCCCCCGCTCGCGGCCGCGGTTATCCACCAGCACCTGCCGCTGGCCGTCCACCCCCATCAGGTGATCGTTGTATTGCCGTTCCAGGCCCGCCTTGCCGATGACGTCGCCGGGGTCGTACTTGATGAATTCCGGCGTGTTGAGCTCGGCCTCGCTGACCTCGCCGACATAGCCGATGACGTGAGCGGCCAGCGAGTTCTGCGGGTAGAGGCGGCGCTGGGCGTGGAGCATCTCCATCTCGGGCAGCTCCTCGGGCCCGCGATGGGCTTCCACGAAGGCGAGCTCGCCCGGCGTCAGCTCCTCTTTGATGATGATCGGCTCGTAGCGCGGGCGCGAGCGGAAGCGCTGGAGCCGCTGCTCCAACTGGCCGTGGTCGAGGTTCAGGCCGGCGGCGATCGTCCACAGGTGCTCCGGCTTGAGATGCTCGCGCGACAGGATCAGGCTGAAGGAGGAGTGATTATCTACGATCACCCGCCCGTCGCGATCCAGGATCTTGCCGCGCGGCGCCAGCACGGGCAGGGCCTTGATGGAGTTGCGCTCGGCCTGCTCGCTGTACAGTTCCGGGTTGCGCACCTGGAGGCTCCAGAAACCCGCGATCAGGAACAGAAAAACGGCCAGCGTCAGGTACTGGATCAGCGCGATCTTGCCCGGGGCGAACTTGGTGTCGTCCCGCAGCGCCGGCTTGTTCAGCGGCAGGTGTTCGGCGGGCTCGGTCGGGAATTCGCTCACGTAAGTTTACCCGCTCACGGGTTGATCCGCTCCGGCCGCGCCAGGCGGCGGCCGCGAAGCGCGTGTTTCATCCTCTCTCTTTCAGTTTATCGAAAAAGTGAAACAGCAAAACCGCGACCGCCGCGTTGAGCAGGCCGAAGAGCAAGGTTGCGCCGGCGTCGAAGCCGAGCTGCTGGCCCAGCAGCGCCCGCGCCAGCACCCAGTAAAAGAACTGGTGGAAGAAGAAGAAAGAGCCGGCCAGCAGGAAGCGCACGGCGAAGTGCTCGACGTCGAAGCGCATCGAGATCGAGGCGGCGAAGTAGCCCACCAGGGTCTTGACAATGCCGAACATGCCCAGCGGCTGATGCGAGAGCGAATCCTGGGCCAGGCCGATGGCCGCTCCGGCCAACAGCCCGCTGACGGGATTGCGGCGCAGCAGGGCGAAGTACAGGGTCACCAGCAGCGGCAGTTCCAGGCGGGAAAGCGACTCGAAGAACAGCGGAAGGTAAACCTGGAGGAGGATGGCGCCGATGGATAAGGGAAGGAGCGTCCAGCGGCGCAACCGCGAGATGCGACCCTCGCGAGGGCTGCCGGCCAGCAGGCGTTCATCCATTCCTATTCAGTGTATGAGAAGTGCTGGCGGAGATTCACGGAACGTGCGATGATGAAGCAGAACTAGCACCGCGGGGTGGGATCTGAGAGCTGGGAAGATGTACGGAGTTTAATGTGAGTGCTGCGGGTGCGTCTTCGCTGCGCGAGCTGATCAACGTTCAGCACGTTCAGGTCGTGCTGGAGTTGTTCTACAGAGTAGCGGGGATCCCGGTCCAGATCGTGGACACCGCCGGCGTCGTGCTGGTCACTGCCGGTCCGCCGGGCATCTGCGCCCAATTCCATCGGCGGCACTCGATCCTGGCCGGGCAGTGCCGGCGGAAGGCCGGTGGCGCCGGCTCGGTTCCCTACCGGTGCGCCAGCGGCCTGTGGGACTGGGCCGCCCCGATCGTGATCGAAGGTCGCCGCGCGGGCGCCGTCTGTTTCGGCCCGTTTCTCATGGCGGATGGGCGATTGGACCTGGATTTCTACCGCCGTCAGGCGCGGGAATGCGGCTTCGACGTAGACGCCTACCTGGCCGCGCTGGCCTCGCTTCCCATTCTCAGCCGCGAGAAGGTTGACGCCTTGACGGGCTACTACACCAGCGTGGTCGGGTTCCTGGCGGCGCTGGGCCGCGAGACCCTTCGGCGCGCCGAGAGTGAGTACGCGCTGCGGGCCAGCGAACACCACTATCGCACGCTGGTCGAAGCGATGCCGGACCTGATGTTCCGGGTCAGCGCCGGGCGGATGATCGTCGATTTCCACGCGCCGAAGGACGCCTGCTTGCTGATGCCACACGAGGCGGTCGTCGGCACGCGGCTCGCCGACATTCCCTTTCCGCTCGAGGTTGCCGCCGAGGTCCTGGCCACGGTGGAGAAGGCCTTTGCCACCGGCCAGTCTCAGCGTGTCGAGTACGCCGTGCCGGGGCCGGCGGGGATAGCGCATTATGAGGCGCGGGTGGAACCCGCCGACGAAGAGGTGGTCGTCATAGTAAGGGATGTCTCCGCCCGCAAAGAACAAGAGCAGGAACTGTGGCGGGCCCTGGAGGCTCTTCGCCAGAGCGAAACGCGCTTCCGCCTGCTGGTCCAGGCCGCGGGGGAGGGCATCGGCGTGATCGATGACCAGGAGCGGTTCACGCTGGTGAATCCCGCCGCTGAGGCGATCCTCAGGGTTGAATCGGGAAGCCTCACCGGGAGGAGTCTGGGCGAGTTTGTGACGCCGGAGCAGTTCCAGATGGTGCGCGAACAGAGCGAGAAACGGCGCCAGGGCGAGAAGAGCACTTACGAGCTCGAGATCCAACGGCCCAACGGGGAGCGCCGCACCATCATCGTAACCGCCACCCAGTTTCTCGCCCCGGGGGGCAGCGTTGCGAGCTTGGGCGTCTTCCGGGACATCACTCAGGCCAAGCGGGCCACCGAAGAGCGGCTGAGAGCTTCCCGGCTGGAATCGGCGGCCACCTTGGCCGGAGGAATCGCCCACGAGGTCAACAATCAGATGACGGTCGTGCTGGGGCATTCCGAGCTGGTTCGGGAGAAACTGGGCGACCGCTCCGAGGTCTCCGGCAGCCTGACGGCCGTCTCGAACGCGGCGCTGGAGGCCAGCAGCCTGGCCCAGCGGCTGCTTGACTACGTGCAGGGCGGCCTGCGCCAGCCGCGCGTGGTCAACCTCAACACGACGGTTCTCGAGGCGCTCGAGGCGCACGCGGAGATCAAGCCGCCGGGGGTCGGTATCAAGTGCGTGCTGGATCCCATGTTGTGGCGTGTCGAAGCCGATCCGGCGCAGATGGCGCAGGTGGCCGGCCAGTTGTACCGCAACGCCGCCGAAGCCATCGCCTCCGAAGGCCGGGTCGTGATCCAGACCAGCAACCTGGCGCTCGACGGCGACATGCCGCCCCAGTATTCAGGGCTGAAGCCGGGACACTACGTTTCGCTGTCGGTGGATGACACCGGCTGCGGCATGGACGCGGCCACCCTGGCCCGGGTGTTCGAGCCTTTCTTCACTACTAAGTTCCTGGGGCGTGGCCTGGGGCTGGCGGCCGCGCACGGCATCGTCAAGCGGCACGGAGGCCTGATTTTGGCCTCCAGCGAGAAAGGCGCCGGCTCCCGGTTTGAGGTCTGCCTGCCCGCGCTCGAGCCGAGCGACGCCGGCCGGTAGCCGTTAGAGCTGCGGGCCCGGCTTTGTCGAGCCGGCCTGAGGCGGCGGCGCCGCCGGCTTCTCGCCCGCCGGCTCCGGCTTCGCCTGGGCCGGGTCCAGGTTGAAATCGGGCGGCTTGGAGCCGGGCAGGCCCTCGCCAAACTTGTGGCCCTGTGCCTCGCCGATTGCCTTGTAGCGCTCCCGCAGGCGGTCGGCCTCGGTGGCGGCGCCGCCAAGGGGCGGGCTTTGCGCCTTTACCGTTTCGCCCGCCGGTGGAGGCGCAAGCAGATGGATATCGGCCGAAGTCGCCCGGCTCTCCGGCAGCTCGAGGTGGACTGCCTCCAGCACGATCAGAACCTCCTCCAACCCGCCCCGGAGGCCGGTGGGATTCAGCGAGATCTGTTGGAAGGGATTGCCGGAACGCACCGCGGTGACCGTGCCGACCGGCAGGCCCCTGGGAAACACGCGGTCATCACCGGAGGTGTAGAATAGCTCGCCGGCTTCGACCTTGTCCTCGGCCGGGATGTAGTCCACCCGGCAAGCGGCATGTCCTTGGCCCTTGACGGTGCCGCGCACGCGGTGTTTCTCCGAAACCACGCCGGCGGCGAAGGTGGGGTCGGTGATCAGCAGCACCTGGGCGGCGGTCGGGTAGGCGGCGATCACCTTGCCGAGGATGCCGTCGGGGTTGATCACCGCCATCCCCTTCATCACGCCGCTGGCCGATCCCCGGTCCACGAAGACCACTTTGGAGCCGGCGCCGGCGCCGGCGCCGATGACGCGGGCGGCAATGGTCCGCGAGGGGCTCTTGGCCTGGAAGGCGCTGAGGGCCTGGGCCCGCTCGGCGGTGGCCAGCTCCGACTTGAGGTATTGGTTCTCCAGCTTGAGCCGCCCCAGTTCCGCCGTGAGGCGGCGGTTCTCGCCCGCCAGGTTGCGCAGGAACACGTAGTTGTTCAGGGCGCGGGCGACATTGCTCCGCGCGCCCTCGATGATCCTCGCCAGCGGCGTAACGGCGGTCACCGCCCACACCCGTATCAGTCGCACGTCCTGGTTGCTCTTCACCTGGTAGGCCAGCAGCACCAACTGGGCGAAGATCACCAGCAGCAGCACCGTCAGGTTGCGAAATCGGCTCAGCAGTTCCATCGGCGCCACGCCGCTGCCGCGCCGCTCACTCGAGGGAGATCTTGCGCAGCAGCTTGAAGTCTTCCAGCATTCTTCCGGTTCCCAGCACCACCGAGGCCAGCGGGTCCTCGGCGATCGAGACGGGCAAGCCGGTCTCCTCGCGGATGCGCCGGTCGAAGTTCTTGAGCAGGGCGCAGCCGCCGGTCAGAACGATACCGCGGTCGCTGATGTCGGCGCTGAGTTCCGGGGGCGTGCGCTCCAGCGCCACGCGGATGGCGTTTATAATGGTGGCGACGCATTCCGAGAGCGCCCCCCGTATCTCGCTGTCGTCGATGGTGAGGGTCTTCGGGACGCCCTCGATCAGGTGGCGGCCCTTGATTTCCATCGTCAGCGGCTTGTCCAGCGGATAGGCGGAACCGATCTGGATCTTGATCTGCTCGGCGGTCCGCTCGCCGATCAGCAGGTTGTACTTGCGCTTGAGGTATTGCATGATGGCCTCGTCCATCTCGTTGCCGGCCACCCGCACCGAGCGGGAATAGACGATGCCGGACAGCGAGATGACGGCCACGTCGGTGGTGCCGCCGCCCACGTCCACGATCATGTTGCCGCAGGCCTGGGTGATCGGCAGGCCGGCGCCGATGGCGGCGACCATGGCCTGTTCGACCAGATGGACCTCACTGGCCTTGGCGCGGTAGGCCGAGTCGATCACCGCTCGCCTCTCCACCTGGGTGATCTCGCAGGGCACGCCGATGACGATGCGCGGGTGCACCAGCATGCGACGGCCGTGGGCCTTCTGGATGAAGTAGGTCAGCATGCGCTCGGTGACTTTGAAGTCGGCGATCACGCCGTCCTTCATCGGCCGGATGGCCACGATGTGGCCGGGCGTGCGGCCCAGCATCTCCTTGGCCTCCTTGCCCACCGCCTCCACGTCCCCGGTGTTCTTGTTGATGGCGACGATCGAAGGCTCGTTGACGACGATGCCCTTGCCCTTGGCGTAGACCAGCGTGTTGGCGGTCCCAAGATCGATCGCCAGGTCGGATGAAAAAAGACTGAACAGCGAGCGGAAATTCATTCCCGCCCAAAGGGTAGCACAGTGGGCGCACGGGCTTCAACGCGGCGTACAATGAAACGTTGATCGCCCGACGCGCACTGTTATTGAGCCCGGTCGCGACGCTCGTCCAGTGCCGCCGCCGCCGGGGCACCGGGTTCGACGGCTACGCCATCGTGGCCAACCGGGAAGGGAAGACGGTGACGGCGGTGGACCTCACCACCTTCGCGGCCACGCGCCAGATCGCGCTGGAGGCGAAGCCCGCGGCGGTGATCGCGCACCCGCGGCGCCCGCTCGCCTTTGTTCTGGTCCCGGAAACGGGCACGGTCTGCGAGATCGAGGCGGCCGGCCTCAAGCTGTTGCGCAAGGCCCAGGTCGCCCGAACCGCCCACTCGATGCGGTTGGCCGCGGGCGGGCGCTCGCTGTGGCTTCTGTGCCGGGAGTCGCGCCAACTGGTCGAGCTCGATCTGGACCGTTTCCAGCCGGTTTCGCGCATCGCCCTTCCGGCCGAGCCGGCCGGCTTCGACCTCTCCCCCGATGGCAAACTGGCCGCCGCCAGCCTCGAAGACAGCGGCGCGGTCGTATTCGTGGAGTTGGAAAACCGGCGCTGCTGGAGGCCCATCGCCGCGGCCGGCCGGGTCGGGAAGATCCGCTTCCGATCCGACAGCCGCCAGTTGCTGGCCGGCAGCGCGGGCGAGCCGATGCTCACCATCGTGGAGGCGCCGGCAGGGCGGGTGGTGGTGCGCCTGCCGCTGGCGATCCGGCCCCGCGAGTTCTGCATGAAGGCCGATGGCGGGCAGCTCTTCCTTACCGGGGAAGGCATGGACGCCGTAGTGGTCGTCTATCCGTACCGCACCGAGGTCGCCGAGACGCTGCTGGCCGGCAAGGCGCCGGCGTCGATGGCCGTCTCGGGCGCGCCCGACAACCTGCTGGTCTCCAACCCGAGCACCGGCGACGTCAGCATCCTGGACTTGGAAACACGCCGCCTGACCGCGGTGGTGGCGGTCGGCGAGGGACCCGCATCCATTGTGGTGACCCCGGACAACCAGTATGCGCTGGTGCTGAACCAGCGTTCCGGCAACATGGCGGTGATCCGGCTGGCCGCGGTGGTGGCCCGCCGCACCCGGCAGGCGCCGCTGTTCACCATGGTTCCGGTGGGCTGGCAGCCGGTCAGCGCCGCCGTGTGTGGACTGTAGAGGCCCCACAGTCCAAATCCCACGATCCCTCCCTTTTGTGTTATCCTACCTACGTAACAGACGGAGATTAAGGAAGAAAGAGAAGGAGTGCGCACTCTAGAATGGCTCTGGCGGCGGATGTCAAAAAACAGATCATAGCCAAGTATCGGACCAACAAGAACGATGTTGGCTCGCCGGAAGTTCAGGTGGCGGTCTTGAGCCGGCGCATCGCAGATCTGACCGATCACATGAGGACCCACCGCAAAGACCACCACACCCGCCGTGGTCTGTTGTCCATGGTGGCCCGGCGCCGGCGGCTTCTGAAGTATTTGAGGAGCCGGAGTCCGCAGCGGTACGAGAAGCTCATTCAAGAGCTGGGTATTCGCCGTTAGAGTCGCACTCCAGAGCCATGGCGGGCGAGAGTCCGGGGTCCTCCGCTGGTGAGAGCCTGGACGTCGCCCTGGTTCGAGACCCGCATGGTTGTTCCCACTCCAATCTCCATCTGGGGCTGAGGTGTTTGCCTGGCCCCGAACACGAACCGGCCCGATGGCCGGGATTGGAGAGGTTTTCAAATGACACACAGTTGTGAAGTTGATCTGGGGAGCGTGAAGCTAACCCTGGAGACAGGCAAGGTTGCCAAACAAGCGAACGGCGCGGTCGTAGTCCGCTCCGGCGATTCGGTAGTGCTGGTGAGCGCCTGCTCGGCGCCGCAGCCGAAGGTGGGAGCGTCGTTCTTCCCGCTGACCGTGGATTATCGCGAGTACACTTACGCCGCCGGCAGGATTCCCGGCGGCTACATCAAGCGCGAGGGGCGCCCCTCGGAAAAAGAGATTCTGACCAACCGGATGATCGACCGGCCCATCCGCCCGCTGTTCCCCGAAGGCTTCATGCACGAGACGCAGGTCATCGGCATGGTGCTGTCGGCCGATCCGGCGCGCGACCCCGGCCCGCTGGCGATGGCCGGGGCCATGGCCGCCCTGGCCGTCTCGGACATTCCGTTTCCCGAGGTGCTCGGCGCTGTCCGCGTCGGCCTGGTGGACGGTAAGCTGGTCGCCAATCCTTCCTACGATGAGAGCAAGGACGCCAAGCTGAACATCGTGGTGGCCGCCACCGAGAGCGGCATCGTGATGGTCGAGGCCGGCGGGAAGGCGGCCACCGAGGCCGAGGTGCTCGAAGCCATCGAGTTCGGTCACCAATGCTGCCGCAAGATCATCGCCGGCATCCGCGACCTCATGGCGCGCGCCGGCAAGCCGAAGTGGGCGTACACGCCGCCGGCTGTCAACCAGCAGCTCTACGATCGGATCGCCGTCCAGTACCGGACCCAGCTCGCCGACGCGCTCGATACGGCCAAGTACCCTAAGACAGAGAGCTACTCCAAGGTGGAGGCGCTGCGCCAGCAGGCGGTGGAAGCGGCGGCCGAAGAGCTCAAAGAGGAGACCGGCAAGACCTTCGACCTGCTCAAGGAGCGGATCTTCCGCGACCAGGTGCTCATCGACCGGCAGCGGCCGGATCACCGCGCCTTCGACCAGATCCGCAAGATCGACATCGAGGTGGGCGTGCTGCCTCGCGTGCACGGTTCGGCCCTATTCACCCGCGGCGAAACGCAGGCGCTGGTGACGCTGACGCTGGGCACCAAGGAAGACCAGCAGCGGCTGGAGATGCTGGACCCGAGCGAGACCCGCAAGCGCTTCATGCTGCACTACAACTTCCCGCCGTTCAGCGTGGGCGAGACCGGCTTCTTGCGCGGGCCGGGCCGCCGCGAGATCGGCCACGGGGCGCTGGCCGAGCGGTCGCTGGCCGCGGTGATTCCCGGTGAAGACGTGTTTCCCTACACGCTGCGCGTGGTCAGCGACATCCTGGAGTCGAACGGCTCCAGTTCGATGGCCACCGTCTGCGGCGCCAGCCTGGCGCTGATGGACGCCGGCGCGCCCACGGTGGCGGCGGTGTCCGGCATTGCCATGGGCCTGGTGAAGGAAGGGGATCGCTACGCCATCCTCACCGACATCGCCGGAGCCGAGGACCACTACGGCGACATGGACTTCAAGGTGGCCGGCACCGAGGAGGGGATCACCGGCCTGCAAATGGACATCAAGATCCCCAACGTGACTGCGGCCCTGATGAAGGAGGCGCTGGAACAGGCGCGGCGGGCGCGGCTGCATATCCTCATGAAGATGCAGGAAGTGCTGGCGGCGCCGCGTTCCGCGCTGTCGCCGTACGCGCCGCGCATCTTCACCATGACCATCCCGCTGGACAAGATCCGCGAGGTGATCGGGCCGGGCGGCAAGGTCATCCGCGGCATCATCGAGCAGACCGGGGTGAAGATGGACGTTGAGGACGACGGCACCGTGCACATCTACTCTTCCGACGAAGCGGCCGCCGAGAAGGCCCGGCAGATGGTTGCCGACATCGCCGCCGTGGCCGAGGTCGGCAAGACCTACCTCGGCAAGGTGGTCCGGCTGGTGGATTTCGGCGCCTTCGTAGAGATCTTCCCCGGCACCGACGGGCTGCTGCACATCAGCGAAATCGCCGAGAGCCGCATCCGCGACGTGCGCGACGAACTGCGCGAAGGCGACCAGATCCTGGTGAAGGTGCTGGCGCTGGAGGGCAACAAGATCAAGCTCAGCCGCAGGGCGGTGCTGCGCGAGCAGCGCGAGAAGCTGCTCAAGCCGGGGAAGAGCTGAAGGGGGGATCGCCCCCTTCCTATTCCCGCTTGGCCGGCGGGTCCGAGTGGAGCAGTTCCACGGTCACGCCGAGGCTCGGCTGGCTATCGAAGTACACGTAGGTCCCGTTGTCGTTGTCGTAGCGGCCGCGGTGTAACTCCGGCATACCCAGACTTTTCAGGGTGGCCACTGTCTTTTCGAGGTCGGTGACCTGGAAGCCGATGTGCTGGACACCCTCGCCGTGCTTGTCGAGGTACTCCTTCCAACTGGTGTCGCCGCCGACCGGCTCCATCAGCTCCAGCACGACCTGACCCATGCGTATGAAGGCCAGCTTCACCCGCCCCTCGGACGGCCGCCCGCGGTAGGTCACCTTGACCTCGCGGCCAGGCCGGGTCAGCGTGATCTTCGGCTGGGCGACGCCGAGCAGGTTCGCCCAGCGCTTGCTGGTGGCCTCGATGTCCCCGCAAACAATGGCGACCTGAACGATGGTTTTCATGCCGGGGTCGCGGTAGGTTTCTTCCTGCGCCGGGATGCCGGCGGCGGCTGCCAGCAGCAGGCCAAGGCTAATCATGGGTGGCTTCATGGAGAGATGATAACCCAGCAGGCCGGCTCGAGCTTATTGGTTGTCCTCGCAGCGCCGGCTCCCGCGCAATTCGCCGATCAGATCCTCCAACGACTGCCCGCGAAGCCACTGATGCCGCTCGGCCGAGTAGTCCCCACGGCCGAGCTCGAATTGCCTGAGAAAGCGAACCATCCCAGCGGGACCCAGTTCCCGGTGCAACGCCTCCAGACCCCGCGTGCGGATTTCTTCGTCGGTGAGGTCGAGCGTGGCCACTAGTCAGTACCCCTTGCGAGCCAGCTCAGCGGCTAGCCACCAAGCCCAGCCGGCACCTGCCCTGGGGGTCGAGAGTATTGCCGATCTCCAGAGCAATCGCGTCGCTTCCGATCCATTCCCATTCGCGCACGTGCAGCCGTTCGAGGACACGCTCGACGGCGTCAGCTTCCAGCCGGATGCGGTCCTGGCGCTGGTCGTCGAACGGCCGGTTAAGGCAGCACACATCGAGGTAGACTCTCATTCCAGTGGCGCTCTTAACCTACTACCCTCTCAGTCCCGCCAGCACCCCGCGCATGTAGGCGAAGGACTTGGCCATGCCGGGCAGCGGGTTGTCGGCGTCGATTTCGTATTCCAGATTCACGCAGCCCTTGTACCCGATCTTCTTCAGCTCTTTGAAAATGGCCACGATGGGCATGGCGCCGTCGCCGACCGGGCAGTCGCTGCGCTGTTTCATGAGGTCGCGCAGGTCCTTGATATGCACGTCCAGCACGCGCGGGCCGGCCCTCCGGATCGACTCGACCGGATCGGCGCCCGCGCGCGTGGAGTGGCCGACATCGACGCACAGCCCCACGCGCGGGTCCATTCCCTGGATCGCCTTCAACGCGGATTCGGCGGTGGGGAAGAACTTGTCCTCCGGCCCGTGGTTGTGGACCGCCACCTTGATGTTGTATTGCTTGACGAACTTCTCGATGCGGGGCAGTGTCTCTTGAGTGGGGGCGATCACCATCAGCGGCATGCCGCAGTTCCTGGCGTAGTCGAAATACTTCTTCATGTCGGTGTCGTCGTCCTTCTTCAGGTCGATCGATCCGCCGCCGACGATGGTGAGGCCGGCGTCCTCGAATTCCTTGCGCCCGGCGGTCAGCTCTTCCGGGGTGCTCGCGTAGCGCAGGTGGAATTCCTTGATGCAGACGTACTTCACCCCCAGTTGCTTGATCCCGTCAATCGCCTGCTGGCGGCTGAGCTTGCGCAGCGAGTAGCTGGCTACGCCGAGCCGGAGGTCCTCGGGAGGCGCGGCCATCGCGGACCCTCCCCGCAGGGCGGCCGCGGCGAGCGCGCCGCCAAGTAATTCACGTCGTGTACTGTGTTGGTCGGTCATGATTGCTCCTTTCTTCTCTCGAGTCAACGGTATCACCGCTGACAGGTATCGGCGGCGCGGCGTCTGGCGCGAAAGCGCGCCCTGGCCGCCGCGCTAGCGGCTCACCCACACCGGCGAGATCCAGGCCAGGTTGCCGTCCTCCTGCTGGACGCGCACGTAATAGCGGTTCTCGCCGGGCGCGGGCTCCGGATCGGCGTAGGTGAACTTCACCGCGCTCCGGCCGGCGGGCGTCACGGCATAGACATAGCGTTCGTTGCGGATCACGTCCACGCGGCGGATGGGGCCGGTCCCGATGGCATTGACCACCAGCGTATTCCGGCCGCCGGCGCATGGCGTCGAGGATCGCCTCGCGCGAGTCGGCAGCCGAGGCCGCCCAGGCGCGTCCCTGCGAATCAGACACCACGGCAGCGCGCATCTCGTGCGGCCCGGGGCGGGCCGGCTGGAAGTGGTAGCCATCCACCGCCGCCACCTCGGCATCCGCCGACGCGGCCTCGAGCGAGCCTTTCCAGGTCCTCCCGGTCGTGTCGGTGGCCCCGCAGCGGACGAGCACGTAGGATAAGTCTCCCGACTTGTCTCCTGGCCAGGACAAGCCAGGAGGCTTATCCCACCAGAGCACCAGCAGCAGTGCGAGCCAGCTTTTCCGAGGCATGGCCTGCTCAATAATTAATAAACATCGGCGACGACCAGGCGATCATCCCGTCCTCCTGCATCAGCCGCACGTAGATGTAGTGGCGGCCAGCGACGCCGGTGGTGTCGGTGTACTCGAACTCGACCTTCTGCTGCTTGGGCTCGGTCGAGTAAATCACCTTGCTGTCCTTGATGATGTCGATCCGGGCGACCGGCCTGGTGCCGCGCGCCATCACCCGCAGCGGTTGCGGCCTGGTGAGCTTGAACTCGTCGCCCATGAAGTGCTGCCCCATGCGCACGTCGAGCAGGATGTTGTCGGTGGCGCCGTAGGTGTGGCGCTTGCGGATGGCGTTGAGGATGCCGCGCCGGCTCACCTCGTCGGTGTAGACCAGCGCATAGGAGATGTGCGTCGAGCCGTGGTCGGAGGCGGCGATGACGCCGAGCTTGTAGCCCTTGGCCCAGGCGTTGTTCACCATGCCGAGCGGCTCGAAGCCGGCCTGCTTCATGTGCGCGGCGTCTTCGGGCTCGCGGGCCACGTGAGGCGCGCCTAGTTGCTCGTAGCTGGTGCGGCAGCCCTGGAAGATCTCGACCACCGGCTCCAGGAAGGGGTCGTTGTCGCGCCAGTCGGTACCCATGCGCGTGCCCGAGGTGTGCGAGATGGCCACCACCTCGCGGCCGCGGAGCTCCTCGTACAGCATGCGCGTGTCGTTCTCGACCAGCGCCCCCGAGCCGATGCCCGACTCGTCGCCTTGCGGCCCGAGCGGCAGCGAGAAGCCCTCCACCCCCTGCTTCATGAAGAACGGCGTGACCTTGGCCTCCGTGCGCTTGGCGAAGAACATGTTGTGGTGGCCCCAGGGGTAGGTGGAGCTGCGCTCGTAGCCGAAGATCGGCACGTGCACGCCCGGCACGTGATACATGTCGGTCATCTTCTGCGAGTACCACCACCAGTAGGGCCAGGCGCCGCCCTGGTGATCGGTCGAAGCGCCGAACTCCATGGCGGCCACGTCGATCTGGTAGCGGTAATTGTCCTGCAAGTTGCCGTCGGCGCCGCCCCCGCCGTCCCAACTTAATTCGGTGTGGCGGTGGAAGTCGCCGCGCACGATCTGGTGCTTCTTGCCGCCGAGGACCACGACGTGCGCGCGCAGCGCGCGCAAATCGCCGGCCTCGTCGGAGTGGCCCGGCTTGAGGTCAACCTTATCTTCCGTAACCGCCCGCAGCGCCAGCGCGCCCGCCGGCGCCGGGGCCGCGATCCGCCCCGCGTAGACCTGCTGGCGGATGGGGCGGTGGTACATCCCTTCGCGGCGGCTGTCGGTGGGCCAGGCGAGCCACAACTCGCCGCCGGTGGCCAGCGCGGCGCTGCTGCGCGTGGTTGAGCGGCCCTTGCTGTTCGGCAACGCGACCGCCGGCGACCACTTGCCGCCGTCGTAGTGCGTCAGCCAGTATTCCCAGTAGCCCCTGCCGGCAGCGCCGGCGGCCTTGGGCAGTTGCGCCACCACGCGCGGCTTGGCGGCCACCCACACCGAGCCGCGGCCGTCTGAGAACACCTCGGGCTGATAGGTGTTGCCCTTGAAGGCCGAGGTCAGTGGGGATTCCGGCTCGCGCCACTGGCCGTTCTCCAGGCAGCGGATGTGCGGCTCGCGCATGCCGCCGAGCTGCACGCCGATGCGGCGGTTGCGCAGTATGTAGCCCTGGTCCTTGCCCCAGTTGGGCTGGCCGGCCTCCCAGGCGACCCAGACGCGGCCAGCGGCATCCACGGCCACGGTGGCGCGCGCCTCAAAGCGCGGCGTGGCGGACACCGTCACCTCAGCCTGTGGCGCGCGGCCGCCGCGTACCTCGGTGAGGAACACGTCGTAATCGCCGTTCTTGTAGCTGTCGTAGGCTACCCAGGCGTTGCCGCGGCTGTCCACGGCCACGGCCGGATCCCAGTCGTTGGCGGCGCGATTGGTGACGCGGACCTCCGCTGACCAGCTCGCGCCATCGAACGTCTTCAGAAAGACGTTGCTGTTCCGGCCGCGGAAACCCTGCCAGACCAGGGCCGCCTTGCCCTTGCCGTCGGTCCACAGGCGCGGGTTGATGTCGGGCAGCGGGTCCGAAGTGAGCCTCGTGGCCGCGCCCCATTCCTGCCTGGCCGGATCGAAGCAGCGCGCGTGAAGGTCCCAGTTGCTCTCCAGTTGCTGCGACCAGACCACGCAGGGGCGGCTGGCATCATCGACCAGCAGTTGCGGGTGCCAACTGTCGCCGCTGGTGTTGGGGACCCACTGGATGTTGCCCCACTTGCCGTCGCGATAGTGGCGGATGGCGAGGTCGTCGCGGTCGCCGACGTAGCTCACCCAGGCGACCCAGACGGAGCCGTCCGGGGCGGTGGCAATGGCCGGCAGGTCGTCCTGCCGGAATTCGTGGCCGACGGCCACGGCCGTTACTTGCGCGGTACACGGTTGGCTTGCGGTGAACGCGAGCACGGAAAGGAGCAGGATTCGGCCCGACATGCCGAATATCATAGCCTTTTCGGGGACAGCCTGCGTGTTTCCTGGTTTTTCTCAGCCGTGGGCGTGTGCCCCCGATGGAAACACGCAGGCTGTCCCCTTCGCGATTTCCGCCGCGTGCCCTCCGGCCGCGAGCGGGGCGTCCGCGCCGATCTCTCCCAGCCGCACGTAACCCAGCGCCAGCACCTTGCCGGCCGCCGGCGAGAACGCCGCCGAGGTGATCTCGCCAACCTCCCTTTCCCCGGCGGTGATCTTCGTGCCCGCCTCCGGCGGTTCGACGGCGTCGATCGCCAGGCGCACCAGGAGCCGGTGGACCATGCCGCGCGAGCGGACGCGCTCGACGATCTCCTGGCCCAGGTAGCAGCCCTTGTTGAAGTGCACGGCGTGGAGCAGTTGCGTTTCCTGCGGCAGGTACTTGTCGCTGATGTCCTCGCCATAGCGGGGGCGGCCGAATTCCAGCCGGACCGTGCG
>JBBTDS010000165.1:0-4245 GCA_038060875.1 Acidobacteriota bacterium | reverse complement strand
AGGCACAGCAGGTTTACGTCGGCCAGGATGCGGCCCTGGGCGCTAAGAAAGAAGGCATAGCAGACCTCGCCGGGCTTGAGCTGCTCGACGTGGTTGGTCACCATGGCGTGCAGCAGCCGGACGCGGTCTTCGCCGGTGACGCGGATCACGCCGCGCCCGGTGAGATCGAGCCACGCGCAGCCTTCGCGGAGCGCCTGGTAGCCCGGCCCATCCATAATGAAAGTATATGATCCACGAGGTCCTTCGCGTCGGCATGCTGGCCTGCAACTGCTCGATCTTCGGCGACGAGGGGAGCCGCGAGGCGCTGGTCATCGATCCCGGCGACGACGTGGCCGAGATCCTGCGCGTGGTCGAGCGGCACGGGCTGCGGGTGAAGGCGATTGTCGTGACGCACGCGCACATCGACCACATCGGCGGGGCGGGGAAGCTGAAGGCGGCCACCGGTGCGCCGGTCTACCTCAACCAGAACGATCTTGTGATCTACGACCACCTGGAGATGCAGGCCGCATGGCTCGGCGTTCCGGCGCCGGAACAGGTGCGAATAGACGTCTCACCGGTCGAGGGCGACCGGCTGACGGTGGGCGTGGCGGACTTTGAGGTGCTGCACACCCCGGGGCACACTCCGGGCAGCATCTGCCTCTGGATAGCGTCGGAGCAGAAGCTGATCGCCGGCGACACGCTGTTCCGCGACGGCATCGGCCGCACCGACCTCCCCGGCGGCGATTACCGCCAGATCATGCGCTCGATCCGCGACAAGCTGCTGGTGCTGCCCGAGGAGGCGCTGGTGATCCCGGGGCACGGTGACACCACCACCCTGGGCCGGGAAAAGGAGTTCAACGACTTCCTTGAAGGGCTGTGAGCGCTGTGGCCGGCACATTCGCTAACCTGTTCTCGAATGCCTGCGGTTTTGAGGGTTGGGCCGTACCGGTTCTACTTCTATAGCCATGACATGCGAGAACCGCCGCACATTCATGTTGACAGAGAGAGGCGTTCAGCCAAGTTCTGGCTCCGTCCACCCGCAGTGGCGCGGAACCTCGGGTTTGGAGCCGTCGAGCTGCGGAAGCTACAATCTTTGGTAGAGGAGCACCAGCGAGAGCTCGTGGAGGCGTGGAATGGGTATTTTGGCGTTGGCCGCCGATGAACGCGTTGCCTCGGTGAAAGTGACCGAGGATGTTTTAAGTGTCAGCCTGATGGACGGCCGAATCATCACGGTGCCACTGGCATGGTACCCAAGGCTGCTCCACGGCTCGCCGAAACAGCGCAGTCGTTGGGAGATCTGCGGCGGGGGGTACGGAATCCACTGGCCGGAACTGGACGAAGACCTGAGCACGGAAGGACTGCTTCGAGGGGCGCCCGCCCCGAGGAAGGCGCAGCCGCCGCCGAAGACCCGAAAAGGCCAAGGCCGGCGTTAGCGTGCCCTACCGGTGATGGCTCCAAACCTGCGAGGCAGCAACCACCGGCCGGTCGCCGAGGGGATGCTGGCGCTGACCCTTTACTCGCTCCTCTGGGTTGCGCCCCCAGGGCTGCTCAACTGGGGAAGGATCTCCCGCGAGGCTCAGATCTACTACCTCGTTCTGCTGGCGGCGGGGAGCGCGCTCGTGGCCTGCGGCGTCTGGTCGCTTCGCGCTCGCGGGCTGAGCCGGCGGCTTGCGTGGACCGCCTCGGGCGCGGCTGCCCTGCTGGGAATCAACCAGGCGGTGGGGTCCGCCTTGGGCATCATCCTCTGCCTGACGCCAGTTTGAAGGTATCAGAACGTGGCCCTCGGCGGGGGCTTTCTGGTTCTGGCTTACATGGCCGGGCGGGGCGTGCTGAAATAGCGGGATCGGAAGGCCCCTCTTTTTCGTACCTCTAATGTAATAATTCCCGATGAGCTCAGTCTCCATGGATGAGGACAACCAGCGGGAGGAAAAGGTGCAACTGGCGGCTGAGGCGGCGGTTCCCGAGGCAGTTCCGGCGGCGGTGGCTGACCTGGAACAGGTTTTTCAGGCTCACCACGGCCGGGTGTTCCGGGCTGCCTACCGGGTGACCGGCAACGCCGGCGACGCGGAAGACGTCCTGCAAACCGTCTTTCTGCGCCTGCTGGACCGGCACGCGACGGAGCCGATCGCCGACATGCCCAGCTACCTGCATCGGGCCGCGGTCAACGCCGCTCTGGATCTGCTCCGGACGCGGCAGCGCTCGCACTCCCTTCCCTTGGAGGAGGTGGCGCCAAGGCTTGTCCAGGACGCCCGCCTCCAGCCCGACCGGCGGCTCGCGGCCCGCGAACTGCGGGAGTCGCTGCGTCAGGCCATTGCGCGCCTGAGTCCCAAGGCCGCCGAGATATTCGCGCTGCGGTATTTCGAAGGGTACGAGTACGCCGAGATCGCCAGCATGCTGGGCCTTACCCTCAGCAACGTGGCCGTCACCCTGCACCGAAGCCGCGGCCAGCTTCAGGAGGAGCTTCGCTCCTTTATTGGAGGGCACCATGAGCACTGAGCACGAAAACCTCGATCCGATTCTGGACCGGGCCATCAACGAGATTCGCAACGAACAGATCGATCCCGCGGTGGTGAAAGCCGCCGCCGGGCGGGCTTGGGAGAAGATTTCCGAGGCCGCCGAAGCGCCGGCCATCGAGACCATCAGGACCTGCGGCGACTTCCAGGCGCTGATTCCTGCCTGGCGGGAAGGCCGGCTGGCGCCGGCGCGGGCCCTGCTGGTAGAGGACCACATGCGCGACTGCCCGGCCTGCCGCAAGGCGGACCGCGCGCGGAAAGTCGTTCCGTTCACGCCCAGGCCCGCGCGGAGCTGGTGGTTCGCCGCTCCGCGATGGGCGGTGGCCGCGGCCGTAGCTTTGGCCGTCGGCCTGAGCGCGTACTTCGCGATCGAGCGCTACTGGCCGGTGGCGCCGGGTAGCCGCGCCGTCGTCGAGTCCGTCGATGGCGCCCTCTACAAGATGACCGCCGGCGCTCCCGCGCCTGTTGTGCCGGGCGCCGGGATCGAGGAAGGCGAGCGCATCCGCACCGCCAGGCAGGGCGGCGCAGTCATCCGGCTGCGCGACGGCTCGCTCGTCGAGACGCGCGACCGTACCGAACTGCGCATCTCCGAGAGCAGGGACGGCATCCGGATTCGCCTCGACCGCGGCGGCGTCATCGTCCAGGCCGCCAAGCAGCGTTCCCGGCCTCTCTACGTGGCCACCGAAGAGTGCCTGGTGTCGGTCACCGGGACCATCTTCTCGGTCAACCACGGCATGAAGGGCTCGCGGGTGGCGGTGATCGAGGGTGAAGTGCACGTGGCCCAGGACGGGCAGACCAAAGTGCTGCGCCCCGGCGAACAGCTCTCGACCAACCTCAGCCTCGCGCCGGTGGACGTCAAGGAGGAAATCGCCTGGAGCCGGAACGCCGATTCCTACCGCGCTCTGCTCGGCGAGCTGTCGGTCTTGCAGCAGAAGCTGGAAGCGGTTCCAGGCCCGCCGCTTAACTACTCGACCAAGCTGCTGGCGCTGGCGCCCGAGGACACCGGCTTCTACGCTTCGATGCCCAACCTGGGGCCGACGCTGGGCGAATGGCACCGCGTCTTCAACGAACAGCTCCGCGACAGCCCCGTGCTGCGCGAGTGGTGGACGACGAAAACCAAAGGCGCCGGCGATGCCGCGCTGGAGATGATCCTCGCCCAGGTGCGCGCCTTCAGCGGCTACCTCGGACCGGAGATCGTGACGACCGTCTCGCCCAACGCGCGCGGCGCCTACGAGTCGCCCCTGTTCCTTGCTGAAGTCACCCGGCCCGGCCTGGAAGCGGAGATCCACAAGCTCGTGCCCGCTGTCCGCATCGTCGCCGACCCGGCCCGTGAGCCGGCGCCCGCCAAGGAGCAGCTCCTGGCTCTCCTGCGCGGCGGCTTCGTGGCCGTCTCTACGGATCTCGCCCAGCTTCAAAGGCTGGCGGCGCGGATCGACCGGCCCGGCGCCAGCAGCTTTCCCAAGTCGGCGCTCTACGCCCGCCTCGCCGAGGCGTACCGCAACGGCGTGAACTGGCTGTTCTCCGCCGACCTGGAGCGGGCCGTGGGGCGCCAGCAGCAGCCGCGTGAAGTCGAGACGTACCGGCGCATCGGCATCAATGACGTGCGATACCTGATCGTCGAGCACAAAGAACTGGCCGGCAAGTCGGAGAATCGCGCTCTGCTCACCTTCGCGCAGCCACGCCACGGGATGATGTCCTGGCTGGCCGCGCCGTCGCCGGTCGGCGGGCTGGACTTCGTCTCCGCCGAGGCCAG
>JBBTDS010000164.1:0-2689 GCA_038060875.1 Acidobacteriota bacterium | reverse complement strand
TAGTCGCCGTTCCAGAGAAGGGATCCAGTACGCGAGTCGGGCCAGGCCCGTGCGCCAAGATCTCTTCGACGATCTTCACCGAATACGCAGGGGTCAGCCGAAGCCAGCCATGGCGTCCCGACCGCACGTTGTATTTGTGCGTGTACTCGGAGCGCTGTCTGAGAGCTGCGACCGGCACCGCTTCTGTTAAGGCGTCCACCTCAATTCTATCGATTCCCTGCAGGATGCTATAGTCGCCGGGCACGCTTTGGGTCCACTCTCCAGAGCGACCCGATCAGCAACTGTTCAACGAGAACGCACAGACCGAGGCCGTCGTGTTGAGCGGCGAGATTGGGAGTAACGCCGAGGAGTTGGCCGCGAAGTCTATCCAGGAGCATGTGCGCAAGCCGGTGATCGGGCTTGTGGCCGGGCAAACAGCGCCGCCAGGCCCGCGCAAGGCCACGCCGGGGAGGTCCTTTCCATCATCGAGAACGCCCGTTGCCGCATCCTCGCACGATCCGCCGCGGCTTCGGCGCCTCCATCGAGTGCAACGCCACCCACGGCTCCGACGCCCCCGACACCGCCGCCTTCGCGCCCTAAGCCGCGCTTTGCTCAGATGAAGCGTGCGCTTGCCGGGTGCTCCTTTGCTGCTGCCGGTTCGCTGACTACTCATGCGCCTCTCCAAGGCCGCCTTCCGGCCCAGCCTCGAATTCCGGGCAACCCTGGTGTTCAAATGTAAGCAACCCCGCCCGAGGAGAACGCCGCTTCATGCACACACCCCAGTCGGCGCCCAGCGCCCCTTCCAGCGGGGCGAAATGCCGGCAACCGCAACTGCAATCCTGCCAGCGATCGCCCTCGCGATCCCGCTTTCCCCAGGGAGCGAAGTCGCTCTCCTTCGGCGTCACCAGATCCAGCAGGACTCGATGCGCCGCCCGGTGCTCCGGTGACCCTGGGTCCATATTGGCTTGGTTCTTATGAGCCGTAGCGCCCCTCCCTTCTACGGTTCCGCCGGCGCCTGCGTGAGGGTGAACACTGCCCGCCCGCCGACGGCGATCGTGCCGGTGCGCGATGCCCCGCTGTTGTTTTGGTCAACGCGGTAGTTCACGCGCCCGTTGCCGGCTGGCGTGCCCGAGAACGTGCCGGTGCGGGGCGGCAAGGCGCCGGTGACGCGCAGCCACGGGCTGTCGCTCACCGCGGTCCATGTGCAGCCCGCCGCCGTGAACACGGTGACGACGCTGGTGAACTGCGCCGAGTCGATGGTCTGGGTCGCGGGCGCGAGCCGGTACTGGCAATCGACGGCGTCCTGGGTAATGCGCACGCTCTGGCCGCCCATCTGGAGGCGGGTCGCGCGCTCGGTCAGCCCGGTGTTCGCCGTCACGCGGAACGTTACTCTTCCGCTGCCGATGCCGCCGGCAAACGTGCCCGGCAACAGTGCGGCCCAGGTGGCGCTGCTGTCGGCCAGCCATGCCACGCAGTCGGCGGGCTCGGAGACCAGATCCAAGGTCACGTCCCCACCCGCGGGCGGGATGTGCTCCGCCGACGCGCTCAGGCGCGCGGTGCAGTTGGTTCCGGCTTGTAGCACGGTGTGCACGGCGGTCGCGCTGTCGCCGGCGGCCGTGACGGTGATGGTCGCGCGCCGCGCGCTGCGCGACGTGTTGGCCTCAGCGGTGTAAGGGATGACCCATTCGGCTGACCCGCCGGCGCCCGCGCCGGTGATGGTGAGCCACCCGGCATCGCCCGCTACCTTCCACTTGCACCCCTGAGTGAAGGTGAACGAGAACCCGTCGTCGTTCTTCCCGCTCGAAAGGACGCGCACGGCCTGGGGCGTAAGGGTGCACGGCGGTGCGCCGCCCTGGGTGATGTCCACCGCCTCTCCGTTCACCATGAGCTGCTCGGTTCGCGCGCTGCCGGTTGTGTTCGGCGCCGCCAGCACCTCGATGGCGCTGTTGCCCGTCCCGGATGCGGGCGAGAGAATCTTCAGCCATGGGGCCGTCGTTTCGGCGCGCCACTGGCATCCGCCGGCGGTGCGCACCTGCACGCGGTGCGTGTTGCCGAGAGAGTGGCTGGTGACGGCGAGCGGCGTCGCCACGATGTCGCACGGCGCCGTGGTGTAGTCGAGCCGCTGAATCGACGTCCCCACCGTCGCGTAGACGCCGCTCTCGTCCACCTTCGGGCCGGCGATGCTGTCCGCCCCCGGACCGCCGAGATAGCTCGAATGCGTGAAGCCGCTGCCGGCGATATACAACGTCGTGACGAAGCCGTCCGTCGTGGCCGGCGTGCCCGCCAGCAACCGGGATGGGCCGAGGGGAACGAAGAGGAGAGTGTTGATCGCATCGGTCCAGAACGGACTCGAGGGGCCAAGCGGCGTCCAGCTCGCGCCGCCGTCGAGGCTCCGGTAGATCCCGTTCACGCCGGTGCCGCCGAAGCCTGCGTAGATGACCTTCGAGTCGGCAGGATCCACTGCCAGCGCGGTCGCATCGGCCAGGATCGGCAACGGCGAGGAGGTCCACGTCCGGCCGCCGTCAACGCTTCGGTTCAGCTCGCTCTGCTGGTTGAGGTAACCGTAGTCGCGGCCGCCGCGGCGCAGGAACAGTATGATCGGCGGATCTCCCGGGGCCACCAGCAGCTCCTGATACTGGCACGGCCCCAGGTTTGGGCCGGGGCACGCCGGCCCAACCTGCTGCCAGGTGGCGCCCGCATCCAGGCTCTT
>JBBTDS010000163.1:6393-18995 GCA_038060875.1 Acidobacteriota bacterium | reverse complement strand
GACGGGGCCGCTGGTGGGATCGGTGGAGAGGTGGTCGAAGTCGCCGCGGAGGGCGCGGCGGAGGGCCTGGATGCGAGCGGGATCCCAATGGGAGAGGTTGGCGAGGGTGCGGGTCCTGACCTGAGCGCCTTGGCGATAGCTTTCGCGTAGGAGGATGGCTGGAGGGGAGGAGCGGTTGGGGACAGTGGCGACATACATGCTTGTATAATAGCATAAACAATCGGCAACTCAAGCCACAATATTTCATATTACCTGCCTACATATTAGCATTCAAAATGCGACTAACTCTTGACAGCTCTATCAGCTACCCAAAAAGAGTAGGGGGAAGATCCGTCCGTTGGCAGAGCGGCTGATTCGTAATCGGCAGGTCGCCGGTTCGACCCCGGCGGGTGGCTCCATAAAATCAACAACTTGCACGCCGCAATCCTGCGAGAGTCCGGCGCCGCATCCTGAGTCGTCCGGACGGGTTGCGATCACGCAACTGTTGGTGGCTACTTCCGGTGCGCCGGTAAGGCACAGAGACCTGCGCAGGGCCGGAGAGCGCTCGCCTGGTCAGGCACTGACATGCCGTTTCGGGCGGGAGTGCGGGGCATCCTTGCGGGCCGCTATTCCTCCGCCGGTCGCTGCGACTTCCGCGCGCCCGCCGACCGCTTCTGGCGCCGCGTCGAAGCGGCCTGCTTTCGCGGTTTCCGCTTCCCCCCGGGCGCCGCTGCCGCCTTCTCTGCGCGCTTTGGCTTAGCCGGTTTGCGCTCGGCCAACCCCGCGCCGGGACTGGCGCTCTGCGCCATGTCGAGGCCAAAAATCTCGGCGAGGTCTTCGCCTCCGAGAAGCTTGCCGGCGGCCGGTCCCCGCTTCGCCAGTGGAGTCGCCTTGCCCGCCTTGACGATCAATTCCATCTCGTCCACCGCACGCAAGCGGAAGAGAAGTTCGGGTTGGTGATCGAACCGCGCGCCGATGCCATACAGCACCGCCGCGACATGCTTGCACATGCTGGCCCAGTCGGGGCAACTGCACGAAAGCTGGATCTCAGCTGGTGAAGGAAACAAGCCGTGCTTCTGCCGGCAGATCCGCTCCATGACACCCTTGGACAACCGTCCTTGCAGCAACTCGACCAGCGAATCGATCGCGCCCGCGCAGTCGTTGCAGATGGATTTCCACCGCGCTTTCGCGACCGGCGCCACTTTCAGCGCGACCTTGTATAACTCCGAGCCGCTGACGTAGGCATCGATCGCGCCGGGCGTAATCTGCAGATCGACCACCGACCCGTTGCGCACATAGGTCCGCCCGCGCGGCAGCCGGTTGGCATAATCGCTGTACCGCTCGAGGTTCTCGCACCAGGCCTTACCCCAGAAGGTTTTGGCGATGGCGCGGCCTTCAATGCTGACAGGTGAGACGGCGTGCCCTTGCTTCTTGCGCTTCTCCATCGCGCGCGCCGCTTTGCGCCGCCGCTCCGCAACCGAAACATAGGGCCTCCAGCCCCAGCCGTAGTACCCCATCGATCACGCCTCCTTTAGCGCCTTGTTGATATCAAGCGCCACTAGCTTGAGTAATTCGTCGTCTTTCAACTCCGTCAGCAATAAGTCGGCGCCGCCCTCCAGTAACTCCTGCGACAGTTGGCGCTTGGAATCAATGAGCTGGTCGATTTTCTCTTCCACGGTACCGCGGCAGACGAACTTGTGCACGAGCACGTTCTTGGTCTGGCCGATGCGGAAGGCGCGGTCCGTGGCCTGGTCCTCAACCGCCGGGTTCCACCATCGGTCGAAATGCACCACGTGCGATGCGGCGGTCAGGTTCAGTCCGACACCCCCGGCCTTGAGCGAAAGCACGAAGAACCTCACGGCTTCGTCTTCTTGGAATCGGCGAACCAGGTCCTTGCGCTTCTTCACTTCGGTTTCTCCGTGCAGCACCAGACCGGGCCGTTCGAAAACCGAGCCGAGGAAAGCGGCCAGCGGTGCGGTCACCTCGCGGAACTGGGTAAAGACGAGCATCTTCTCCTGCCTGGCGGCAATCACCTCGGCAATGTCGCGTAGACGCGCCCATTTGCCGCTGTCGCCTTCACTCCAGGCGCCGTCTCCCAACCATTGCGAGGGATGGTTGCAGATCTGCTTGAAGCGCATCAGGAACGACAGCACCAGCCCTTTGCGCCGTATCCCGGTGGCATCGGCGAGTTGTTCGGCCAACTCCCGCACCGCCTGCTCGTAGAGTGCGGCCTGGTGGCGGCTGAGCGGGCAGAACGCCTTGATTTCGGTTTTGTCCGGCAGGTCCGCGATCACCGTCTTGTCCGTCTTCAGGCGTCGCAGAATATACGGCCGCACCAGCTCGCGCAGCGGCCCGAAGGAGCCGTGCGGCCGGTCGCCCAGGCGCTTGGCGAAGCTCGCGAACTCTTTCGGCGTTCCCAGCAGTCCCGGGTTGACGAAGTCGAAAATCGACCACAGATCGCCCAGCCGGTTCTCCACCGGCGTGCCGGTGAGCGCCAGCCTGGCGCCCGCCTTGAGTTTCTTGACGGCGCGGGTCTGTTTGGCATCGGGGTTTTTGATGGCCTGCGCTTCGTCCAGCACGGCCAGTCGCCAGGGAACCTCGGCAATCCACGGCACGCGGAGCAGCGAGCCGTAGCTGGTGATGACCAGGTCGATGTCCCGCAGCCGCGCGGCTTCAAGAGCCTTCAGCTCGGCCGCCGGCAGAGCCGACGGATGGGCGATGAGCGCCTTCAACCCCGGCGCAAAGCGTTCGATTTCCGCCGCCCAGTTGGCGAGCAGCGATGCCGGTGCGACCAACAGGCTCGGCTGCGGCTTCGCGCTGTGCTGGCGCTTGAGAACCAGCAGCAGCGAAAGCACCTGAATGGTCTTGCCGAGTCCCATATCGTCGGCAAGACACGCTCCGAGACCGAGTTTCGTGAGGAGATAAAGCCAGCGCACGCCGACCTGCTGGTAGGGCCGCAGCACGCCTGCGAGCGCATCGCCGGGGTCGACTTGCGCCAACCCCTGCGGGCTGCGCAGCCCCTTCAAGGTCTCCGCCAGCCAGGGGCCGGCGACCACTTGCGTCCAGTCGGCGTGGGCCGCGGCAGCCGTATCCTCGGCGGCGACGTCCGCGCCAGCCAGCAACCGCATGGCCTCGCCGAAGGCCAGGCCGTTGTCCTTCGCCGTGCGCTCCACTTCGCGGAAGCGCTCGATCATGCTTTGCAGGTGCTCGCGGTCGAGTTCGATCCACCGCCCTCGCACCAACGCGAGCCCATCCGTCTTAGCCAGCAGATCGCGGATTTCGGCGGATGTGAGCGGTTCACCGTCGAGCGTGACTTCCATGCGGAAATCGAGCAGCGCGTTCTGTCCCAGCCCCGACGGGGCCTTAGCTCCCACGGTGCCCGTCACTCGCGGCCGCGGCGGACGATTGCCCCGCCACGCCGCCGGCATGCGAACCACCACGCCCGCCGTCTCCAGGTGCGGGACGTCTCTCAGAAGCTGCAAGGCTTCCCGCGGCGTCCAGCGCAGCGGATGAAAGATCTCACCCGCTTCGACCATGGCCCTCAGCCACGGGCACGTTTCCGACGCCCGCTGCACCGGAACGAGTAGTGACAAGAGCCGTTCCTTGTTTGCCGCGCCCGCGTACTCGCGCAGCGCCTGCCCCAGCGGCAGATGTTGCGCCTTGGCCTGCGCCGATAACCGCGTGGTATAGGTCGCGAGAAATGCGAACGGGGCGTCCGAGTCCTTGCGGTTCTCGGCAATATTGAAATGCACGCGGCCCACCAGGTTCCATGCCGGATTCCGGCGCCTCAGAAAATCCTGCACGCCGCATTTGGATTCGGACAACTCAATGCCAAAGGCCGCGTCAAGTTCCTGCCACAAAGCCTCAAGCACTGGGGCTGTCAGATACTCCGCGCCAATCATGGGCGGCGCTGCCAGCGCCATGCGCTCCAGCTCTTCGTCTGGAGGGGCAGCAACGCGCACTCCCTTCCGCGGCGCATCGCTATCCTGCCGGGTGCAGAGAGCGGTCACGTAGCGCGCGCCGAATTCGCGCCAATAGGAATGCACCGGCGGCAGCGCGGTCCCAGCTTCGTCCGCTCCCAGCAGCAGAAGCCCGTGGCCCGATCCGCGTTCGAAAGCTCGCAGCAAACGGTCTCGAAGCCCGCTTTCAAGACGCGGTGCGTCGGCGTCGTGAGTCAAGACGAGCCGGCCGTGCGGAGTGAGACTTAAGCAGAGAGAGCCAGCGTCCATGCTGCGAACCCTTCAGCTTAGCAGACCGCCGGTGGGGGACGGATCCAGTTTGGCAGGATCAAGCCACGCTGTCGTTCCAGAGTCCCCATCGGCGGACTGAAATAGAGCTTCCGCATCGACCGAGCGATCGCCGCACTGGCATTTGCGCGACAGTGTCCTTCGGGAGGCGATGCCGCTGTGGGGGATGTCCGGTTGCGTTCTGGTAGACTTGTGGTTGACGATGCCTTCGAATCTGCACGAGGTCTTGCGGACCTTGAAGGCGCATGAGGCCGAAGTGTACCGGCTTGGGGTCCGTCACGCTGCCGTGTTCGGATCGGTCGCCCGGAGACAGGCCCGACCCGACTCCGACATCGATGTCCTTGTGGATCTCGATCCCGAACGGCCGATCGGCGTCTTCGAATACGCGCGGCTGAAACTCTACATCGGTGAACTGCTCGGCGGGGCGGGGGACGTCGTGAATCGCAAGACTCTGAAGCCGCTCCTGCGTGAGAGCATTGTGCGCGACTCCGTCAATGCCTTCTAAGAACCCCGCCCAGCGGCTGCGCGACATCCTGGAGAACATCCGCTGGAGATCATCTCGGAGGCATCGCGCCGACTGCCGGCCGAACTCAAAGACCGGCATCCCGAAATCGATTGGGTGGCTGTGGCCGCCGCCGGCAACGTGTACCGCCACGAGTACGAGGCGGTGGACGAGGGCATAATCTGGCGCACCGTCGCCCAGGCCTGGCCAATCGAGCCGTAACCACTGCCCGGATCCGCCTGGACCCGAGCGGCAGTTTGCTTGAGGCTATTCCATCTTCTGGCCGTAAGGCTTCATGTCCTTCGTGAGGACCGTGGGCGAGTACTCACCCGAACCGCACAGTTTGAAGGAACCGAAGTCCTTGTACCAGTCGCCGTCGGGTGCTTCCGGGTCCGACTTGACCCACTCCTGCAACCGGCTGAGGTCGGCAAGCGTGATCTCGCGCTGCTGGACTCGTTCGAGCAGGTGCTGCCAGAGACCACGAGGCAGATCAGAGAACCTGATCTTCGGCAATGGCGTCCTTCCCGAAGATGGCGCGGATCAGCTCCTTGCCGGCCTCGTCTTTCGGGGCCGGCTCCTGCTCCTTCATGAACCGCCGGTAGGCGGTCTTGAGATTCTGCCGTGCATCCAATTCCGCCTGAACGCCGCGCTCGGCCAGGCTGACCAGAGCGCGACTCATGGTGAGACGGCGCTCCTTCGCCACCCGCCGGACTTCGGCCGCCAAGGGGGCCGGGATCGTCACGCTCTGGCGAACCGGCTTAGCTCGACTCGGCATAGTCTCATTGTACGCCGACTGCACCACTGTGGTGCAGAGCGCTCACCCCGTCTCTGGCAGGAAGCTGGGCAGGCTGAGGCCGCGGAAGGGCTGGAACTCCCCGCGGACCTGGCAGAAGTGCAGCTCGCAGTTGCGCGCGCCCAGCTCGTACATCTGCCGCACCAGGCCGGCGCGCTCCACCGGGATCAGGAACAGCGGCGCGCGTCCACGGTAATGGTCCAGCTCGGCCAGGATCAGCGCCGCCGCCTCGCGCTCGGAGCGCGCCACGCAGGGGCCGACCATGTTGAAGGCGGGATGCCCGCAGGAGATCATGAATCCGTCGATCCGCCCGCGGTCGCCTTCGTATACGGCGACGTGCCAGCAGCCGAGCGCGTTCTCAATGCAGAAGCGGTAGTCCTGCTCGCGGGTGATGCCGCTGACCTCCAGTTCGAGCGCGGCCATGGCGGCGACGTCGGCGAGCGTCGCGTCGCGGAGGCGGCCCGCGTCGGGCTGCGCAACCTTCAGCCCCTCCTCCGGCACGCGCACGTACATATCCTGGAAAGCGCAGCGCGGCACGAAGCCGGCGCGCGTGTAAAGCGAAAAGGAGTCAAGGTTGAAGGCGCTCTGCGTCAGCCGCACCGGCTTGCCTTCGCGCTCGGCGTAGTCGATGACGCTCCGGAGCAACCCCGCGCCGACGCCGCTGCCGAAGTAGTTCGGGTGGACGTTCATGATTCCCAGGCCGACGTGGCGGGGCCGGGGATGAAAGAAGCAGGAGCCGGCCAGCCGTCCGTTCAGCGTGTCCTCGGCCACCACCGCGCAGCCAGGCTCGAGCGCGTCATAGACCTCGAAGAAGACGTCGGCGGCCGTCGGGTTGCCGGAAAAGGTAGGAGGGCGGCCATGCGTCTGGTACCAGAAATTCAGCGACACCTGGATCAGCGCCCCGACCTCGGAGCGGTCCCGCGGCTCGATCGCGCGGATGGCGACACGCCGGGCTTGGTTTGGATGCAGCATAGGCTGCAAGTCTACTGCGCGCCCGCGGGGGACGCAAGGCAGCCGGGTTGCTCCGCCGTCCGGCTGGCGGTTAAACTGGCCGCGTTGGCCCACGAAGACTACATGCGCCAGGCGCTGGCCCTGGCGCGCGAGGCCGCCGAGGCCGGCGAGGTCCCCGTCGGCGCCCTCGTCGTGGCCGCGGACGGCGCCGTCGTGGGGCGCGGGCGCAACTCGTCCATCGCGCTGTCCGATCCGACCGCCCACGCCGAGATCCTGGCGCTGCGCGAGGCCGCCGCCCGCCTCGGCAACTACCGGCTCGAGGACGCCACCCTCTACGTGACACTCGAGCCTTGCGTGATGTGCGCCGGCGCGCTGGTCGCGGCCCGCGTCCGCCGGCTGGTCTTCGGCACGCGCGACCTTCGCTTCGGCGGCGTCCGCAGCAAGTTCCGTCTGGCCGACTCCGAGCTGCTCAGCCACCGCGTCGAGATCGTCGAGGGCGTGCTGGCGGTGGAATGTCTCGAAGTGCTCCAGCGGTTCTTCGAGGCGCGGCGCTGACCGGCAAGAATGCCGGTCCCACCGGGCCATGTTAGAATCGACTGGTAGCCGCCGGTCCCGCCGCGTGGACCACAGTCTCACATGGACTTTCTCAAAGGGTTGAACGACGAGCAGCGCCGGGCCGTGGCCCACGGCGACGGTCCGCTGCTGATCCTGGCCGGGGCCGGCAGCGGCAAGACGCGTGTCATCACCCACCGCATCGCCCACCTGATCCATGCCGGCCGCGTGCCGCCGCACGCCGTGGCGGCCGTCACTTTCACCAACAAGGCCGCCAACGAGATGAAGGAGCGCGTCGCCGCCCTGCTGAGCGGCGGCCACACGCTGGCGGGCCTGACCGTCTCCACTTTCCATTCCTTCGCCGTCCGCCTGTTGCGACGCGACGGGGAGCCGCTGGCCGAGGTGCGCCCCGGCTTCACGCGCAACTTCACCATCTACGACGAGGACGACCAGCTCGCGGTGATCAAGGCCGTCTACCGCGAGCTAGGCCTGGAGGAGAAGCAGTTCATGCAGTGCCGGGCCGCGCTCGGCCGCATCAGCTTCGCCAAGAACCACAACCAGGGGCCGGAGGATCTCTACAAGGCGGCCAAGGATCCCAAGAGCGGCCGGCTGGCCAAGGTCTACGAGGAATACGACGGCCGCCTCCGCCAGGCCAACGCGCTGGACTTCGACGACCTGCTGCTGGAAGCGGTGCGCCTGCTGCGGCGCCACCAGGCCACCCGCGAGGCATACAACGACCGCATCCGCTACCTGCTCATCGACGAGTACCAGGACACCAACCGCAGCCAGTACGACTTGATGCGGCTGCTCTCCCAGGCGCACCGCAACGTGTGCGTGGTTGGCGACGAGGACCAGTCCATTTACAGTTGGCGCGGGGCCGACATCCGCAACATCCTCGAGTTTGAAAAGGACTTTCCGGACGCAACCGTTATCCGGCTCGAACAGAACTACCGTTCGACGAAGAACATCCTGGAAGCGGCCTCCTCCGTGGTCGCCCACAACACGCAGCGGCTGGGGAAGTGGCTGTGGACGGCCGCCGGCGCCGGCGGAAAGATCGGCGTCTACGAAGCTTCCAACGGCCTGAACGAGGCGGACTTCGTCAGTGACACGATCGAGCGGCTCCTGGCGGCCGAGGCCGGCGCTCGCGTGGCCATCCTCTACCGGACGAACGCCCAGTCCCGGCCCTTCGAAGAAGCGCTGCGCCGCTGCGGCCGCCCCTACCACGTGGTGGGCGGCTTCAGCTTCTACCAGCGCGCCGAGATCAGGGACACGCTGGCCTACCTTAAGGTCATCCTCAGCCCCGACGACTCGGTCAGCCTGCTGCGCATCATCAACACGCCGGCGCGGGGCATCGGCAAAACCACCGTCGAGCAGATCGAGGCCCATGCGCTCCAGCATCGCCTCAGCCTCTGGAACGCCATCGGGCGGGTGCTCGACGAGGGCCGCTTCTCCACCCGCGCCGGGGCCGCGCTGGCCGCCTTTCGCAGACTGATGCAGGGACTTCGCGCGGAGTCTTCCGCGCTGACGGTGGACGACATTCTCCGCCTGGTGCTCGAGCGCACCGGCTACGCCAGGATGCTGGAACAGGACGACGCACCGGAGTCCGAGTCGCGCCTGGAGAACTTACGGGAGCTGGTGAACGCCGCCGCCGACGCGGTGGAGCGCGGCGAGAGCACGGCGGAATTCCTCGACCACGCCGCCCTGGTCTCCGACGCCGACAGCGTGGACGAGAAGGCGCAGGTCTCGCTGCTGACCCTGCACAACGCCAAGGGGCTGGAGTTCCCGGTGGTATTCGTCACCGGCCTGGAAGAGAGGCTGTTCCCGCACTCGCGGTCGGTGAATTCGGACACGGCGCTGGAGGAAGAGCGCCGGCTGTTCTACGTCGGCATGACGCGGGCGCAGCAGCGGCTGTTCCTCACCTGGGCCAGGCAGCGGCGCCGGTACGCCAGCGGGCTGCCCGAGTCCACGGTCGCATCCCGCTTCTTGAGCGAGGTTCCGCACCAGCTCGTTGAGGAACTCGGCGAGAAGACCTCGGAGCTGGAGGGGGACCTCTGGGCGGAACGGTACGAGGTCGGCGAGACTGTCCGCCGCAACGTCGCCGAATTCTTCGGCGCGCGCCACGCCGTCCCCAAATCGCCGCCGCCCCCGGTCCCTCTCCCGCGCCGCCGGCCGGCCCCGAACAAGCCGCAGCGCCCCGGCTCCACCATCCAGCATCCGCGCTTCGGCAAGGGCACTATCGTGCGCCGCGAGGGCGAGGGCGAGCATGCGAAAATCACGGTAAGTTTCCCAGGCCATGGCTTGAAGAAACTCATGGAACAATACGTACAAGATGAACACGAAAAACATAACCGATAGAGCAGAACGAAAGACGTTGAAGCGCGCGGCCCGCAAGAAGGCGGCGCCGAAAGCGAAGCGCCCGAGCGGCACGCCCCGCGGCTCGGCCAAGCGAAAGGTGAGACACCAGGTCAGAGGCCAGCGAAAGAGATAAGGTCGCGGCGCCGCGTGAACCAGTTATTCCGAACGAAGAGCATCGACCAGCTCATCGCCGCGGCCGAGGATCCCGAGAAGCGCCTGCGCAGGACGCTGGGGCGGTGGAGCCTGACCGCGCTCGGCGTCGGCGCCGTCATCGGCTCGGGCATTTTCATCCTCACCGGCACGGCGGCGGCCGGCGAGACGCTCAGCTATCGCTCGATCCTGCACGCGCCGGTGCTCGACCTGCTACGCCACGGCTCCGACGCCGTCTCGACCATCGGGCGGCCCGGCGCCGGGCCGGCCATCTCGCTCTCGTTCCTGCTGACCGCGTTTGCTTGCAGTTTCGCCGCGCTCTGCTACGCCGAGCTGGCCTCGATGATCCCGATCGCCGGCAGCGCCTATACCTATGCTTACGCCACCCTCGGGGAGATCTTCGCCTGGATCATCGGCTGGGATCTGATTCTGGAGTACGCCGTCTCGAACATGGCGGTGGCGGTTGGCTTTTCCGCCTATTTCAACGACCTGCTGGAGAGCGTGCTCGGCTTCCACCTGCCGCCGCAGTTGAGCGGGCCGGTCATCAGCGGCGGCCAGCTCACCGGCAACTGGTTCAACCTGCCGGCGCTGGCGGTGCTGCTGGTGCTGACCTGGATACTGGCGCGCGGCGTCCGCGAGAGCGCCGGCGCCAACAACGTGATGGTGCTGGTCAAGGTGGCCGCCATCCTGATCTTCGTCGTCGGCGCCGCCCGCGCCGTGAAGGTGGAGAACTGGCGGCCGTTCATGCCGAACGGATTCCCCGGCGTGCTGACCGGCGCCGCCATCGTCTTCTTCACTTACATCGGCTTCGACTCGGTCTCAACCGCGGCCGAAGAATCACGGAACCCGCAGAAGGACCTGCCGTTCGGCATCATCGCCAGCCTGATCATCTGTACCGTGCTCTACGTCTCGGTCGCGCTGGTGCTGACCGGGATCGCCAGCTACAAGACGTTGAACAACGCGGCCCCGGTGGCCGAGGCGCTGAAGGCGCTGGGCTACGAATCCATCCGGCGCTGGGTGGGCGTCGGCGCGCTGATGGGCATGGTTTCCTCGCTGCTGGTCTTTCAGTACGGGCAGGCGCGGGTGTGGTTCGCCATGTCGCGCGACCGCCTGCTGCCGGCGGCTTTCTCCCGCATCCACCGCGTCCACCGCACGCCGCACATTTCGACCTGGGTGGCCGGGCTGTTCGTCGGCCTCCCGGCCGGCATCTGGGACATCGGCACCTTCGCCGACCTGGCCAACATCGGCACGCTGTTCGCCTTCATGGTGGTCTCGGCCGGCGTGATCGTGCTGCGCCGGACGCAGCCGGCTCGGCCCCGCAGCTTTCGCGTGCCGCTGGCGCCGTGGCTGCCGCTGGTCTCGATCCTGGCCTGCCTGGTCCTGATGCTGAGCCTCCCGCTCCAGACCTGGCTGCGGTTCGCGGTCTGGTTCGTCATCGGCTCGGCCATCTACTTCCTGTTCGGCAAAAAGCACAGCCTAATTCGGTGACAGGCTACGCTTTCACTAATTTAATGTTGGATCGCAGACGGTTTCTCGCCACCCTGGCCGCCGCGGCGGCGCCCGCCGCGCGGCCCAACATCGTCATCGTTCTCTCGGATGACCTCGGCTACGGCGACCTCGGCTGCTACGGCAGCCCCGTCATCCGCACGCTCAACCTCGACCGCTTCGCCCAGGAGGGCGTGCGCTTCACCGATTGCTACGCGGCCGCGCCGGTCTGCTCGCCGTCACGGGCGGGGATGCTCACCGGCCGCGTCCCCGACCGGCTCGGCGTCTACAACTGGATCCCCGCCGGCAACGTCATGCACCTGCGGCGCGAGGAGCTCACGTTCGCGCAGATCCTGCAGGGCGGCGGCTACGCCACCTGCCACACCGGCAAGTGGCACTGCAACGGTAAGTTCAATTCGCCCGAGCAGCCGCAGCCCTCCGATCACGGGTTCGATCACTGGTTCTCGACCCAGAACAACGCCGAGCCGAGCCACGCCGACCCGAAGAACTTCGTGCGCAACGGCACGCCGGCCGGCCCGCTGAAGGGCAACTCCGGCACGCTGATCGTCAGCGAAGCCATCTCGTGGCTGAAGGGGCTGCGCTCGGGCCAGCCGTTCTGTCTCTTCGTGTGCTTCCATGCGCCGCACGAGCCGGTGGCGACGGATCCGGAGTTCAGCTCGATGTACCCTCGCGCCACCAAGCCGGGCGAGGCGCTCTACTACGGCAACGTCACGCAGATGGACCACGAGTTCGGCCGGCTGATGCGCCACCTGGATGAAGCGCGCTTGCGCGACAACACCTTCGTCTTCTTCACCAGCGACAACGGCCCCGAGACACTGAACCGCTACAAGGGCTCGTGGCGCTCGCACGGCTCGCCTGGCCCGCTGCGCGGCATGAAGCTCCACATGTACGAGGGCGGCTACCGCGTGCCCGGCATCCTCCGCTGGCCCGGCAGGGCGCGCGCCGGCGAGGTCAGCCCCGAACCGGTCGCGTTCGTCGATGTGCTGCCCACGCTGTGCGCGATGACCGGCGCCAGGCTGCCCACCGGCCGCGCGCTCGACGGGGCCAGCTTCCTGCCCGCACTGGAGGGAAAGCGCATCGAACGCGGCGCGCCGCTCTACTGGCACTACTACAACGCGCTGAGCCGCCCCAAGGCATCGATGCGCAGCGGCGACTGGAAGATCCTCGGCATTCCCGACCAGCCCTCCCCGCGCGCTTCGGGCGGCTCGTTCGACCCCAAGGAAGACATGCCGCCGATCAAGCAGGCCCGGCTGGTCGAGTTCGAGCTGTACAACCTCCGCGACGATCCCGGCGAGAAGACCGACCTCTCAAGCAAGGAACCGCGCCGCCTCAAGGAAATGAAGGAGCGCCTGCTGGCGCGCCATCGAGAGGTGCAGGCGGAAGGGCCGGTGTGGGCGTAGTCATTCGCATCTTGCCGATTTTCTGAACACCAGCCAGTAGCAGTGCTGGCGCCGGCTATGGTGAGCGATCTTCCACCTGGGGTCGATGATCGGTCCCCTGCGGATCTTCACGATGCAGTCGCAGGCGCGGAATCCAGCGGCGGTCGCCGCTTGAATCAAGTCCAAGT
>JBBTDS010000163.1:0-6293 GCA_038060875.1 Acidobacteriota bacterium | reverse complement strand
CTCGGCGTCTTCCCCCTCCCACACGGAGGCCAGCGGGGCATACTGGGCGGGCTGCGACACAAGCTACGTCACCGGCGCATACTCCACCGGGGCCGCCGGCGGCGGGGGTGGCGGCGGGTTCTCGAACCGCACCGAGACCAGCTTGGAGACCCCCGGCTCCTGCATCGTCACCCCGTAAAGCGCCTGGGCCGCTTCCATCGTCCGCTTGGCGTGGGTGATGAGGATAAACTGCGTCTGGCCGGCCATCTGGCCCACCAGCCGCATCAGCCGCTCGATGTTCGGGTCGTCCAGCGGCGCATCCACCTCGTCGAGGATGCAGAACGAGCTGGGCTGGAACTTGAAGATGGCAAGAAGGAGGGCGAGAGCGGTGAGCGCCTTCTCGCCCCCGGAGAGTAACAGCACGTTCTGTAGCCGCTTGCCAGGCGGCGAAGCCACAATCTCGATGCCCGATTCGGCTGCGTTGTTCTCGTCCGCCAGCCGCATCTCGCCGGTGCCGCCGTTGAACAGGGTGCGGAACAGCTCGCGGAAGTGCGCGTTGATGGCGGTGAACGCGTCGGTAAACCGCTTGCGCGATTCGGCGTCGATGTCCTGGATGGCCTTCTCGGTGTCGCGGATGGAATCCAGCAGGTCCTGCCGCTGCACGTTGAGGAAGTTGTAGCGCTCCTGCGCCTCGCGGTATTGCTGGAGCGCCTCGGGATTCACCGGACCCAGCGCGTCGATCCGCGCCTTGATCTCCTGGTAGCGCTGCTCGGCCGCGGCCACGCCTTCGGTGTCGAGCGGGATTTCTTCGGCCGTCTCCAGCTCGGCCGCCGGCGCGTTGAGCTCCTTGCGGCTGGTCTCGTCGAGGAACCGCAGCTCGGCCTGCCGCCGGACCAGATCCACCTCGATCTGCGACCGGCTCTCCTGAGCGGCCTGCGCCTCGGCGCGCAACCGCTTCAGCTTCTCCTCCAGCGCCGCCAGCTCCTGGCGGAGACTGACTTCCTCCGCCGCCAGCCGTTCGACGGCGGCCTCGGCCTCGGAAATCTCGCCGTTCAGCGAGACGATCTTGCGTTCCATCTCGATGTTGTCGGCCGCCAGCCGCGCGCGCTCGGCCCCGAGCCGCTCCATCTCGCCGCCGGTCTCCCCGCGGCGCCCGCTCAGCTCGCGGACCTGGCTCTCCAGCCGCGCCATCGCGGCCGCTTCCGCCCGGCGCCGCTCCTCGAAGCCGGCCAGCTCGACCCGCAGGCTGGAGTGCTCCTCGACGCAGCGCGCCGCCTCCGTCTTGAGCCGCTCCAGATCTGCACGCGCCGCGTGGAGCGCCTGCTCGTGCTGCTGGCGAAGCCGCTCTTTCTCTTCAACCGCCCGCAGGTTGCTCTCGCGCTGCCCGGCGGAACGCTCCCGTTCGCGCCCCAGGCGCTCCAGTTCCAGCCGCGCCACCGAAAGGCGCGAGCCGGCGCGCGCCAGTTCCTCGGCCAGTTTCTTCATCTCGTGGTCGATGGCGAGCGCCTCGCGCTCCTGCGCCTGCTGTGTTCCACGCAGCCGCTCGACCTCGCGCTCCAGCCCGGCGATCTCCGCTTCCAGCTTCTCCAGCCGCGCCGCGGTCTCCTCGAGCTGCTTGTTCCGCGACTGCGTCTGCGCCTTCAGCTCGCGCAGCTCGCGCTTGAGCGCCAGCGGCCCGCTGGATGTCTTCCGGCCCCCGCTCACCGCGTGCCCGTGGTAGCAGATGCCGTCCGGCAGCAGGAAATAGAAATCGGGATGGGCCAGCGCCAGCCGCTGGGCCGCCTCGCGGTCAGCGGCCAGGAAGCAGCACGCCAGGCGTGGCAGGCACTGGAGAGCCGCGCCGCCCAAGCCGTTGGTCAGCCGAAGCACATCGCTGAGGCGGCCGGTCACGCCGGGGGCGCCGTCGAGGCCCGGCGCGGGCGCCGGCCGCGCGTCGGGCGGCGGGTGCACCAGGAAGGTGACCCGCCCTTCCAGCGCGCCGCGCATCAGCTCCAGGCCGCACTCGGCCTGCCGCCAGTCCTCGACCAGCACGTACTCCAGTTCTTCGTGGAGGAACTCCTCGGCGGCCTTCTCGTAGGCCGGCTCGACCTCGACGAAATCGGCCAGCACCCCCTGCGGCTTCAACCCTTGCGCCTGTCCGCGCTCAATGGCGGTGAACAACCGCTTCACCGCTTCGGTGGTGTAGGCGTGGTGCGAAAGAATCTCTTCCAGCGAATCGCGCCGCGCCTTGAGGTCGGCGAACTCGGTCCGCAGGCGTTCCAGCTCGCGTCGCGTCGCGGTCGCCTCTTCCTTGGTGGTCCCGAGGTCGGCCTCCACGGTGCGTCGCTCGTCGGTTACCGTCGCCAGCTCCATCTGCCGTTCGGCCGCCTGCTCGGAAAGCTCTTTACGGGCCTGGCCGAGCCACTCCAGGTCGGAGGAGGCCGTCTGGTCCTCCCTGAGCGCCTTGGCGGTGTCCCGCTCGATGGCGGCCAGGTACTCGTCGATCTGGGCCAACTGGTTGCGCAGCGAGGCCGTCTCGCCGAGCAGCCGCAGCACCGTCTGCCGCGAGTTCTCAATGGCGAGCTCGCGATCCGCGACCGCGTTTTGGATCCCCTCCCGCTCCTGGTCCTTGCGCTCCAGGCGCTCGCGGGCCGAGCGGGTCTGGCTTTCGAGATCATCGAGCGCCTGGCGGTGCGCAGCCGCCTCTTCGGTGAGCGCGGCCAGGCGCGCGTCCAGATCGCGGGATTCCGTCTCGCCCTGCGACAGGCGCTGGTCGATCGTCTCGATCTGCTGCGCCTGAGATTCCAGCCGCCCCCGCGTGCGCTCCAGCGCCAGGTTCAGCTCGGCCAGCCGCCCGCGGGCTTCGGTGAGCCGGGCCTCGGTCTCGTAGGCGGCGGCCTGGGTGCGGCCGTGCGCCTGCTCACCTTCAGCTACCTGGGCGGCCAGCGACTGCAACCCGGACGTGGCCAGGTTGAGGTCCAGCGCGATCTTGGCCGCCTCGCGCTCCAGCATGCGGTAGCGCGCCGCCAGCGCCAGCCGCAACTGGCCGTTCATCTGCGCCTTCAGGTCTTCGTAGCGCCGCGCCTTGGCGGCCTGACGCTTGAGCGAGTTCGCCTGGCGGCCGACCTCCTCCAGGATGTCGAACACCCGCTCCAGGTTGTGCTTGGCGCCTTCCAGCTTGGCCTCGGCCAGCCGGCGCTTGGCCTTGAAGCGGCTGACCCCGGCCGCCTCCTCGATCACCAGGCGGCGGTCCTGCGGTTTGGAGCTGAGGATCTGGCCGATCCGCCCCTGCTCGATGATGGCGTAGTGCTCCGGTCCCAGCCCGGTGCCCATGAAGATGTCCTGGATGTCGCGCAGCCGGGCGAGGCGGCCGTCGATCAGGTACTCGCTGTCGCCGGAGCGAAACAGCCGCCGGGTGATGGTGATGTCCCGGGGCTGGGCGGGAGCGCCTTTGCCGTTGACTGGGGAGCCGTTGGCCTTGCCGGGCTGGTCCGCAATGTGAAGCGGATCCGGCGGCTCGACCAGCGTCATGGTGACCGATGCCAGGCTGAGAGGCTTGCGGTCGCGCGTCCCGGCGAAGATCACGTCCTCCATGCGGCTGCCGCGCAGAGTCTTGGCCGACTGCTCGCCCAGCACCCAGTTGACGGCATCAGCCAGGTTGGACTTCCCGCACCCGTTCGGACCGACGATGGCGGCAATGCCCGCCCCATCGAACCGCAACTCCGTCCGGTCGGGAAACGACTTAAAACCCTGAAGCTCGACGCGTTTGAGTTTCAGCACAGTCCTTTGACCTCGTTACACACCTATAGTTGCCGCGTGCTCGCCGGGCCAGTCCATCTCGCCCGCTCGGGGGGATGACTCTATGGTAGCCGGAATTGGACGGAAAGTAAAGCGGACCACAATATATGGGACCCCTGGCGGCAGAGGCCCAACGGATGGGCCCATGACAGGCAGGAATGCCTGCCCCGCCTGCCCCACGGTCACCGACAGGCAGGGATGGCTGTCCCGCCAGTGCTACCATGATAGTGGCGCGGAACATTTCGGCAGTGCCGGTCGTCTTTGCTAAGAGGAGATCCGTGTGAAGCGTAAGTGGAAGATCTGGCTCGTTATTATTGCGCTCATCGTCATCACCGGGGGCGTCTACGGAGGCGTCAAGTACAGCCAGCGCGGGGTGGTGGTAGTGCAGACCGGCCGCGTGGTTCGCCAGGACCCCCTGGTCTCGCTGGTGACGGCATCGGGGGAGATCAAGCCCCGGAATTACATCAACATCGGCACCAACGCCATGGCGCCGTCGCGCATCGTCGGGATCCTGGTCCGGGAAGGCGACCGGGTGCGCAAGGGCCAGTTGCTGGCGCGGTTGGAGTCGGTGCAGCCGGAGGCGGAAGTCGCGGCCCAGACGGCGGGGTTGAGCTCGTCGGAAGCGGACTCAGCGGCATCCGAAGCCGGAGTCAAGGCAGCCGATGAGAACCTGGTTACCGCCCAGGCCACGCTGGATCGCGCCAAGGCGGAAGTGGAGCAGGCCCGATCGAACTTCGCCCGCGCCGAGAAGCTGGTCCAGCAAGGGCTGATGTCGCGCCAGGAATTCGAGCAGCGGAAGACGGAAGTGGACGCCCGGCAGGCGGGCGTCCGCGAGGCCGAGGCGCGGCAGGCCCAGGCTCGCGCCCAGCGCGGCCAGGTGTTCTCCCAGCTCGCGGCCACGCAGAAACGAGTGGTCGTGTCCCAGGCGAACCTGCGCCGCGCCGCCGACGTCCTCCAGCGCACTTACGCGGTGGCCCCGCTGGATGGCGTGGTGACCAACCTGCCGGTGCGGGTCGGCGAAACCGTTGTGCCCGGCATCCAGAACTCGCCGGCCAGCCTGATAATGACCATCGCCGACATGTCGCTCATCACCGCCGAAGTGAAGGTGGACGAGACCGACATCGTCAACGTGAAGCTCGACCAGGTCGCCGACATCACCATCGACGCTATTCCGAACCGCGCCTTCAAGGGACGCGTGATCGAGATGGGCAACACCGCCATTCTGCGGTCCTCCGGGTTGGCCGCCTCGCAGAGCGCCATCTCCAGCCAGGAAGCCAAGGACTTCAAGGTCGTCATCGCGCTCGACAGCCCGCCCGAGGAGATCCGCCCCGGTCTCTCCTGCACGGCCAAGGTCACTACCGCCACCCGCAGCCGGGTGCTGACCATCCCCATCCAGGCGCTCACCGTCCGCCAGCGCGGCGACCTGGAGCCGCCGCCCAAGGGGAGCGTGCGGGCCGCCTCCAGGCCCGATCCGGCCGCTGAGAAAGCGAAGAAGGAAGAGATCCAGGGCGTGTTTGTGGTCGGCGCCGACAGCGCCGTATTCCGCCGGGTCGAGACCGGCATCACCGGGGCCACCGACATCGAGGTTTTGAGCGGGCTTAAGGACGGCGAAGAAATCATCACCGGCAGCTACAAGGTGATCCGCACCTTGCGCAACCAGGCGCGGGTGAAGGTGGACAACAAGGCGCCGGTAAAGACAGACTAGGGAAGGAATCATGGCCAGGGTTGCTGAAAAGGCAGTCGAGCAGGGCGAACAGCTAAGACGCGACGGCATCATCATTCGCACCTACGACTTGTGGAAGACGTACGTAATGGGCACCGAGGAGATCCACGCCGTCAGCGGCGTGGATGTGGAGATCCGCAAAGGCGAGTACGTCGCCATCATGGGGCCTTCCGGATCGGGAAAGTCCACGCTGATGAACCTGATCGGGTGCCTGGACACTCCGACCGCCGGCCGCTACTATATCAACGGGCACCTGGTGACCGACCTGAGCGACGACGAATTGGCCCGCATCCGCAACCGCGAGATCGGCTTCGTCTTCCAGACCTTCAACCTGCTGCCTCGCGCCACCGCGCTGCATAACGTCGAGCTGCCGCTGATTTACGCCGGCATGCCCTCGGAGGCGCGGATCGAGCGCGCCAAGCAGGCGCTGCGCCAGGTCGATCTGGAACCGCGCATGTACCACAAGCCCAGCGAGCTCTCCGGCGGACAGCGGCAGCGGGTGGCCATCGCCCGCGCGCTGGTGAACGACCCCGCCATCCTGCTGGCCGACGAGCCCACCGGCAACCTGGACACCGCCACCGGCAACGAGATCATGTCGGTGTTTGCCCGCCTGCACCAGGACGGCAACACCATCGTACTGGTCACCCACGAGCACGACATTGCCATGAACGCCCACCGCGTCATCCACGTCCGCGACGGCAAGGTGGAGCGCGACGAGCGGATCAAGTAAGCCCCAGCGAGGCCGGGAGCGTTATCCGCTTGCCGGCCGCGCGGTCCTCGATAATGAGCTGGCCGCCCTCGATCCTGACATCGT
>JBBTDS010000162.1:2642-4031 GCA_038060875.1 Acidobacteriota bacterium | reverse complement strand
TACCCCTCCAAGTGTTGGAGTACTCTTGTTTGCGATCTTCGATCTAAGAATCTAACCTGAAGGAGAGGAGTCTATGACCATCAGATCCCGCCACAAGAACCAGCGATGTGCGGTCTGCGGCGGGCGGCTCCGCAAAACCACGATTACCCATCAGGAGCAGCGCGGCCGCCGGCGCCAGGTAGGCGCCCCACGGCGGCTACTGAACCTCGATGGGGCCGAGATCGTACCAGCCGTCGGGCTGGCGGCCGGCGATGGCGAGGCGGATGGCCGGCTGGCCGGTGCGGGGATCGAGCAGGGCGAGGCGGAAGCGGTAGGCACCGGGTTTGAGCGTCTCCGGGACGTAGAGCGGTTCTTCGACCAGGGCGTCGCCGGGGAGCCACTTGCGCGGATCGGCGGAGGTGCGGATGACGGCGGCGGCCTCCGGTGAACGCAGCTCGATGGCCAGCTTGTACTCAAGGTAGACGGGCGCGACGCCGGCGTTGAGCCACCACATACTCACCTGCGTCATGTGACCGGCGCGCACCGCGCGCGGGTGTTCCAGCTTGCGCAGGATGAACCGGTAGCCGATCTTCTTCTGGAATTCCTCGAACCGCGATTTCCACTCGGGCGGGATGGCGGTGGACTTGATGTTGATCGAGGTGGCGTGCCAGCGGAGCGCCTGCGCGAGGGAGTAGTCGATGTCCTTGTCCTTGTAACTCCACTGCTTCCAGGAGAGGGGCGTGCCGCAGGTTTCGAGCGACACGGCGCCGCGCTGCCAGGCGTCCTGAATGCCGGTGCGCACCACCTGCTGCGGGTACATGTCGACCATGTGCATCATGCCCTTGCCGCGTCCGCCGAGGTCGCCCCAGCAGTCCAGACGCCAGCCGGCGCCGCGGTTGACCCCATAGGCGAGCGCGCGCGGCTCGTCGAAGTTCATAAGCAGCGGCGTACGCCGGAAGGCCTCGAAGTAGATGTCGATGAGCGCCTGCTGGGTGGGCCAGTCGGGCAGGTAAGGTCCCCAGCCCTCGCCCCAGTAGCCGACCGAGGAGACATCGACGCTGTTGAGGTAGGGATGGCCGTCGTAGCGCGCGCCGGCGGCTCTGACCAGCGCGCTCCAGTGCTTCAGATAGAGCGGGTCGCCGGCGTCGGGTGACCAGATGTTGCCGTCCTGGTCGGTGGGCTTGTTGGCGCGCCGCGCGCCGGAGTTGCGATACCACTCAGGCAGCGGGTGGCCCTGGTCGTAGGGCATGAGGCGGAAGTCGAGGGTCTGGCCGCGGCGGCGCGCGCCTTCGAGTGCGTTGTCGATGATCTCCCAGCGGTAGCTGCCGGGCTCGGGCTCGAGCTGAGACCAGAACCAGCGGAAGTAGGCGAGCGAGGTGTCGGGGAAGTCGGGCTTCGCCGGGGCCGGCT